>CAJQMX010000153.1 GCA_905479515.1 uncultured Parasphingopyxis sp.
AACGGGAGCGCGCAGCGGGCTCCCTTGCCAAGATTGCGGTGTAGTACACCGCACATCTTGCGGGTCGGACTTATTGATAAAACAGGGAAAAACGGAGATGCATGACGCACAGCAGCATTTGAAGGAGAACGTGGTTCTAGACCGAGTGGCACATCAGCGGCGATAAAGCTCCTGATGGTACCAGATGCGCTGTTCTCGGGTTTGCGGATCATCGATGAGCTTGAACACGGATGCCAGTTCGTCGGCATAGGTTCGCCATTGTCCGAACGCGGCGGGACCAAGGGTCTGACCGACTGTGGTTCCGATTGGATATGTTTCAAAATGGTGGAGAAGCGTAGCCGTCACGTAACCCGAGACGCTGGTCGAATCGAGCGGGACAACACCGTCATTTCCACGCTCGATGGGAAATGTCATGCCGCATCGTTCGAAGCAGTCGTACTGGGTGTCGAATGAATTGAGTTGGTCGAACGCTTGCCTGCGTGCGAACCCAAGCGCGACCAGAGGCCAGATGTCCTCCGGTTTTAGTCCACGCCTTTCCCGATATCGCGCGAACATCCACTGGAATTCCGGGAGGCGTTGGCAAGCGTCGCAAACGACGCATCGGCCTTCAAGGCTCTTCTGATGGACGACATGTTTGATCTGCTCTTCCCGATACTCGTAGCAAAATTTCCAGAAGTGATCGGTCGGCTCGGAGATGGTCTCATCGTCCCACGATAGGCCCTGGCACTCCCGGTAAAATCCTAAAAGCCGATGGTTCATCCAGAACGAAAGCCGCTCGCCAATCTGCTTATACATGTTTGAAATTGCCGGACGCGACATCGGCAGGTTTTCGGCAATTTCCGAAACCGTCGTGCCGTGAGCGTAATTGAACACGACATTCCTAAAGAGCGCCGCCGTATTCCTCGGATCGGCATTCTTCCAATACAGATTCTTCAGTTCAGCACCTTTAGTCATTCAACATCCAAAGCCAGAAGCGATTCTTAAGCTCCTCAATCCGAACCCGCGCCGCAACGGCCCGTGTACCCTCTACCTTACAAGAAAATCAGATCGGGCTGCTCTGCCTTACAAGAAAAATCGCTCTCGATTCCATGCACGGCGGCGGGCTGCCACGCTGGATTCATCAGTTTTCACCCCACGAAGTGAATGGAGCGAGACCATGAATCTGTGTTGGCACTGCATCGGCCTGGGATACTGCCGGAGAACAACCACCCTTCTTGTCACTGACAAGCGGATGGCGAACCCGGATTTTCTCGTCGATCTGCGCGCCTTCACGGTTGGCCTGAACATCAGTCCTGATCACTGGCTCGACTTCCTCACAGACGCCTATCGCGACTATCGCGGTCGGATCGTCCATCAGGGTCACGAAGTCTTTCTGGATACGGAAGCCCTTGAGGCCGCGAGCATCCGCGAGTGGTTTCGCGACTGGGCATGTACGCCAGTGCGAGACGGTGCTCAGCCGCGCTTGCGTGAAGAATCCCGCGAACGCATCCGCGTTCTGGCCACCATCTTGTCTACGCGCTTTCCGTTCGAAGCCAGTATGTGGGGCGTTCGCGCCGCGAACGACAATCAGCGCTCTGTCCATGCAAAGGACCGTTAGAAAGGGGCGTCGTCGGCGTCGATCATGGAGGTCTTACCATCCTTCTTGATCAGCGCCGCCTTGGTCAACTTGTTCGTCTTATCTCCTTGCAGCGCTTGGTATCGTTCCGACACGGTGACACCGCGAACCGCTCTCAAGCCCTGCCGCCATTCCTGCGCTTCCACGCGGCGATGCCAAAGATAGGCCTGGTCAAATGGTATTCCGCAATAGTGGTTCATGAACAATGCGCAGAGATTGGCATTGTTCGCGGGATGCGGGCCTCCCTGTTCTTTCAGCGTCGGCCAGAATTTTTGCTTGTCCTTCTGCTTCTGGCGCTGCTCGAATTCGTCCGCGCATGAGTGATAGCCAACCATGCGCATGTATCGGCAATAAGCGATGTTCAGCGTTGGACACAACTCTGGGATCAGTCCGAACACCTCCAGCTCTGCTTTGCTGACGCTGTCAAAATCGAGCGGATTCCGCTCGTCCTCGCTATCCAAAATATTCACATCCATAACCGACCTCCTGCGCACATCTTCGCAAGGTCAGAGTCCGCCTGACAAGCCGCCTATGCGGTCTTGCCGGAAAACTATCGCTTATCCCCCCGAGCCGCCTTGGACATCGTGCCATGGTCTAGCTGTCGGCAATCAAGCTCGACGGCAACATCAAGGTCTACGCATGTCATTTATGAAAAAGCACCAAGAGGCGGGCCGGTCGATCTTCATGTCGTCCATACAGGGTCTCGCGAATACTCTGGCATTCGTCGTGACATTTCTCGGCGCGCCACCGCTCTACAGTAAATCCATCGGCTGGATTCAGACCTTCGCGGTCGGTCACTACGGCTACGGCGTCGAAGACATGACAGCCCTTGTCTGGGGTGTGATCTGCGCCGCCCTGGTCTTTTTCATCTCCCGCGCATCGATCTCGACGGCGCTGGTGATGGGCGGGATCGCACTTGCGACCCGCTTCCTGTGAACCATGAAAAGGAGTTCGAAGATGTTCACACGTCATCGCCGCGTCGGCGGTATCTACAAAAAGGAAACCAATTGGAGCGCGGTGATCGCGGTCGTCTTCTGGGTGATCGTGGGGCTCGCGGTCCTCGGATCGCTTGGCGGGTAAGTCCGCCATGCTCACCACCTGACGCCTGAGTTCCCGCACGCGGAATTCAGGCGTTTCTTTTTTGAACGGAAGACGTGTCCCATGGAGAACATTCAGATCGAATTTGTAGAACCGGAGATGAAGCCGATATTCGACCGCTTCAAGCTGCTCTTCGCTCCCGGCTCTCCCAAATCTGACATCCCTTGTGATGTGAAGGTCTGCGTCTGGATACGGATGATCAACGCGTTTCACCCGACCGTGAAGCCGCGCCAAATACGCTCCCACTTCATCAAGAGCTTTCATCCCGACGCAGGTGAACACGTCCTCACCGTACCGGAGAAGACGAAAATCATGGCTACGCATGACCGGATTTTCAAAGGCGAATAGGAACAGGAGAACGCAGCCATGTATGATAATGAGGAATACCGTTTCGGATCGGCATCCTGGGCGAACGAGCACGATCTCAAGCGCGTGGGCCTGATGGACGGGCGCGGGTTGCAAATCGGATACGCCGCAAACAAGCCGCTCTGCCTCGAAACCGATGCACCGATCATCACTATCGCCGGTGCAGGCTCAGGTAAGATGCGCGACCTGCTCGCGCTCGCCGTCGCGCGCAATGCGGGCAGGCGCAACTTCATCCTCGATCCGCGCGGTGAAATCGCTTCGGTCACGATGATCAATTTCGCATTTGAGCGTAGCTACCTCTATTGCTGGAACCCGACAGGCATGCGCGGCCTGCCGCAACACCAGATGAACCCGCTCGATATTCTCAAACTGAATGACCCGCACTTCCATGCGGACTGCAAGTTCATCGCCGAAAGCCTGATCCCGGCGAGCGGCGCATCCAACGGGCGGTATTTCGAGTTGCGCGCGCGCGAGTGGGTTGAAAACATCATCAAGATGCTGGTCGAGACGACGGGGCGCGTCAGCTTCCCTTCGCTCTATCGCGTCATCAACTGGATTGAGTCCGATACGCAACGTTGGGCCGACTGCCTAGAATGCATGTTGGGTTCCTCTATGGACAGCGTTCGCCGAACCGCCGGCGAGATGCTGGCCAAGCAGCAGGAGAGCGAGAAAGAATTCGGCTCGATCATCGGTGAGCTATACGCCCACCTGAACTTTCTCGATGACCCGATGTTGCTGGCCTCGCTTGATAACGCCGATGCGTCGCTTGCCGACACCTGCGATGCGCACCAAGCGACGAGCTGGGCGATCAATGTGCCGATTGAATATGTCGGGCTGTGGTCGCCAATCTTACGCACCATGTTCACGGTACAGATGCTCTACAAGTCGCGCGCGCCATCCGCGCCACCTGTAAATATGATCATTGATGAGGCGGGTCAGCTCGGCAATTTCGAGGCGCTGTTGCGCGCCTTCACCTTCGGACGTGGTGCGGGTGTACGCACCTGGGCGCTGTTTCAGGATGTCGGACAGATCGTGCGCAACTTCGGCGCTCCGGCATTGCAGGGCTTTATGGGATCAGCCGCGCTACGTCAGTTCTTCGGCGTGCGCGACTATCAGACCGCACAGATGGTCTCTTCGATGCTTGGCACCGAAACGCTCGAATATGATGACGGCCTGCGTCAGGCTGATGCCAGACGCCAGAAGCTCAATGCTGCGCTTGGCATTATGAACGGCGGCGATCCGTTCACGGCCTACGCCGATATGAAGTTCCACGCTTTTGCGGAAGAAAATCGCACCAAACAGGCCCGCGCCCTGATGATGCCTGAAGAGGTGCTGGCGATGCCCGAGGACCGCCAAGTTCTCTTTATCTCGGGAAAGAACCTGAAGCCCGTATTCGCAGAAAAGCAGCCCTATTACACGCGCGGCGATTTCGCGGGCCGCTTCCTGCCCAATCCGTTCCATCCGCCGCACGATTCCGTGCCTATCCCCTCAAGATGGGGGCAACGCCGTGCGAGGATCGTCACGCAAACCGTGCCGCAGCAATTTGCACACTACCCGCAATATGCTGGCGGCCAGTGGTCTTATGTCGAGGGCTACCGGCCCTCCTAATTCACGGAGAAAGCCATGAGCGAACGTACAGAGAAAAAGCAGCCCAGCTTTGAAGCCTTTCACACGAAAGACGGCCCGGACGACAAATCCTTCTTCAATCGTGTCGGCGCAGCCTTTCCGCACAAGGACGGCGAAGGTCATACGGTCGTTCTGGACTCCGTCCCCGTGAATGGACGCATCGTGCTTCGGACACCCATGGAGCGTTTGGAAGAGGAGCGGGACGAAAAGCCCCGCCGTCGCAGTCGTGACGAGCGTGAGCGGTGATCATCGGTCGAAGCGGCAACGCACATCCGGCGATCTCGACAAAGGAGGAGCTGTTGCGGCGTCTGCGGGAACAGCGGGCACCTCGTTGCTCAGCGACGCTAGAACCCGGAAGCAGTCTGACGATAGATAGCAGAAGGAAAGTTGACGAAGAGAACCGCAAACGGATTACTGCTCTTCGCAATACGCTGGATAGTGCGAGCATCGAATTTGAAACCCAGCATACGTTTGCGCGCCTTGGCGGGTACGCAAAGTCAAATTTCTCAAGAACTCGGTAGAGGAATAAGTTTGATGTCCTGGGTAATATTTGGCAAAATGATAACTGAGTTTTTATCCTAAACTACCCTGTTGAACGGATAAATTTCTTCTCCAAAGAGCTTGGTCTCTTATGAGGGTCTCAATCTAGCGCAGCATGATTGAGACCCTTATTATTTTGACATTAATAAGTTGAAAATGAACATGTAGTGAATAATAATCTTCGAAAGGTTCGATCCGCTCTCCCATCTCCCCAGATTAAAAGGGGATCGAAACTCTCGTTAAAAGAGATTATCTCTTTTGAAAGCCTCGATCTTCCGTGACAAGATCGAGGCTTTATTTTTGCCCAAAACCGTTGCTGAGTTTGCGTTACAGCGGAATGCTACGGTATAATTAAAGTATATATGCAGCATTAGCGCAGCAATATCTGCGCTTATCACCCCGCGAGGGTGATTTACTGCTTTATTGTCCGAAAAGGAAAAGAAACTGGTCAGCGTGCGGTGCATTGCTGACACGGGCGGAGTTTGCTCGCATGAAAGAGATAGTAAAAAAACATCGGCAATCCTTCAAAGCTCTCGGCTATACCGACGAGCAGGCCGACGATCTTATCCACAGATTATCAGCGATCATGTCCGCGTTCATCGATGCCGCGTGGGGAGTCCATCCAGCTCAGCTTGCGAGGCAAGAGACGAGGCACAAATCACTTTCAGCGACGGCGCAATATGCTAGGATAGGAACAAAAGCAAAACAATGTGACGAAGAAGAGACTGCGGCCCCGCCTGCGGAAAGGTGAAGGATTCGATGAAAGAAAAGGAAGAAAACAACAATAAAGCTGTTATCTACTGCCGTGTATCGGACGTAAAGCAAACCATCCGTGGGACCGGCTTGGCCTCCCAGGAAACACGCTGCCGAGAGTTCGCTGCGTTCAGAGGCTTCGAAGTAGTCGAGGTCTTCCGTGACGATATGACCGGGGGACGCAATGACCGGCCCGGCATGTTGGAGATGTTGAAACATCTAAAAGCGTACCGCAACGACCAGCGGATGGTAATCATTGACGATATCAGCCGCTTCGCACGCGACCTACGCGGCCATCTCGACCTACGCGAACTTCTGCGCGAGGCAGGCGGACAACTCATCAGCCCGAGTATGGAATTCAAAGACGATGCGGACTCCCGCATGGTCGAAAACATGATGGCGACATTCGCGCAGCACCAGCGCGAGAAGAACGCCGAGCAGACCAAGAACAGGATGCGCGCCCGCGCGATGAACGGCTATTGGGTCTTCCATGCGCCTGTCGGCTACCGTTACGAGCGTGCGTCAGGACAAGGGAAAGTTCTACGTCGTGATGAGCCGTTGGCCTCGATCATGAAAGAAGCGCTCGAAGGGTATGCCAGCGGGCGTTTCTCAACGCAGGCTGAAGTGAAGCGCTTTCTCGAATCTCAACCTGAATTTCCGAAAACGCCGCGCGGCGATGTGACGAACCAGCGCGTGAATGATTTTCTGACGCAACCACTCTACGCAGGCTATCTCGAACTGCCGAAGTGGGATGTTTCGTTGCGACCAGCCCAACATGACGGCCTGATCAGCCTTGAGACATTCAAGACAATCCAGGACCGCCTGAATGGCAAAGCGCGCGTTCCGGCGCGCAAAGACATCAACGAGGATTTCCCGTTGCGGGGCTTCGTCCTCTGCGGCTGCTGCGGCAATCCTCTGACCGCCAACTGGTCGAAGGGCAAGGCGGCGCATTATCCCTACTATTTGTGCCGCCAGAAGGATTGCGCGGCGAAAGGCAAATCGGTTCGTCGCGAGGTGGTCGAGGAGGAATTCGAGGCGCTGCTGCAATCACTGCGTCCCACACCGGAGTTATTCGAACGGGCTTCGGCACTGTTCCGCGATCTATGGGATCAGCGTGCACTGACCATGAAAGCGCAGGGGCAGTCGATGAAAGCTGAGCTGTCCCAGATCGACCGGAAAATTGAGCAACTGATGGATCGGCTGGTCGAAACAGACAGCGAATCTGTGATCAAGGCTTACGAGAAGCGCATCGGCAATCTGGAAATGGAGCGCATGGTCCTCCGTGAGCGGATCAAAAATTGCGGCAAGCCGTTGCAGACCTACGAGGAGACTTTCGAACACTCGATGACATTCTTGTCAAACCCTTGGAATCTTTGGAAAAAAGGAAGAATTGAGCACCGTCAAACGGTCCTCAAGCTCGCTTTCAAGGACCAACTGGCGTACTGCCGAAATTCGGGGTTTCGAACACCAGAAATATCCTTACCTTTCAAGGCGTTAGGGGATATTTGCAGGGGAGAAATGGAGATGGCGCACCGGGGAAGATTCGAACTCCCGACCCCTAGATTCGTAGTCTAGTGCTCTATCCAGCTGAGCTACCGGTGCTAAATTGCCAATCCCATCCGGACCAGCGAAGGGCGCGATATTGTATGGCGCCTGCCTGAGGATCGGGAAATTAATCAAAAGGGGGAGGCAATGCAAGCGATTAAACCGCATTTTCTGAAAAAGTTGTGTCAAAATCGGTTCTTGTCGCCACGCTTTTCATTAGATACTATCTCCCCCTGATTTCCGGTTACATTAACCGCTCGGCATGGAACGGCAACATCGCCCTCCCTACCGGGTTTTGCGCGCACAGAAACTAAGAGTGTTTTACAACCATGGTACTCAACCTTACCCGCCCCGTTGCAGTCAGCGCCGTGTTACTCGTCGCGAGTTGCTCTTTTGTCGATGAAAAACTGTTGCCGCCCCTGACGGGGGACCCGGCCCCCGCCAAGACAGGGCAGGAAGTCGCCCCCACTGCGGAGATGGCGACAAAGGATGGCGATCCAACAGGATCTGCCGCAGCGGCCGCTCCAGCACCTCAAGTTGCTCCAAGCCGGTTCCAGCTCCCGGATGTGACCGCAGCGCCCAGCACGGGAACAGTTGTTGGAGAGCGGGTTGAAGCGTTACGCGAGAATCTTCGGGCCCTGCAGGCGCGCATCAACCAAAGCAGCGCCCAGTTCGAAGCAATTGAGGCATCAACCTCCGCGACATCGCAGCGCTATCACGGCACTATGGCGGCGATCAACGCACGGCTTCAGATCGGCACCACAAAGGGGAACCCGATCCTGATCAACCAGTGGAATGAGGCGCAAGGCGACCTTGAAAAGATTGCTGCGGACGTTTCCGAAATGAACAGCCTGGCAAATACAGTTGCCGGAGACGCGGGCGAAGTCGGCTTCCTGCTCGAATCGGTGCAGTCTGCCTTTGAGCTAAGCGGCGCGATCGAGGAAGATCACCGCCAGCTGACGGTACTGGAGGATGAAACCAGCCGCACGTCGGTTCTGGCGAACCGCCTCCTGAACCAGCTCACCAACGACATCAACCGCCAGACCGCCTATGTCGGCACGGAGCGGATGAATCTCACCAACACCTCCATCGCGATCAAGAACGGCGGTTTCCTCGGAACGAGCGCCGGAACGCGCAACTATCTGGAAACCACCTCGGCGGATGCGGCCACAGGGGAACGGCAGGCATTGGTCATCATCCGTTTCGATCGTGACGATGTTGCCTATGAACAGGCACTCTATGATGCGGTCAGCCGCACCATGCAGGAACGGCCGCAGTCTTCTTTCGATGTTGTCTCTGTTGCACCGCTGAGCGGAAACCTGGCGAGCAATCAGGCAAAATCCGTCCAGAATGCAGAGCGGGTGTTACGCTCCCTCGTCGATATGGGCCTGCCCGCATCACGCGTGAAGCTCGCCAGCACCGCAAATGCGAGTGTCGCGTCCAGTGAAGTACATGTATATGTCCGCTAACGGCACCAATTAGGCAATAAAAAAAGCGCCGGGATTTCCGGCGCTTTTTCTTTTACGGAACCGCCTGCGCGGCCGGATCATCCTTAACCGAAAATCATTCCTTCAACATTCTCAACGAAGAAGGCAACGCCAATACCGGCCGCGACCGCACCGGCGATCCGTGGTTTCGTCGCCGCGGCTTCCGTCGCATGCCAGAATTTCTCTGCTACAAATCCTGCGCCGATGGCAATTGAATACTGAATGATCGCAAAGCCAAGGAGATAGGCGACAAGCGGTGTATTTTCCGCCCCGATGATGGCCTCCCCATAGGCACCGCCATGGAACAGGCCGGCGATGGCAAAAATCGCCATATAAAGGCCCGCCGGGAACTTCTTGCCGGACATCACCAACGCGCCCAGAAGAATGACGGATCCGGTAATCACCAATTCGGCGTAAGGAAGCGAAACTCCATTTGCAATCAGCAGGCATCCCGCAATGGTACCCAGAATAAAGGCGAGCGGCGCCAGATATTTTCTTGTCAGGAACACAGCCGCCAGCCCCACCAGAACCACAAAGGCCAGATGGTCAATCCCGATAATCGGATGGCCGAAACCGGACAACAATCCTTCCATAAAGTTACTGGGAGTTGCCCCGCCCATTGGATGGTGGGCAAATGCCAGGGTTGGTACCGCCAGTGCCGCCATCAAGGTCGCCGCCGCTATTTTATATCGCATGTCACTCTCCTGTTCTCGTCTCACCCGACGAATTTCCTTATTTCCTGTCGGCGGCAGGTCTCCTGGCTCGCGCTATCACGGTGCTTTCTGCCTTCCCAGAATTCTCCAGTGGCATCTTTGAAAGCCCTTCCACGCTCACAGTTGCGGGGGCAGCTATAGAGTTGAACATAAAAACGTCCTCACTATATTCCCTTTTAACCGACCGATAAAATCGGTAGAACCGCCTTCGGCAAACTCTATCAACTGCCACCCTTGATGACCAGCGGCAATTGCGGGCTTTGGAATCTTTTTACTGTTGCGTACAGTAACTAAACAGCCGCTTTAGCAAGAGGGTATCAGGAGATTTTATCTGCAAAATCTTATATTTTAAAATAATTCTAAAAACT
>CAJQMX010000154.1 GCA_905479515.1 uncultured Parasphingopyxis sp.
TTGATGCCATCGGGATCGTGAATAAAGCCGCCACTGTCAGACAGGGTGAGCACTTTGCCGCCAAGCTCGGTGATCTTTTCCGCGGCATGGGTGGCGACATTGCCGGACCCTGAAATCACCGCCGTCTTGCCTTCGACATCCTGGCCCTGATGCTTGAGCATATTCTGCAGGAAGATCACCGCGCCATAGCCGGTGGCTTCTGGCCGCATCTCCGACCCACCATATTCGCGGGCCTTGCCGGTGAGGACGCCCTCCCAGCGATTGGTGATCCGCTTATACTGGCCGAACATATAGCCGATCTCACGACCGCCCACACCGATATCGCCGGCGGGAACATCCGTATCCGGGCCGATATGGCGATACAGCTCGGTCATGAAGGACTGGCAGAAGCGCATGACTTCGCTGTCTGACTTGCCCTTGGGATTGAAATTGGAGCCGCCCTTGCCGCCGCCCATGGGCAGGCCGGTCAGCGAGTTTTTGAACGTCTGTTCAAAGGCGAGGAATTTGAGCACGCTCTCCGTCACAGACGGATGGAAACGGATGCCGCCCTTATATGGGCCGATCGCATTGTTGTTCTGCACACGCCAACCACGCTGAACGCGGATATTGTGATTATCGTCTTCCCAGCAGACGCGGAACGAAACCACACGGTCTGGCTCGGCCATCCGGCGCAGGATCTGTGCGGCGTGATATTCTTCCTTGTCTTCGATAAACTCGAAAACGTCCTGAGCGACTTCGCGCACGGCCTGAATGAATTCAGTCTGTCCCGGATTGCGCTTCTCAACGCCCGCCATGAATCCTTCAAGATCTACATGATCACTAACTGCCATTGTCTCTTCCCCCAAATAAAAACCAAGCGCGCCCCGCCGGATGATTCGAGTCCGGTCTAAACCCCAGTGTAGCAGACGAGAAAGGCGTGACTAGTTAATCAATCAGTCGGGAAGAGCGCGGCGAGCCGGTCTAGCTGTTCGCGCACAACGCCATCGACAACCGGCGCCAGTGTCTCCCGGTCAAACTGCATATGGCCGCCGACCGAATATGTCTGGGTAATCCGCGTGCCGCCTTCACTTTCCTCAAGCTGCCAGGTCAGCGCGCCTGCCAGTCCCTCGCTCTGCAAGGGGCCAAGTGCACCAGTCAGGCGCAGCATCTGGTTTGGCTGCACCATCACAACCCGCATATGCTCAACACTGCCGCCGCTGTCGTTGGTTTCGCAAAAGCAGCCACCCGCAACTGGATCGAGCGAAAAGCCAGAGGCCTCTCCGAACCAGCTATGATCGGGATTCCAATATTGTGCGGGATCGATCAGGGCGGCCCAGACTGCGGCAGGGCTCACCGATACGCTTGCGCTGTTGGTAGCGGTGAAGCCGGTGTCCGACAGGGTTACTTCGGCATTAAGTGGCGCCGCGACCAGACATCCAGCCAGAATCACGCTCAATCGGCCCATGATTAACCCCTCCCTCGATAAGGTTGGGCGAGCATAGCAAAGATTCCGGATTGCGCGAGGGCGATCCATGCCCTTCGTCGAAACGGGCTCAGCCTGCGTCGAGGATCGCCGCGATATCGGCGCTCACAGCATCGATGTCGCCCATGCCATCGACCCGGCTTACCAGGCCTTTCGGCTCGTAATGCGGGATGATCGGTGCGGTCTTGCTGCGATATTCTTCCATCCGCGTGCGGACGGTTTCGGCATTGTCGTCCGGGCGGCGCTTGAATTCGGT
This sequence comes from uncultured Parasphingopyxis sp., assembly GCA_905479515.1. The sequence continues at coordinate 1,719 of CAJQMX010000154.1, forward strand.
CGAGCCGCATTCGTCGCACACGCCTGCAACCTTGGGCTGCTTGAACGTGTCGTGATAGCCCTCACCGCACTTCGCGCAGGTGAAGCGGCCCGTGATCCGTTCGACCAGAGCATCCTCGTCGACAACCAGTTCGATGACGTGATCGAGCTTCATGCCCTTTTCAGCAAGCAAGGCATCAAGCGAATGGGCCTGCGCTTCGGTGCGCGGATAGCCATCAAGGATGAAGCCGCCCTGTACATCGTCTTCGTCGAGACGGTCAGAGAGAATGCCGGTCACGATTTCGTCGGAAACGAGATCGCCGCGCGCCATAACGTCTTTCGCCTGAAGCCCGATCGGGGTTTCGGCTGCAACGGCAGCGCGCAACATGTCGCCGGTAGAAAGTTGGATCATACCGCGCTCGTCTTCGAGCTGGGACGCCTGGGTGCCTTTACCCGCACCAGGCGGGCCCAACAAAATTATATTCACCGACGCTGTCCCCCACCCTTCAGTTTCGCCTTTTTGATCAAGTCACCATATTGGTGCGCAAGCAAATGGCTTTGGATCTGACTGACAGTATCAATGGTGACATTGACGACAATAAGCAAACTGGTTCCACCCAGCACGAACGCCTGGATGCCAACCTGCGTCGACAGGAATTCCGGAATCAGGCAGATTGTCACCAGATAGATCGCGCCGACCACCGTGATGCGCGTCAGCACATAATCGAGATACTCAGCCGTCCGCTCACCCGGGCGGATACCCGGTACGAAGCCGCCATAGCGTTTCAGATTGTCCGCCGTTTCCTCAGGGTTGAACACAACCGCTGTGTAGAAGAAGCAGAAAAAGGCGATAAGGCTGGCATAGAGCAGCAGATAGAGCGATCCGCCACGGCCCAATGCGTTGGTAATCGTCAGCAGAAGCTCATTACCGGTACCGGTCGTATCGGTCACGCCGCCAGACATGAACTGCGCCACCGTCAGCGGCATCAGCAGCAGCGACGAGGCGAAGATCGGCGGGATAACGCCGGCCGTGTTGATCTTGAGCGGCAGGTGCGATTTTTCCTGCGTCATGCCGCCGCGCTGTTGCGCACGTTTCGGATACTGGATCAGGACACGGCGCTGGGCGCGCTCCATGAAGCAGATGCCGAAGATCAGGCCAACAAAGAGAAGCAGGAAGCCGACGACATAGCCGGTAGGAATTGCGCCCGTCTGGCCCGAGGCGAAGAGCTGGATCAGCTCGGTCGGCATCTGGGCGACAATGCCCGCCATGATGATCAGCGAAATACCGTTGCCGATACCGCGCGACGTGATCTGCTCACCAAGCCACATCAGGAACATCGTGCCGCCGACAAGGCTGACCACGGCGCCGAGGCGGAACAGCATGATGCTGTCGCTGACGATCACCTGATGGCCCTGCGCGGTTGCCAGTGTTTCTAGCCCGACTGCGAGGAAATAGCCCTGAACGGCGGTCAGACCAACCGTGCCGTAGCGCGTATATTGGTTGAGTTTCTTGCGGCCGCTTTCGCCCTCTTTCTTGATCGCATTGAGCGTCGGAGAGAGAGCCGCTGCCATCTGGATGACAATCGACGCCGTGATATAGGGCATAACGCCAAGCGCGATGATGCTCATCCGCTCAAGCGATCCGCCCGAAAATGTATTGAAGACGTTCAGGATACCGCCGCCGCCGGTATTATCCTGCGTAATGTCGATAACCTGTTGAAGCGCAACGGGGTCAATGCCTGGCAGCGGCACAAAGCTCAGCAGCCGGAAAATAATCAGCGCACCAAGGGTGAACCAGATCCGCTGGCGTAACTCGGTGGCCTGGGCAAATTTCCCCAGATTGAGTCCTGCTCCAGCATTGGCGTTGCTTGCCATCGTCTATTCCATCCCCGATCTGCGAAGACCGCTATATCGGAACGGGGGCACCATACGGCAAGGCCCCGCCCGATTGTTACTTCAACCGCCATTCCGGACCAGATCCGGAATCCAGGGCCACAAACAATATCGCACGCCGCCCTGGCCCCCGGATCAAGCCCGGGGTGACGATGGAATCACTTTTTGGCCTTGGCCGCTTTCTTGGCTTCGGCTTTCTCAGCTTTGGCGATTTTCGCCTCGGCATTGATAGGCGCTGTTACTTCGATTTCGCCGCCAGACTTTTCAACGGCTTCGACAGCACTCTTGGAAGCACCGGCCACGGAGAATTTCACCTTGGTCGTAAGCTCGCCCTTGCCCAAAAGACGCACGCCGTCTTTGCCGCCGCGGACAAGGCCAACAGCCTTGAGAGCAGCCTGATCGACAATATTCTTGGCATCGAGCTTCTTCTCGTCGATCGCCTTCTGGACCGCGCCGAGATTGACGATGGCATAGTCCTTGCCGAACGGATTGTTGAAGCCGCGTTTTGGAAGACGCATGTGGAGCGGCATCTGGCCACCCTCGAAGCCCTTGATCGCTACGCCCGAACGGCTCTTCTGGCCCTTCACACCGCGACCACCGGTCTTGCCCTTGCCGGAACCGATACCACGGCCGACACGGGTGCGCTCCTTGCGGGCGCCGTTATTGTCTCTGAGATCGTTGAGTTTCATTGTCTGCACTCGCTTTCGCTTGGTTCGCGCTATCGCCTCCGGATGGAGACGGCTGTTTAGCTGTCCTGAATCTCGACCATATGCTGAACCTTGCTGATCATGCCGCGCACTGCGGGCGTGTCTTCACGTTCAACGGTCTTGTTCATCTTGTTGAGGCCGAGGCCGATCAGCGTCTGGCGCTGATCCGG
>CAJQMX010000155.1 GCA_905479515.1 uncultured Parasphingopyxis sp.
ACCCGCCGCTCCTGAACGATGGTCAAAGCATCACCTGGTTTGACCGCGTAACTGGGCTGTCTCTTTTTCTCACCATTGACGCGAACATGACCGCTGGCCACCAGCTTGCCAGCCAGAGTGCGTGATTTTGCCACACGGGCAAAATACAGCCATTTATCGATACGTTCCCGGTCAGGAGATGGAGGCAAAATCGCCAAGCGCCACCTTACTTCTTTAGTTGTTCCTTAAGCGCAGCCAGCGCTGCAAACGGGCTATCGGGATCAATCGGCTTTTCTTTTCTCACAGGCCGCTGCTTGTGATTGGAATTGCCGCCTCGGTTTTCACCAGGTTTTCCGCCCTTGGGACCCTTGCCGCGACCTTCACCAGGCTTGTTATTGCGCCCGCGTCCGTCCCGCTGACCGTCCTTTTGGCCTTCGCCCTGGCCGCTCCCCGCACCCTTACCGTCAGGTCTGCCACCTGATCTGCCGCGCGGCTGCGGGTTTTCTTTTCCGTCACCGCGTTGCTGCTGCTGTCTGCCACGGCTGCGATTTCCATCGGAACGCCCACCGGGACGCCAAAGCAACACGGTGGTTGGGCCTTCAGCTTCCTTGGGCTCCTTGCCAGCGACATCAGCGCTCTCAACAGTTTGAGCTTCATCGGCAGGTTTAGCAGCTTCGGAGGTTTCCGCAGGCACGCTAGAAGCTTGTTCCGTCGGTGCTTCTTCGCTGGCAGGTGTCTCCGCGGAATTTGCTATAGTTGGCTGTGGCCGCTCGGCTGCCGTGCGCGACTGAATAACCTCGACCACCGGGCCTTTTACAGCAGTTTCCGCCGGCTTCACCGCAGCATCAAGTGCTGCAATATGAGCAGCCGCTTCTTCCACACCTACTGGCTCCGGTCGATATCCAAGACCTTTGAGGATTTCCTCAATATCGTCCTGAGTGGCGCCCAAAATCGACAACATTCCAGTCGTAGTGATGAACCGCGAACCATCATATCCGGCTTCCGGACGCTGGACCAAACCCGGTTTCCACTGCAACGCCGGGCGAATGAGATCGGCAAGACGCTCGAGAATATCGATTCTGACGGCACGTTTGCCCAAGAACCGGAAACCGGCCAACCGATAAAACTCGCGTTCGAATGTCGGGTCAGTCGCAACTGATGTCCGTCCAGCTGCGAGCAGCGGCGTAACATCACCAAAGCCTGGCTTGTCGATACCGTCGTTTGAGATCGCCCACAGAAGCGTAATCAGTTCTGCCGGTGCAGGCTTCAACAAAGCCGGAATGAAAATGTGGTAGGCACCAAACCGCACACCATAACGGCGCAGACCAGCCCTTGCGGTCTGATCGAGATCGCGAATGACCTCGGTCACATCGCGCCGGAACAAAACACCGAGATTTTCTGTCAGCCTGAATGCAAGGCCGCGCGCGATACCATCAAGGTCTTCAGCTCTGGTAAGATCTTCCAGTGGCTTGAGAACAGTCGTGATGTGGTGAGAAACAAAACGATCAACCCGCGCGACAACGACGTCGCGGGCATGTCCATTTAATTGCTCATCGGCCAGGAGGATGATTCGCGGTTTGAGGATATGTTCCCCGTTGACCAGTCGACCCACAGGGTCACCCAGCCATCGCACGGTTCCATCCGACCCTAACGCGAAATCAGAATTGCCTGAGGCATGCAGCCGGGCTGCACGCGCCTCATACTCCAGCGCAAGCGCCTTCTGGGCTGCTGCTGATACAGCTTTCTGATCGGCGCCCTCTGCTGACTGGTCAACGATGAATCGTAAACCCGCCAATTGGCCGACATGATGTCCTTCGACGAATACATCGCCATTAACACTGATTTCTGCTTCGAGCATTGCGTTCTCTCTCAAGCGCTTCATGAGCACGGATGTCCTGCGGTCAACGAAGCGTTTCGTCAACCTTTCATGCAGTGCATCTGACAATCCATTCTCAATTTCTTGCGTCTTTTCTTGCCAGTGTGTCGGATCGGCAAGCCATTTTGGTCGATTTGAAATATATGTCCACGTCCGTATTTGGGAAATTCGGGCCGCCAATGTATCGATATCACCGATTGTAGAATCGCATCTACGCACTTGTTCGGCCATAAAATCTTCGCTGACATGGCTTCGTCGCACGAGGTCCGAATAGATGGTCGCGATCAGATCGGCATGCTGAGCAGGCGCAATCCGCCGGTAGTCGGGAAGTGCACAAACGTCCCACAGCAATTCCACCATCTTGGGCGAAGTTGCCATGCCTCGAACTTCGAAATCACTCATCAAGTGCTCAAAAGCTCTTTGATCGACAGCCGGCAATGCCCGCGTCAGCCCGGAAGCAGGCGGCGTGAGGTCTAAACTTTCAAGCAATCCGCCCAGTGAGGAGAAATCAAGCACATTGGTGCGCCATTGCAAGATCTTCACCGGATCAAAAACATGCGCTTCCAGTCGCTCGACCAATTCGTCCTCAAACGGATCTACACGAGCAGTCACACCAAAGGTACCATCGCGCAAATGGCGGCCAGCGCGGCCGGCAACCTGAGCAAACTCGCCCGGATTCAAGCGCCGATGGGTGTAGCCATCGAATTTTCGGTCTTGTGCAAAAGCCACATGATCAACATCAAGATTGAGGCCCATGCCGATTGCATCGGTCGCCACGAGATATTCAACATCGCCATTTTGATAAAGTTCGACCTGGGCATTGCGCGTGCGTGGCGACAGCGCACCAAGCACAACAGCCGCCCCGCCGCGTTGGCGCCGCACCAATTCAGCAATCGCGTAGACTTCGTCTGTTGAAAAAGCCACGATTGCCGAACGTCGCGGCAAACGGGTGATTTTCTTGGAACCTGCATAGGTCAACTGCGACAGCCGTGGCCGCTCGATGATT
>CAJQMX010000156.1 GCA_905479515.1 uncultured Parasphingopyxis sp.
CAACAAGGCGATTCAGTCCGGTATTCAGGACGCCATGGCGGAACAGGCAATCCGCCCGGCGATGCAGCCCGAGGTTGAGCTCGATCCGGATTGGGAACGCGGCAAGGATATCGAGATTTCGATGAAGGTCGAAGTCCTGCCGGAAATTCCCGAAACCAAGATTGACGATATTGCGCTCGATCGTCTGACGGTCGAAGCGGACGACAAGGCCGTCGATGCCGCCATCCTGTCCCTGGCCCAGAATCAGAAGAGCTACGAAGCCGCTGCCAAGACATACAAAGCCAAGGAAGGCGATCTCGTCGTCATGGACTTTGAAGGCAAGGTCGATGGCGAGCCGTTCGACGGCGGCAAGGGCGAAGGCATGTCGGTCACGATCGGCTCCGGCCAGCTTATTCCCGGTTTCGAAGACCAGCTTGTCGGCGTGAAAGCCAATGACTCCAAGGAAGTGAAAGTCACCTTCCCGGACGATTACAATGTCGACTATCTGAAGGGCAAAGACGCCGTTTTCGACATCGTCGTTGGCGAAGTGAAGAAGCCGGTAGAAGCCAAAGCGGATGACGATTTCGCAAAATCACTGGGCCTGGAAGGCATCGACAAGCTTCGCGAGTTGATGAAGGGCCAGGTTGAGCAGGAGCTTAACGGCCTCACGCGCACGCATATGAAGCGCAAATTGCTCGATTACCTCGCCGCCAACCATGATTTCCCGGTTCCGCCGACAATGGTTGAATCGGAATTTGACCAGATCTGGAAGCAGCTTGAGCAGGAAGCGGCGAACGAGCCGGATCCGGAAGCAGCGCTTAAGGAAATGGAAGACGAGAAAGACGAGTATCAAGACATCGCGGAACGCCGCGTCCGTCTGGGTCTCCTGCTTTCCGAAATTGGCCAGAAAAACGGCGTCGAGATCAACCAGAGCGAGATGAGCCAGCTTGTCGCGCAGGCAGCCCAGCAATATGGGCCGGAAGATCGCGAACGCTTCATTCAGTATGTCCAGCAGGATCCGATGGCTGCCGCGCAGCTTCGTGCGCCTCTGTATGAAGACAAGGTTGTCGATTATCTCTTTGAGAACGCCACGATCACGGATCGCGCGGTAAAACGCGAGGAACTGGAAGCTGCGATCGAAGCGGAAGAGGAAGAAACCGCGAAACCGGCCAAGAAAAAGGCTGCGCCCAAAAAGGCGGCTGCCAAGAAGCCTGCCGCGAAGAAGGCTCCGGCCAAGAAACCTGCGGCCAAGAAGCCCGCAGCCTCAGCAGCAGCGAAAAAGGCACCGGCCAAGAAGCCGGCTGCGAAAAAGCCTGCGGCCAAGAAGCCCGCTGCAAAGAAAACACCGGCTTCGGAAAGCTGATTTTCCGCCGAAAAGGCGAATTTCCGAACCCTTCGTTAACCATTACCCGCCTAAAAGCTGTGCCAGCAATGCAACAGCCAAGGGCGGGTAATGGAACAAATCAGGGAATTCGTGGCGGAAAGCGAAATTGCGTTTCGTTCAGCTGGATCGCCGACAATCGCGGTTATCCTGCCCTGCTATAACGAAGAAGCAGCGATCGCCCAGACTGTCGCTGATTTCCGGGCTGCTCTGCCCCAGGCCGACATCTACGTTTACGACAATAACAGTTCGGACCGGACCGCCGAAGTGGCTGGTGCGGCAGGTGCCATTGTCCGCTGCGAAACCATGCAGGGGAAGGGCCATGTCGTCCGCCGCATGTTCGCGGACGTTGAGGCCGATATCTATATCATGGCCGATGGCGACGCGACCTATGAGGCCGCTGCAGCGCCGCGGCTTGTCCGCCGACTGGTCGAGGAACAGCTCGACATGGTTGTCGGTGCTCGCAAGACTGAGGTCGAAGCCGCCTATCGCAGCGGGCACCGTCTTGGAAACGCCGTGCTGACCGGGATCCTCGCGAATCTCTTTGGGCGCAGCTTCAACGATATTCTTTCCGGTTACCGCGTCTTTTCACGCCGTTTCGTCAAAAGTTTCCCGGTGCTGTCGCAAGGTTTCGAAATTGAAACCGAGATAAGTGTGCATGCATTGGAGCTGAAAATGCCGGTCGCCGAGGAAGTGACCGAATATAGCGCACGCCCCGAAGGCTCGGAGTCCAAGCTTTCCACCTATCGCGACGGTTTTCGTATCCTGCGGACCATGGCGACCCTGTTCCGCATGGAGCGCCCGGTTCTCTTTTTCGGTGCGATTGCCGGTTTCCTTGCACTAACGGCGATCATATTGGCTGTGCCGCTCGCGATTACCTATGCGCAAACCGGCCTTGTACCCCGCTTCCCGACTGCCATTCTGGCGACCGGACTGATGCTGCTTGCTTCTCTGAACCTGTTCGCCGGCATGATTTTGGACACCGTTGTGCGTGGACGCCGGGAGCTGCGCAGACTCGCCTATCTGGGTTTTTCTGCACCGGGATTGCCTTTCAATCGTTAAGCCCCCTTGAAGCGGAGCGACAAAGTCGCAATGTTGGCGCAACTGATTTCCCGGAAAGGTCCAAAATGTACGATCCCATTCAAGACTCGCTCGTGCCCATGGTTGTCGAGCAAACCAATCGCGGCGAGCGGAGCTTCGATATCTTTTCGCGGCTGCTTCGTGACCGGATTATTTTCCTGACCGGACCTGTCGAGGATAATATGGCGTCGCTGATCACCGCGCAGCTTCTTTTCCTTGAATCGGAAAACCCGAAAAAAGACATTTACATGTATATCAACTCGCCCGGCGGGTCGGTGACGGCCGGCATGGCGATCCACGATACCATGCAATATATCCGCCCGCGCGTTGGCACGGTTTGCGTCGGTTTTGCCGCCTCCATGGGCGCGTTTCTGCTGACAGCAGGTGAACCGGGCATGCGTGTTGCCCTCGCCAATGCGAAGGTGATGATCCATCAGCCTTCCAGCGGGATGCAGGGCACGGCTGCCGATGTTGAAATTCACGCCAAAGAGTTGATCAAGACGCGCGCCAAGATGAATGAATTGATGGCAAAATATTCGGGTCAACCTGTCGAAGAGATTGAAAAAAATGTCGATCGCGACAAATTTTTCGACGCCGATGAAGCCAAGGCATTTGGGCTGATTGACGAAGTGTATGAGAAGCGCCCGGAAAACGAAGCAAAAGCCGATGGCAAGGGCGATTAAGCCGTTAGCCACTTTCTTGTGTAATAAGTCATTGTCGAAACAGGGTACGACGGGCTAAACTATAGACGGCTGCGCTAAGGCGGCCGGAGGAACATTTTTATGACAAAGCTTAGCGGCGGCGATTCGAAGAGCACGCTCTATTGCTCTTTTTGCGGGAAATCGCAGCATGAGGTCCGCAAGCTGATTGCCGGGCCGACAGTGTTCATCTGTGATGAATGCGTTGAGCTGTGCAATGATATCATCCGTGAAGAAACCAAGGGTTCGATAGCATCCAAGCGCGAAGGCGGCGTTCCGTCACCACAAGACATCTGCGATGTTCTTGATGATTATGTGATTGGCCAGGGCAGGGCGAAGCGCGTTCTCTCGGTCGCGGTTCACAATCATTACAAGCGACTCAATCACGGCTCAACGGGCGGTGAAGTTGAACTCGCCAAGTCAAACATCATGCTGGTCGGCCCTACGGGTTGCGGCAAGACCTTGCTCGCCCAGACGCTCGCGCGCATCCTTGATGTGCCGTTCACAATGGCTGATGCAACGACCCTGACCGAAGCCGGCTATGTCGGTGAAGATGTTGAGAATATCATCCTCAAACTGCTTCAGGCTTCCGACTATAATGTCGAACGCGCCCAGCGCGGGATCGTTTATATCGACGAAATCGACAAGATCAGCCGCAAGTCAGACAATCCCTCAATCACCCGTGACGTATCGGGCGAGGGTGTTCAGCAGGCGTTGCTCAAGCTGATGGAAGGCACGACAGCCAGCGTTCCGCCTCAGGGTGGCCGCAAGCATCCGCAACAGGAATTTCTGCAGGTAGACACGACCAATATCCTGTTCGTCTGTGGCGGCGCCTTTTCAGGCTTGGACAAGGTTATTGCAGATCGCATGCAGGGCAAATCGATGGGCTTTGGTGCCCATGTCGAAGCGCCGGACGAGCGCCAAGTGGGCGAAGTGCTGCGCCATGTTGAACCGGAAGATTTGCTGAAATATGGCCTGATCCCTGAATTTGTCGGCCGTCTGCCGGTTATCGCAACGCTCGATGATCTGGATGAAGATGCGCTGATCAAGATTCTCAGCCAGCCGAAGAACGCGCTGATCAAGCAATATGCCAAACTCTTCGACATGGAAGATGTGAAGCTCGAATTTACCGACGACGCCCTGATCGCGATTGCCAAAAAGGCAATTGAACGCAAAACGGGTGCCCGCGGTCTCCGCTCGATCCTTGAAGGCATTTTGCTGGATTCGATGTTTGACCTGCCGACGCTTGAAAATGTCACCGAAGTGGTGATTGACAAGGATGTTGTCGAAGGCCGCAAGGAGCCGGTTCTGGTATTCGCCAAATCAGACGAAAAGACCGCTGACGACGCAGCTTAGGCTGGTTTTGCACCCCGTCCTGCGAAATTGAGCACGGTTTTGCTGACGTCAGCAAATTGGCCGATCCACATTGTTATGTCCGCCATCAGTTGAAGCTGGACGGCTGCGCCTCCATATTGCCAGAAAGCTGAGGTCCGGGAGCCCTTTATCCGGAGCCAGCGGCGTATTGGAGTATTGAATGTCCACCCAGTCCCTACCTGTTTTGCCTTTGCGCGACATAGTTGTGTTTCCGCACATGATCGTTCCGCTGTTTGTCGGGCGTGATAAGTCTGTTGTTTCGCTCGAGCGCGCTATGGCCGCCGACAAGACGATATTCCTCGTTGCACAGCTAGACCCTTCCGAAGACGATCCTGACCGCGATCAGCTATATGATATCGGAGTGACGGCAACCGTGCTGCAGCTGTTGAAGCTGCCAGACGGCACGGTTCGCGTATTGGTAGAGGGACAGCGGCGCGCGACGCTTGAAGATATCCATTATCGTGACGAGCATCTGATCGCCGACATAGCGTTGATTGAAGAGGAGCCATGCGAAGGCCCAGAAGTGACGGCCCTGATGCGGTCCACCGTCGAGCAGTTCGAAAACTACGCGAAACTCAACAAGAAAATTCCGGAAGAAACCGCTGTCCAGCTTGGCCAGATCGAGGAAGCCTCACAGCTTTCCGATGCTGTTGCCGCCAATATTGGCGCCAAGGTTTCCGACAAGCAAACCATGCTCGTCGAGCGCGATCCATCCAAGCGACTCGAAATGGCATTCGCTTTCATGGAGGGCGAACTCGGTGTGCTGCAGGTCGAGAAGAAAATCCGCAGCCGCGTCAAACGCCAGATGGAAAAGACCCAGCGCGAATATTATCTCAACGAGCAGATGAAGGCGATCCAGCGCGAACTCGGCAATGATGACGAGGATGAGGGCGACGAACTTGCCGAGCTTTCCAAAAAGATAAAAGAGACCAAGCTTTCAAAGGAAGCGCGGACCAAAGCGCAATCCGAGCTGAAAAAGCTGAAAGCCATGGCGCCGATGTCCGCTGAGGCGACCGTTGTCCGCAATTATCTCGATACGCTGCTGGGTTTGCCATGGGGCAAGAAAGCCAAGCTGAAAAAGGATATCAAAAAGGCGCAAGAAGTCCTCGATGAGGATCATTATGCACTGGAGAAGGTCAAAGACCGAATCGTTGAGTATCTGGCGGTTCAGGCACGCACGAATAAGCTGAAAGGGCCGATTCTGTGCCTCGTCGGCCCTCCGGGCGTCGGCAAGACATCACTCGGCAAGTCGATCGCGCGCGCTACGGGCCGTGATTTTGTGCGCCAGTCACTTGGCGGTGTGCGGGATGAAGCCGAAATTCGGGGCCATCGTCGTACCTATATCGGATCGCTGCCCGGCAAGATCGCCAGCAATCTGAAAAAGGCCGGAACATCCAATCCGCTCTTCCTGCTCGACGAAATCGACAAGCTGGGGCAGGATTTTCGCGGAGACCCTGCATCGGCACTTCTGGAAGTTCTGGATCCGGAACAGAATGACAAGTTCCAGGATCACTATCTGGAAATTGATCTCGATCTTTCGGATGTGATGTTTGTGACGACCGCAAACTCGCTCGACCTGCCGCAGCCTTTGCTTGATCGGATGGAGATCATCCGGCTCGCTGGCTACACAGAAGATGAGAAGGTTGAGATTGCCAAGCGCCATCTGCTGCAGAAGCAGATCGAAGCCCATGGCCTCAAAGACGGTGAGTTCGTGCTTGAGGATAGCGGCTTACGTGCAATGATTCGCAACTATACCCGTGAAGCGGGTGTTCGGACGCTGGAGCGCGAGATCGCAAAGCTTGCGCGCAAGGCGCTGCGTGAAATTCTCGAAGGTAAAGCTGAGTCCGTGACGATCACGGAAGATAATCTGTCGGATTATCTCGGTGTAACCAAGTTCCGTTACGGGATGGGCGAAGAGGAAGACCAGATCGGCGCGGTTACCGGGCTGGCCTGGACAGAAGTTGGTGGTGAATTGCTGACGATCGAAGCCGTTACGGTTCCCGGCAAGGGCCTGATCAAGACAACAGGCAAGCTTGGCGATGTGATGCAGGAATCAATTCAGGCGGCGATGAGTTTCGTGAAGGCGCGTGCGCCGAGCTATGGCATCAAGCCCAGCATTTTCAGCCGGAAGGACATTCATGTCCATCTGCCTGAAGGAGCAGTGCCGAAGGATGGTCCTTCTGCGGGCGTTGGAATGGTCACGGCGATAATTTCGACATTGACGGCTATTCCTGTGAACCGCGAAATCGCGATGACGGGTGAGGTAACTTTGCGTGGCCGGGTGCTCCCGATTGGCGGCCTGAAAGAGAAATTGCTTGCGGCACTGCGCGGTGGGATCAAGATTGTCTGCATTCCGGAAGAGAATGAAAAGGATTTGGAGGAAATCCCGGCGAACATTCGTGATGGCCTGGAAATTATACCCGTTGCGCATGTCGACGAGGTGCTTGCGTTAGCGCTCACGAATCCGGTGACTCCCATCGAATGGACTGACGCAGACGAGATTGCCACCGACCCGAGTCCTCAGATTGCATCGGGCGTGACAAGCGATGGAAAGCCTCCCGTCCGTCACTGAATCACAACAAATTGACCGTGTTTATCTAAAAAGCTTGGTTTTTTACCGTTTTTGTTGGGCTTGGGGCTTTACAGTCATAGGTGAATTGGACTTAGATGCGGCCATCGGCAATGCCGTGAATCAAAATTCTACCAAACGACACACACAAGGGGTGCGGAGAGCATGAACAAGCAAGAACTTATTTCTTCCGTCGCGGATGCATCGGGTCTCAGTAAAGCTGATGCCGGCAAAGCGTGTGAAGCCGTGTTCGACACGATCACCAGCTCACTGAGCAATGGCGGCGAAGTTCGTCTGGTTGGTTTCGGAACCTTCTCAACGACGGAACGCAAAGCTTCGACGGGTCGCAATCCGCGTACCGGCGAGCCGATGCAGATTCCTGCGTCGACCCAGCCAAAGTTCAAGGCTGGCAAAGGCCTCAAGGATGCCGTCAACTAGACAGTATCTGCATGCCCGGTTTTTATCGACCGGGATCGCTTAAGGCTTGCTATTGCAGGCCGCGAGAAATCGGCGGGCGCTGTTTCAGTGCCCGCCATTTTTCTTTCAACTGCCCGGAAATTGTGTGGCAGTGAAAATGCGGGGCGCGTAGCTCAGTGGGAGAGCACTGCCTTCACACGGCAGGGGTCGCTGGTTCAATCCCAGCCGCGCCCACCAGAATTTGACAGAAATTCCTTAGCGGGGAATCGCCGCACCAACCCGCACCCCCACCCGGCCTCCCATAGAATACACTGAGTGGGAGGCCGGGTGGGGGTGCGGGCTGGTGCGACGCTCGGCCATCCGGTCGAGCCTGACAAAAATGCATCCGTAATTTTATTACAAACCATTGACGATAGGGCGTTGGCGACCCTATGTGCGCGGCTGGCTTTTACGCCACTTATGGCGATCGTAGTTCAATTGGTTAGAACGCCGGCTTGTGATGCCGGAGGTTGCGGGTTCAAGTCCCGTCGGTCGCCCCATTTTCGGCTGATTTGATCACCCGCTACGCAGGAATTTGTAATGTCCGCGACCTGGGACCTTCCCGACTTCGATGACCATGAAGCAGTGCATCTGTTTCGCGATTCCGAAAGCGGATTAAGCGCAATTATCGCCGTGCATTCGACCCATTTGGGGCCGGCAGCCGGCGGTGTTCGTTTCTGGCATTATTCCGATTCGACGCTGGCCATTACCGATGCCCTGCGCCTTTCGCGCGGCATGAGCTTCAAGAACGCGATGGCGGGATTGCCGATGGGTGGTGGCAAGGCCGTTATCCTGGCCGATGAAGCAAAAACCAAAACGCCTGAAATGTTGCGCGCCTTTGGACGAATCATCGACAGTCTCGGCGGGCGTTATGTAACTGCCGAGGATGTTGGAATGACAACCGGCGATATGGTCGAGATCCGCAGCGAGACTGATCATGTGTCGGGTCTTCCGGTCGTAAGCGGCGCTGCTGGCGGCGATCCCGGACCCTATACGGCGCTCGGTGTATTTCTGGGCGTCAAGGCTGCGGCGAAGCGTGCGCTCGGTACTGACAGCGTCAAGGATGTGCATGTTGCGATCCAGGGAATCGGTAGCGTGGGCGGCGGACTTGCAAAATTGCTGGCTGCAGAAGGCGCGCGCCTGACACTGGCTGATGTGAATGTTGACCGTGCCAAGGCGCTCGCCGCGGAATATGGCGGAGAAGCTGCCTCTGCTGATGCGATCCTCACGACCGAAGCCGATATTGTGAGCCCATGCGCGCTGGGTGCTATCCTTGACGAGAAGAGCATTGCCGCGCTTCGCTGTTCTGCCGTGGCAGGCGGCGCGAATAACCAGCTTGCCACGCCGGGCGATGGCCAGCGCATCCATGATCGCGGCATCCTGTTCGCGCCTGACTATGTCATCAACGCGGGCGGCATCATCAATGTCGGCCTCGAATATATGGGGCAGGGTGACCAGCAGGAAGTTGAGACGCGGATCGCGAAGATCCCCGAACGCCTCGAACAGGTGTGGCAGGAAGCCGAAGAAACTGGTGATCCGGCTGCCGATGTTGCCGATCGTATCGCGCGCCGGTTGATCGGTCGAAGCTAGACGATAACCGGCCGGACGGGCGTTTTGCGCCTGCGCTCACGGAACAGGGTATAAAGGCCGCTGGCGATAATGATCGCGGCCCCGAACGCGGTCGTGATGGTGGGCAAGTCAGACCAGATCAGCCAACCCAGTCCCACCGCCCAGAGCAATTGTATATAGTCAAAGGGCGCAACGACAACGACTGGTGCCACGCGCAGCGATGCGGTCAATAACAGCTGCGCTATGCCGCCAAACATCGAGATTGAGACCATGATGGCCCAACCCTGCCAGTCATGGTTGGTCCCGAAAAATGGCACGACGAATCCCGTAGATATCGCGGCGATGAGCGTGAACCAGAAAACGGTGGTCATGGCCCGCTCGGTCTTGCTGATCTGGCGGATTGTTACGATGACGCATGCGACGCCGAATGCCGCTATCAGCGCAACGATCAATCCGGTGAGCGGCAGGCTGGAATTTTGCGGCTGCATCACCACCAGCACACCGACAAAGCCAATCACCACGGCTCCCCAGCGATGCCAGCCCACGGTTTCCATCAGGAAAACGGCGGAAAGAACGGTGGCGAACACGGGTGCGGCAAAACTGATGGTCGTTGCCTCGGCGAGCGGTAGCAAGGTGATGGAAAAATAACTGCAGCCCATCGCGATTAGGCCGATTAGTGCGCGCCAAAGATGGGCCTTGGGCCGGTTTGTCTTGATCACGGAGAAACCCGGGCGCAGCGCGATCCACAAGAGGAGCGGGGGAAGTGCAAAGGCGAACCGCCAAAAGATCATCTCGATCGTGTGAAGGCCATAATCCGATCCGATTTTCACCATGGCCGCCATCAGGGAAAAGACGGTTGCAGCCATGATGCGCAGCAGGATGCCCTTTACCGGGCTTTGTTCAGGCGGAGAAAGGTCGGTCAAGCGTGCTGAAAACCTCTAATCTGGAAGAAAGGGGGGCAATAAAGGGATGGCAGGCCGTCTTATGCTTTTCCCCGGGCAGATGCTACGCTAAGAGGCCGCTTCCATGCATGTTTTTGCCAACCCAACCCGTTTTCTTTCGATCGCCCGGCCGCTGACGCCGTGGCTGTTCTGGGGCGGCATGGCGTTGACGAGTGTCGCGCTTTTTATCGGGCTTTTCCGGTCACCTGAAGACTATCTGCAGGGCGATCTGGTGCGCATCATGTATGTCCATGTGCCCACCGCCTGGCTTGGCATGGCGGGTTGGAGCGGCATTCTCGTCGCAAGCCTGATGCAGCTTGTATGGCGTCATCCATTGGCTGGTATAGCGGCGCGGGCAATTGCGGCGCCCGGCGCGCTGTTCACCGCGCTATGCCTTTTGACTGGCTCGATCTGGGGGCGCCCTGCCTGGGGGACCTGGTGGATATGGGACGGACGGCTGACCTCGATGCTGGTCTTGCTGTTCCTTTATCTCGGCTTCATGGCGCTGGCTGCAGCAAGCGACGAACGTGCCAGCATCGGTAGAATTGCGGCGGTTTTTGGCGTGGTTGGTGCGGTGAACCTCCCGATCATCCACTATTCGGTCACCTGGTGGAATTCGCTTCACCAACCGCAAAGCATCACGTTGAGCGGTTCGGCAATCGACAGTGCGATGCTGTGGCCTTTGGCGCTGTCAGCGCTGGGTTTCTCCCTCCTGTTCGCCGGTATCGTTCTTCTGAGGATGCGCAGGATAATTGCAGACATTCGTATTGAGGCCCGGCTCCGCCGGATGGCCCAGGGATAATATCATGGAGCAATGGCCTTTCATTATCGCAGCCTATGGCTGTACCATCGTTGGAACCCTGGCCCTGTCGATATGGAGCTATGCCAAAATGCGGACGTCCGAAGCACGTGCTGCAGCGCTGCGAGAGGATAAACGCTGATGAAGGCCAAGCATCAAAGGCTGACACTTGTCATTATCGCAATCGTGGCGGTTATCGGCGCCGGCTTCCTTGCGCTGTACGGGCTGCGGGACAATGCCGCGCTGTTCCGGACACCTTCTGACCTTGCGGCCGAAACCGTTCCGGTCGGTCAGGCGTTCCGGCTTGGCGGAATGGTTTCGGATGGATCTATTGAAGAACTGGCGGACGGTATCACCATTCGCTTTGTAGTCCAGGATGCCGAGGCCGAAGTTGCGGTGCTCTATTCCGGGATAACGCCTGATCTGTTTGCCGAAAACTCCGGTGTTGTTGCCGAAGGCGCGTTGGATGCGCGGGGTGTATTTATCGCCGAAACGATCCTTGCAAAGCATGATGAGAATTATATGCCGCCCGAACTTGCGGATGTAGATATGGGCGGAGACACAAGCCAATGATTGCAGAAGCAGGACTGGCAGCCCTTTGGCTTGCGGCGGCCCTTTGCGGTCTCCAGCTGGTATTCGGCGTGATGGCATTGCGGTCTGACGATAGCGGTGTTGCAACGGCGATTCGGCCCGTCGCGGTCGTTCAGGGCATTCTGACGGCGGTGGCCTTTGCCATGCTGATCTGGCTGTTCCTACGGACTGACCTGTCGGTTGAGCTGGTTGCCGCAAACAGCCATTCGGCCAAGCCCTGGCTCTATAAATTCGCCGGAACCTGGGGCAATCACGAAGGCTCGATGCTGCTTTGGGTGGCGATCCTTGCCGCCTCTGGCGCGCTTGTTGCGATCTTTGAGCGACGGCTGAAAGAAAAAACACTGATCGCAACTTTGGCCGCGCAGGCTGCCATTGGCATTGGCTTTTACGCCTTTCTGCTCTTCGCTTCGAATCCCTTTGCGAGGCTGTCTCCGGCCGCTCCAGAGGGCAGGGGTCTCAATCCCCTGTTGCAAGACCCCGGTTTGGCCTTCCATCCGCCGACGCTCTATTTTGGCTATGTCGGTATATCGATCGCCTTTTCCTTCGCCGTTGGGGCGCTGATCACGCGCGATGTCGGCCCGGTATTTGCCCGCGCCATGCGCCCCTGGATCCTCGCTTCATGGATATTCCTCACGCTTGGCGTAGGGGCAGGAAGCTATTGGGCCTATTATGAGTTGGGCTGGGGAGGCTGGTGGTTCTGGGACCCGGTGGAGAATGCCGCGCTCATGCCCTGGCTCGCTGCTACCGCATTGCTGCACTCCGTAACCGTGCTTGCGACACGTGATGCGCTGCGCGCCTGGACGATCATGCTTGCCGTTGTCGCATTCTCAATGTCGATGCTCGGCACCTTCCTCGTCCGTTCGGGCGTATTGACCAGCGTTCATGCCTTTGCGGTCGATCCCCGGCGCGGGACATTCATCCTTGCGCTTCTGATCATCTATATTGGCGGTGCGCTTGCGCTTTATGCGTTGCGCGTCGGCACGGTGAGAGAGGGCTCCCGGTTCGAATTTATGAGCCGTGAAGGCGCACTGGTCGTCAACAATGTCCTGCTCTCAGCAATCCTCGGCATCGTCCTGATCGGAACACTGTATCCGCTCGGCGTAGAAGCTGTGACGGGTGAGCAACTGTCGGTTGGCCCACCTTATTTCAACGCGACGGCCGGGCCGCTGGCCTTGTTGCTGGTCGCAGTCATGGCGGTCGGGCCGCTTTTGCGCTGGCGGCGGGACGAATGGCAAAACGTTATGGGCCGGATATCTGTGCCGGTGCTGATTTCCGCGCTCGCGCTTTTTGCGCTGGTAATGTTCGCCTCGCCGATAGGTATCCTGCCGATGCTCGGTCTTATTCTCGCTGCCGGAGTTGGGGCTGCGAGCCTGGCACCGCTGTGGAAGCGCAATCTGCGCCGGACGCCGCTCTTCACCTATGGCATGGTGGTTGCGCATCTGGGGATAGCGGTAACCATGGCCGGCATGGCCAGTGAAAGTGCATTCAGCGAAGAGGTGCTCGTCGCTGTTCGGCCCGGGGACACCCATCAGGTCGGGCCTTATTCGGTGACGTTCAACAGCACGAGGCCAGTCGCTGGCCCCAACTGGACGGCCGTGGAAGCGGGTTTGACAGTCCAGCGCGGGGACGGCGAGCCTTTCACCCTCACGCCGCAAGCGCGGATGTTCTCATCCCCGCAGACCGAAACCAGTGAAGCCGCGATTCAGACGGCCTGGAACGGCCAGCTCTACACGGTTCTTGGCAATGGAGACGGATCGGGCCGCTGGCAGCTGCGGCTCTGGTGGAAGCCTTTCGTGACGTTGATCTGGCTGGGCGGCATATTGATTGCTTTTGGCGGTTTGCTCTCGCTGGTTGGCCGGGTGCGGCGTGAGCGCAAGACCATGGAACGGGAAGCATGGGCATGAGCGACAAGCCAGACATGGAAGCCCAGACATTGGCCATGAAACGCTTTGTTTTGTGGGTGCCGCTGGTGATCGCGGCGATCTTTTTCGGCTTTTTCACCTACGCGCTCTATTTCGGGAACACGTCACCTCAGCAACGCGCCATCCAGTCGCAACTGGTCGGTCAGCCGATGCCGGAATTTTCGCTGGAGCCCGCGCTGCCGGGCCGGCCGGGATTGAGCAGTGCCGATCTGGCAACGGGCGAACCGCGCCTCGTCAACTTTTTTGCCAGCTGGTGCGTTCCGTGCATCGCTGAAGCGCCCCAGCTCATGCAGCTGCGCGAAGCCGGCGTCGTGATCGACGCAATTGCCGTGCGGGACCGGCCCGAGGATGTGTTTGCGTTTCTCCAGCGTTGGGGCGATCCCTATGAGCGGATCGGCGCCGACACGCAGAGCGAAGCCCAACTTGCGCTCGGCTCTTCCGGTGTACCGGAAACCTTCGTTGTCGATGGCAATGGGATCATCATTCGCCAGCATATCGGCGATATCCGCCCTGAGCATGTGCCCGAGCTTCTGGCAGCGCTGGAAAATGCCCGATGACGCGCTGGTTCGCCATGCTGCTTCTGGCTGTGAGTCTCGCTGGGCCGGTTCATGCGCAATCGCGCATGGCGGAGGCCGAATGGGCCAATCAGCAACTCCCTGATCCGGCACAGGAAGCAGAAGCCAAAGAATTGATGGAATCGCTGCGCTGCCTTGTGTGTCAGGGCCAGTCGATTGCCGATAGCGATGCCGATATGGCGTCCGATATGCGGGCGCTTGTCCGCCGCCGTATTGCCGCGGGTGAGGAACCTGACGATATCCGCGCATGGCTGGTTGAACGCTATGGCCGCTGGATCACCTATGATCCCCCGATGGACGCGGTGACATGGCCCTTGTGGTTGCTCCCCATCCTGCTCCTCGGATTTGGCATCTGGCTGGCACGTGGTCGTTTCCGCACCCGGAAGAAGGAAAGCTGATGGGCTGGTTCGCAGCGATATTGTTGATCGCGCTCATTCTCTTCTGGCTTTGGCGTCTGGCGGAGTTTCGCGGCCGGAGGCTTGAATGGCTTGGCGCCGCGCTGCTCGTCGGGCTGGCGGGCTATGCCTGGCAGGGGAGCCCGGCTCTGGAAGGGCAACCCACCGAGAGCCGGCGTGACCGCCCCGCCGAGGGCAGCACCGAGATCAATGATGAACTGCTCGACAATCGCAACGCGACGTCAGAGCGCTGGATCATGTTCGCCGAGGCGCGCAATCGCGTTGGTGACCATATGAATGCCGCGCACGCCATCCAGAATGCGATCGACACCGATCCGGACAATGCCGATCTTTGGGTTGCGCTGGGCAATGCACTGCTCCTGCATGGCGAAGGGCAGATGAGCCCTGCAGCGCAATTGGCGTTTGAACGCGCAGCGCAGCTCGATCCCGAGCATCCCGGCCCACCCTTCTTCCTTGGCCTTGCGCTGGCGCAAGCCGGGCAGCTGGACGATGCAGAGGCCACATGGAGCGCATTGCTCGCGCGCACGCCGGAAGACGCGCCCTATCGTGCGGATCTGGAAAGCCGGCTGTCCAGCGTGATGCGGGCACTGGGGCGGCCGGTAGAGTTACCAGTCGCGCCCCAGTCTGAAGATGGCCCGTCCGGAGAGGAATCCTAGTTGAAGGGCAGACCGAGCGCTTCGGCCACGGCTTCATAGCGGATTTTGCCCTCGGAGACATTCAGGCCAGCCGCGAGATGCGGGTTGTCGGCCATCGCCTTTTCCGGTCCCTTGCTCGCCAACTGGATTACATAGGGCAATGTCGCATTGTTGAGCGCAAAGGTCGATGTCCGGGCCACGGCACCGGGCATGTTGGCGACACAATAATGGATGATGCCCTCTTCCTCATAAACCGGATTGTCGTGAGTCGTGGCGCGAGACGTTTCAAAACAGCCGCCCTGATCGATGGCAATATCGACGATCACCGACCCGCGCTTCATGGTTTTCAGCATGTCGCGGGTGATAAGCTTGGGGGCTGCGCCGCCGGGAACCAAAACGGCACCGACGACAAGATGGGCATCCTGCACGGCCGCGGCGATTGCCGCTTTCGATGCATAACCGGTTTTGATGGTGGCACCAAAATTCGTGGATAGTTCAGCCAGCCGATCATTGCTGATATCATAAATCGTTACATCGGCGCGCAGACCAACCGCCATTTGCGCCGCATTGAGCCCTGCCACACCGCCGCCAATGATTACGACAGTCGCCGGGGCAACGCCGGGCACACCGCCAAGCAGAATTCCGCGACCGCCTTGTTCTTTTTCCAGATAATGTGCGCCGGCCTGGATCGACATGCGGCCTGCGACTTCGCTCATCGGCTTGAGCAGCGGCAGCGAGCGATTTGGGGAGGTGACCGTTTCATAGGCGATGCAGGTCGCGCCCGATGCCATCAGGCCTTCGGTTTGCGGCTTGTCCGCCGCGAGATGGAGATAGGTAAACAGGATATGCCGCGATTCGAGCATCGCGACTTCCTGTGCCTGGGGTTCTTTCACCTTCACGATCATGTCCGCGCCGGCAAACACATCGGCCGCCGTATCGACAATGGTTGCGCCGACTGCGCGATAGTCATCATCGTCGAAATCGATACCGCAACCGGCCTGCGTTTCGACGATCACTTCATGACCGGCCTGAATAACATCGAAAACCGATGCGGGTGTCAGCCCGACTCGGTATTCATGATTTTTGATTTCTTTGGGAACACCGACGCGCATTGTCGCCTCCTGAGATTATTGATTTCTGGCTTATACCGACCTGCGTTAAGCTTGTCCTCCCATTGCGGAGTGTCATTTCTCGTGATAGGGCGCGCGCTTCGCCGCCCCCCGAAGCCAAAAGGCCGGGTTTGTTGCGGCCTATACGGCATTCGCATTACGCGGCATTAGGGAGCCGAAACCACCCAAAATGAGCGACACAAAGCCCACCCAAACTATTGCTGGCCCGCCATCGCGGGACCAGGCTATTGTCAAACTCGCTGCCGGCGCAATCGGCGTCGTTTTCGGCGATATCGGCACCAGTCCGCTCTACGCCTTTCGCGAGGCCTTTACCGGCCATCACGAGCTCGCACTGAATACGCTGCATCTCTACGGCGTGCTCAGCCTCATATTCTGGTCAATGATGCTGGTCGTCACGATCAAATATGTGTTGATCATCATGCGCGCCGATAACCGGGGTGAGGGCGGAAGCCTTGCCCTGCTCGCGCTGATGGGCGGCCGCAACAGCGGCAAGAGATGGAGCATGGGCATTGTCATGCTCGGCATCATGGCGACCGCGCTTTTCTACGGCGATGCTATGATCACGCCTGCCGTGTCTGTGCTCAGCGCAGTTGAGGGGCTCGCCGTGGTTAACCCCTCTCTCTCGGGGTATATCATCCCCATTGCGGTCTTCATTTTGATCTTCCTCTTCCTGATCCAACGGTCTGGAACCGCGCGGGTAGGGGCTCTTTTCGGCCCCATCATGCTGCTTTATTTCCTTACCATCTCGATCCTCGGCATCATCAGCATCAGCCAGAATCCCGAGATATTGTGGGCGTTCAGCCCGCATTATGCGCTTCAGTTCTTTGTGGCAGAACCGGTAAAGGCGTTTCTTGCCCTTGGCGCTGTCGTCCTGGCAGTTACCGGCGCAGAGGCGCTCTACGCCGATATGGGGCATTTTGGACGCAAACCCATCGGTCTGTCTTGGCTGGTGTTCGTTCTGCCCGCGCTGATCCTCAATTATATGGGGCAGGGCGCTCTCGCATTGCGCGAAGGCGAGGCAATTTTCGACAATCCTTTCTTTAATCTGGCGCCCGACTGGTTTCAGATTCCCCTGCTGATTATCGCTACATTTGCCGCGATCATTGCCTGTCAGGCCGTGATCACCGGCGCGTTCTCGGTAACCCAGCAGGCGATCCAGCTCGGCTTCATGCCGCGCCTGCGGATCAACCACACCAATGCGAGCACAATCGGCCAGATCTATATTCCGCTGGTGAACTGGGCACTGATGATCATGGTCATCATGCTCGTGCTGACATTCCAGAATGTTTCCAACCTAACCGCAGCCTATGGCGTGTCCGTCACCGGTGCGATGCTGGTCGATACCTGTCTGCTCAGCGTCTTGCTGTTCAGCTTCTGGAAGTGGAACAAGTTTTGGGCAGGGCTCCTTGTGGGGCTGTTCTTCCTTGTTGACGGTCTGTTCTTCGCGGCAAATCTCACGAAAATCCCCGATGGCGGGTGGGTGCCGCTTGCGATCAGCGGTGTTGCCTTCATCCTGCTGACGAGCTGGGCCAAGGGACGGTCGCTCATCATCGCGCAAATGCGCGAGACCGCTATGCCAGTTCAGGTATTCGTCAAATCCGCAGCCGGTTCGGCGACTCGCGTTCCGGGTACGGCGGTGTTCATGACGACATCGCCCGAAGGTGTTCCGCACGCGCTTCTCCACAATCTGAAGCATAACAAGGTGCTGCATGAGCGGATTGTCCTGCTCACCGTGTCCATTCTTGATAGGCCTCATGTGAGCCCGGAAGACCGTGTGCATTGTGAGGATCTTGGATCTGGTTTTTACCGGATTATTCTGCGCTATGGATTTATGCAGGATTCCAACGTGCCCGAGGCGCTTGAAAAAATCACGACCTGCGGTTCGCCGTTCAGGATGATCGAGACAAGCTTCTTCCTCGCTCGCCAGACATTGCTGAGTTCGGACAAGCCGAAAATGGCACCATGGCGTGAAAAGCTGTTTGCCTGGATGCTGCGTAACGCTGAAACGGCGATGCAGTTTTTCCGTCTGCCGCCAAACCGCGTGGTGGAACTGGGCAGCCAGATAGAGATTTAGGGCCGGACCAATGCGTGCGGCCATCATCCTCGCTGCCGGGCGCTCACAACGCTTTGGAACCACCAACAAGCTGCTGGCATTCCATCGCGGCAAAACGCTCTTGCGATCCGCAATTGAAGCCGCGCTAAACGCGCCAGTCGGCCGCGTTATCGTGGTCACCGGCGCGGACAGTGCCAGAATCCGCAACGCTGTTCATGCGGTCGGCAATTCCCGCCTATCAACGCTATTCGCGCCGAACCATCGCGAAGGGCATCACGCCAGCTTATTGTGTGGATTGCGTGCGCTGCGTCAGGCAGAGGGTGAAGCCTTGATATTTTTGGGCGATATGCCGGAGATGGCGCCAATGATTTGGCTCAGGCTCGCAAAGGCTTCGAAAGCGGGT
>CAJQMX010000157.1 GCA_905479515.1 uncultured Parasphingopyxis sp.
GTGGCGTTCGCTTTTGCCGGTTTGAAGATCGTATTTCATCAAGCCGGAAAAGCGCTGTTCGATGCAATCATCGAAAACCACATGATAGGAATAGCGCGCCTTGCGTCCGGCATAATCATTATTGATCACCGGAAACTCCGACACCGCATCGTCGATCTGTTCCTCGCGCCCCTCGCCGGTCTTCATATTCATGCGCCAAAGAAAGGGTTGCGCGCGCAAGGCGAGCACATCAGCCATCGCAGCGTAAGGCCCGTATCTCGGATCTGGTTTCAATCCGTTCGGAACCATCTTGCACGCGGCCATGACGACCTCGTCGCCCTCCTCCCAGCTATTGATGACGTGATAGACATAGCAGGTCGGGAATTCGAACCATTTCGCCTCACCACCTTTGCGCGGCACAACGCCGAAACGCGTGGGCTGGTCCGCCACATGGATCTGCCACAAGCGATTGCGGATCGCGCTGTCTGAAAAGATCACCGGCAAATCATGGAGAATGACATAATTCTCGGTCATGCCCATATCGTGCGGCAGGCGTGGACTTGGCAATGCTATTTCCTGAAACTGCGTCAGCGCGCCATCCGCCGAAACCGTTCCCGTCCACATTTTCGGCTCGTAAAGCGCGTAATCGAAGAACACCAGCTCGCCAGTGACAGGGTCGGTTTTCGAGTGCGCGGAAATGTTGCGCGGAAGTTTTCCGCCGAAGGTTTCGATGCCGATCGTTTCCAGCGTTTCTATATCCACCGCGACCGGCTGGCCGGAGATATACCACAGCGCCAGCAGCTTGCCGTTATGGACGATGACATCAGTGTTCGCTGTGTCGCGGTAATTGACCTTGCGGCCCGCAGCCTCGCGCGACGGTTCGAAAATCCCCGGCATAGTTGATGCGCCGTTGGCTTTCAGGTCTTCAGTTTGAACATAGCGATTGCGGTAACGCGCACGTCCATTCTCAAACCAGATCCCGTGGATCATGCCATCGCCGTCGAACCAGTGATGCATGCCCTTTGGCGGTTCGGCGGGGTTCGGCCCGTTGCGGAAATAGGCGCCGTGAAGCTCGCGCGGAATCTCGCCGGTGACCGGCAGATCATTGGCGGTCATTTCCCCCTTAAGCGGCGCATAAAGGCCGTGGAGATAGGGGTTGAGGTCGTTCAGCGCTTTTCCACCCATTTGCATCTCCCTGATTGAGGCCACTCTACCGTATCCCGGGCGCACGCAAACTGGCTTTTGCAGCACTCTTTAGGGTGCGCTTTTTCGATCTTTGCGCCTGCGCCATTGATTTCGCGCCACCAGCCCCAGCGCCGCAAGCGTTATCGGCGTAAAAAACGGAATCATGCTGAGCGCCATCCAGTCTGGCAAAAACAGATCGCTGACATGCGCGTGACTGCCGGTCTGTTGGCGCGCATAGAGTTGCAACGGGCAATCACCGCGAAAGATCGCGAGACACGCCAGTTCGATTGCGAGTATGACCAGAGAAATATTGAGCCAGAGGCCATGACGGTCGCGCAGACCGCAATAAAGAATGTAAAACACGGCGGATGCATTGACCGCAGCTATGAGCGTGTGAATGAGTTTGAGCCAGAACATATCCACGCCGCACCCCGTTTTCACAGCCTGGACGCCAAACCAGCTTGTTCGGGGGCTTTATATCAGCTTTCGCGGAACGGCCTCAAGTCATGAGATATCATCGAAAAATTAAGCCGCGTCGCGCTGCTTTTTGTTGACCACAAAGGTCTCAAGCGTTTCATACAACGTGTCGATGATGACCGGCTTCGGCAGGACGGCGTTCATGCCCGCCTCTTTATAGCGAACCAGATATTCACGCGTCACGGACGTGGTCATCGCGATGATAGGAATCTTTGAAAAGGCCTCATCGCTTTCCCGGATTTCACGCGTCGCAGCGATGCCGTCCATCACCGGCATCTGAATATCCATGAACACCAGGTCGCATCCATTGGTTTTGATGATGTCCAGCGCTTCCGATCCGTTCGCCGCCAACAGGACTTCACCGACTTCCCCCTGACCGAGCAACTCTTTCATAATCAAGAGATTGATCTTGTCGTCATCCACAACCAGAATCGTTTTGTCAGCCAGATGCGCCTTCATCCGCTCCACAGGTTTTGCATGCGGCGCTTCTGTTTCGCCGGCCGGCGCCTTTGTCATCGCCACCGGGACGCTAAGCTTGAACGCAACGCCGCTGCCAAAGGCGCTCTTGACGGTCAGCGATCCGCCCATTTTTTCGGCCAGCATGCGCGATAGCATGAGCGACAGACGGCGCCCGTCGGTATCCATCATCTCCGCATTATTGTCGTATTTGTCGGGACGGAAATATGACTCCGTCATATACTGATCCATCCCCGCGCTGCTGTCCTTGATATAGGCTTGCAGATATCCCTGCTGTTGCGATCCCGCGGCGGTCAAATCAAACGTGACGCTGACCGCGCCGGAGTCGGTTTGCTTGATACATTGCGCAACGATCGTGGAAACACATTGAATGTAACGCGTCTGATCCATCTCAAAATGCCAGTGAGACAGTTTCCGTGCGTCAAAGCTCAAGGTCAGGCCTTTTTTCTCCGCCCGTTTTGCGAAGCGGCGTTCAAGCGTTCTCAATGTCGCGCGGAAATTCACCTTGGACGCCTCAATATTGAGGCGGTCCGACTGCAAATCGAGAATATCGAGAATATCCATCAACGAGCCGCGAAGATTGTATGAACCTTCGTTGAGGATGCCGAGCAGCTGCTCCTGCTTTTTCGTCAATCCATTTTTCTGAAAATCGAGCGCCTGAAGAGAGCCGACAATCTGGTTCAGCGGCGCGCGCAACTGATGAGCCGACGCCGACAGGAAGGCGTTATTGGCCGCCATCGCGGCGTTGAGCTGTTTGCTGCGCGTCCGCCGGCAGACGAGCCACATAATAGCAGCTCCGGCGAAAAATGATAAAATGGCGAGACCGATTGCGAAGATCGTCACCTGTTCCTCCGGCGTTACTCTCCCCCATCAGTTGCAGAACCCCTTAGGGTACAACCGCTTATAAGGGGAACCGCTTGCGAATAATGAAAAATTGTCCGCACATTTTAGCGAATAAGTAGAGCGTTCTTTTAAGTACGTTTTTTCCCGTCAGGAGCGGCCGCTAATTGTCTTCTGGCCCGGCGTGATCCATTAACCGTGAATGGCCAAACACACTGATACATTTGTCTGCCAGTCCTGCGGCGCGGTCTATGGAAAATGGGCCGGACGCTGTGAAGCGTGCGGCGAGTGGAACACCATCCAACAGGAAATGTCCGAAGCCGGACCGCCCGGATCGCTCGCGGGCGCAGCGGGCGGGACCGCCAAGACCAAAGGCAAGAAGATCGAATTCACCGGGCTGACCGGCTCGACCGAGGAGGCGCCGCGCCTCAACACCGGCAATCAGGAATTTGACCGCGCTTGCGGCGGCGGGCTGGTGCCCGGTTCGGCGCTCCTGATCGGCGGCGATCCCGGCGTCGGCAAGTCGACCTTGTTGTTGCAGATCGCATCTGGCCTCGCCAAAGGCGGCGCCTCGGTCGCCTATATTTCCGGCGAGGAAGCAACGGCGCAGATCCGCCTGCGCGCAAAACGTCTCGGCGTAGAAAAGTCGCCGGTGCATCTGGCCTCCGCCACGTCGCTGCGAGATATCCTCGCGACCCTCAAGGCTGAAAAGCCCGACGCGGTCATTATCGATTCCATTCAAACGCTCTGGTCTGACGCACTCCCGGCGGCGCCCGGCACAGTGACGCAAGTGCGCGCCTGCGCTCAGGAGCTTGTCAGATTCGCAAAGTCTTCAGGCTGCATCGTCCTTCTGGTGGGGCATGTCACCAAGGACGGACAGATCGCCGGCCCCCGCGTTGTCGAACATATGGTCGATGCGGTGATGTATTTTGAAAGCGAACAGGGACGCGATTTCCGCATCCTGCGCGCCGTGAAAAACCGCTTCGGCGCAGCCCATGAGATCGGCGTCTTTGAAATGGCCGGCAACGGCTTGCGCGAGGTCGCCAATCCGTCGGAGCTGTTCCTTACGGGCGGCGATACGGCCGTTTCCGGCGCCGCCGTCTTCGCCGGGATCGAAGG
>CAJQMX010000158.1 GCA_905479515.1 uncultured Parasphingopyxis sp.
ACTGGCAAAGCAGTTCGCGGCCCACACTATTGACCGCGTTTACAATGCAATAGTGAACAAGGTTGTCATGGATTCTGACGGCACAATTGACGGAAATCTCGCGCGATCATCGCGCAATCGCCAGAAAATGGAAGTTGTCGAGGCAGGCCGCGGCAAGCATGCAATCACGCATTTCCGCCGGCTAGAGGCATTGAACGACGCTACGTTGGTTGAATGCCGCCTGGAAACCGGGCGCACCCATCAGGTTCGCGTGCACATGGCGCATATCGGCCATGCCCTGCTTGGCGATCCCTTTTATGGACGTGCGAATAAGGCACATCGGCCGATACTGGAAAATTTGGATTTCCGCCGACAGGCATTACATGCTAAAAGGCTGGGATTCATTCATCCCGTAACAAGTGAAGCTTTAGCATTTGAAAGCGAACTTCCTGTCGACATACAGGAACTGTTAAGGGCATTATACGTATAGATAATACAAGATTTTGCGGGCATTAGCCGCACAAACAAGGTTCAAGGAGCAATACAGCGAAATGGCCAAAGCCGTTGCTACAATTCCAGCGCTTGGGAGCGAATTAGGTCTCAACCGCTACATGACCGAAATCAAGAAATTCCCGATCCTGACTCAGGAAGAGGAATATATGCTCGCCAAGCGGTTCGAAGAACATGAAGATCGTGAAGCCGCGCAGAAACTTGTGACGTCACATCTGCGTCTCGTCGCGAAAATCGCAATGGGCTATCGCGGC
Source organism: uncultured Parasphingopyxis sp. (assembly GCA_905479515.1). The sequence continues at coordinate 744 of CAJQMX010000158.1, forward strand.
TACGGCTTGCCCGTGTCGGAGCTCATTTCCGAGGGCAATATCGGCCTGATGCAGGGCGTGAAGAAGTTTGAAGCCGATCGCGGTTTCAGGCTCGCAACCTATGCAATGTGGTGGATCCGCGCCTCGATTCAGGAATATATCCTGCGGTCTTGGAGCCTTGTGAAAATGGGCACGACCGCGGCGCAGAAAAAGCTGTTTTTCAACCTTCGCAAAATGAAATCGCGTCTCAACGCTTTTGAGGACGGCGATCTCAAGCCCGAAGATGTCGAAACGATCGCTACCGATCTCGGTGTAACCGAAGACGAAGTCATCAGCATGAACCGCCGCATGGCAATGGGCGGCGATACGTCTCTCAACGTGCCGATGCGCGAAGATGGCGATGGCCAGTGGCAGGATTGGCTCGTCGATGACGAACCGCTGCACGATCAGACGATTGCCAATGAGCAGGAAGCCGATGTTAGGCGCGGTATGCTGATGGAAGCGATGGGCGAGCTTAATGAGCGCGAACAGCACATCCTAACCGAACGCAAGCTGACCGACGATCCGCAGACGCTTGAAGAGCTCAGCCAGGTATATGGCGTATCGCGCGAGCGCATCCGCCAGATCGAGGTCCGGGCTTTCGAGAAGCTGCAAAAGGCCATGATGAAGATTGCCGAAGACAAGAAGCTGCTTCCGGCGAGCTAAACCGTTAGACGATATCACCAGAAACGCCATTCCCGGTTCATATCGGGGATGGCGTTTTTCTTTGAGCAGGATAAACCGGCTGTATGGCCGCCCGCTCCCGATCCTTTCCCGCCCGGTTTTTGATCTTCGTTTTCAAGGCCGTCCTCTGGTTCGTGATAATCACAGTCCTGTGGGTTCTGCTGCTACGCTTCGTGCCGCCGCCAGTCACGGCGACGATGATGATGGATGAGCATGGCGCGACGCGCGACTGGACGAGCATGGGCAATATTGACCGGTCGATGGCCGTCGCGGCCATTGCGGCCGAAGATGGCAATTTCTGCCTGCACAATGGCTTCGATCTGGATGCGATTGAGCTGGCGTGGGAGGAACGCCAGTCTGGGCGGCGGCAACGCGGCGGTTCGTCGATCAGCCAGCAGACCGCAAAAAACGTGTTCCTCTGGCAAGGCGGCGGCTGGTTCCGCAAAGGCCTGGAAGCCTATTTCACGGTGCTGATCGAACTGCTCTGGGGCAAGAACCGGATCATGGAAGTCTATCTCAATGTCGCGGAAACCGGGATCGGCACCTATGGCGTCGAGGCCGGAGCCCAGCGCTATTTCGGCCATGGCGCAGCCCAGCTATCCGATACGGAAGCTGCGCGAATTATCGCGGTCTTCCCGGCACCGCGGACACGCAGCCCGAGCGGCGGTTGGACAGCGCGTTATGCGGGCCGGATTGTCGGCCGCATGCAGCAGGTTCGCGCCAGCCCGCTCGATGATTGTATTTGAGGGAAACCCCTAAAAAGGCAGCTTGAAACCGGGCGGCAAAGGCAGACCGCTGGTCATCTTGCCCATTTCTTCCTGACTCTTGGCATCCGCCTTGACCCGCGCATCATTGCACGCGGCGGCAATCAGATCTTCGAGCACCTGTTTTTCATCCGGCGACATCAGTGAATCGTCGATTTCAACGCCCTTGATCGTACCCTTGGCGCTCGCGCGGACCCGGACGAGCCCACCGCCCGAGACACCCTCTACCTCGATATTCTCGAGGCTGGCCTGGGCCTTTTGCAGTTCTTCCTGCACATTTTGCGCAGCCTTCATGATGTCATCGAAATTTTCCACGGAATTCAGCTCCTATTTGGTTCAGCCAGTGCCGCCGGGCGCAAGCTTGTAATCGATCAATTCGGCCTCGGGGAAGGCCTCGAAAGCAGCCTTTACCATTGGCGACTGCAATACGGATTCGCGTTCGGCATTCAGTGCCGCCTGCTCCTGTTCCAACAGGCTCGGCTCGCCTCTTTCATCGCTTGTTTCGATGGTCCAGGCATGGCCGGTTTCTTCGCGCAGTAACCGGCCGAGATCACGGAAAAACTCTTCATCGCGCGGCTTGGTGGGATGGATGACGAGATTGGGCGGTTCATAGCGGACCACCCGGACATCGCGTTCAAGAAATTGTGCCGTGCGCCAGCTTTCATCGTCAACCATGCTGTCGGCCACCATCTTGACCATCGCGGCAAAGGTTGGCGGAAATACGTCTTGCGGCGCAGCCTGCGGGCCAGTGCCCTTCTCTGCGCCGCCCGGAGTTTCACCCTGAGCCGGAACAGGCGCCGTCATCTCTCCGCTCTCGAACTTGCGGGCCAGTTCGCCGGGATCGGGAAGCCCGGCAGCATGAACGATCCTGAGCAGCGCCATTTCTGCGGCTTCAAGCGGCATTGGCGCGGTCTCGACCTCGTGAAGGCCCTTGAGCAGCAGCTGCCAGATCCTGTGGAGCCCCGCAAAACCAAGCCTGCTCGCCCAATCGGCAAAGGCTGCGCGCTCTTCGGCGGACAATGCAGGGTCAGCTGCCCCGCCCACTTTCGCGCGAACAATGCCATGCGCGGTTTCGAGCAACCCGCGAAACAGGGACGCGGGGTCGGTGCCAAGATCATGCTGTTCCTGAATTGTGACAAGCACGGCCTGCGCTTCGCCGTTCAGGAGTTGGCCGAACAAGGCCCGTACCGCGCCGCGATCCGACAGGCCGATCATCTCGCGCACCTGCGCCGCTGTCACGCCGTCCGTGCCATGGGCAATCGCCTGATCGAGGATCGAGAGCCCGTCACGCGCGGAGCCTTCTGCAGCGCGCGCGATAAGCGCCAGTGCTTCATCCTCGGCTTGCGCGCCTTCCTGCTCAAGAATCGAGCGGAACAGCCCGGCGAGCTTGTCTGCCGGGATGCGCCGAAGATCAAAGCGCTGACAGCGCGAAAGCACCGTCACCGGGACCTTGTTCACTTCGGTCGTCAACAATCTGGCCACTGCGTCGTTAAATTGTGATTTTCTGAAAGCGGAAGGCGCAAGATATGCAATGATAAATGAGACCATCCGACACACAAATCCAAAGGGTTGCATAGCGACACCCATAAACAGAACTGATTTCGAAGGTTAGGCGCGGTTGAGTGTCCCACCTCATGAAGGATTCGCCGGGCCTTGGTCAAGGGCGTGTTAGAGCTGCCTGCAATGTTGCTTGTAGTTATCAATGAAAGCAAATACCACCCCCTAGACCCCCACGGTGGCCATGCCCCTCACCCGCCAACCAGAAAAAATAACAATAGCCCCATCGGAGCTGCTCGCACCACATCGTTGCACTAAACCATTGCACATCTGGTTAGGGGCCTAGGCTCGCATTGACCAAGAACCACTAG
>CAJQMX010000159.1 GCA_905479515.1 uncultured Parasphingopyxis sp.
TTTCGCGGATTTTCAACCAGCTCAAACTTACCGCCGGTCTTGTCTGCGATCATCTTGGCCAAGTCGCGCACCCGGTGCGTCTCGGTCATCTGATTGAGAATGTTCACGCGCTCGCCTTTTTGCGGCGGATTGGCAATCGCAAGCTCGATACAGCGGCACGTATCCTGAATATGGATAAAGGCGCGTGTCTGCCCGCCTGTGCCATGAACGGTCATCGGATAGTCGAGCGCCGCCTGCATCACGAACCGGTTGAGCACCGTCCCGTAATCCCCATCATAGTCGAACCGGTTGATCAGACGATCATCCATTTTCGTTTCTTCGGTCTGGGTTCCCCAGACAATGCCCTGATGGAGGTCGGTTACCCGTATGCCGTCATTCTTGTTATAATAGGCGAAGAAAAGCTGGTCCTGGGTTTTGGTCAGATGATAAATGGATCCTGGATTCACAGGGTAGAGGATTTCCTGCTCAATTGTCTCCGTATCGGTATCAATCTGGACAGTGAGATAACCCTCGGGAATCTTCATGCCCGCCGTACCATAACCATAAACCCCCATCGTCCCGAGATGGACGACGTGAGCGTCTGATTTTGCTTCGACAATCGCCGCAAGCAGGTTGTTGGTCGCGTTGAGATTGTTGTCCACCGTGTAGCGCTTGTGCGTGCTCGATTTCATCGAATAGGGCGCAGCGCGCTGCTCAGCAAAATGGATAACCACATCGGGGTTTTCGGCTTCGATCAGGCTCAACAGCCGATGATAATTTTTCGAAACATCGAAATCGTGAAAGTCGATATCTTTGCCGCTAACCTCTTTCCATGCAGCAAGCCGCTGATCGATCGGTGTGATAGGCGTCAGTGATTCCACGCCAAGTTCGATATCTATTTTCCGGCGCGAAAGATTATCTATGATCGTGACATCGAAACCGCGGCGTGAAAGATAAAGACTAGTTGGCCAACCACAAAAGCCATCACCGCCCAATACAAAAATTTTCATTTTACGCCGTCCGTTTTTCTGGCCTTGCTGCGAGGTAAAATCGCGAGGTGAAACGCTCTATCAAGCATGCCGGGCAAAGCAACCGGGTTGCCCCCTCTGATACTCCGGCCAAACAGACTCCAATCCACCCCTTTCCGATACAAAATGACCCGGAAAGCTATCTTGCTTCCCGGGTCATCTCGTACCTGGCATTACCGATATTCGTGGTTCAGAACTCGAATGAAAGCGTCGCGCCATAGGTGCGTGGCGGCTGATAGGTGTTCAGCTGCTGGCCGAAAGGCGCAAATGCCACGATATGGTTGCGCACCAGCTCATTGCTGAGATTCTGGCCCCAGATAGCCAATTCCCAGCCGCCGTCCGCATCGCGGATTGCCAGCCGGGCATCATACATTGAATAGCCTTCCTGCACTTCCAGCGGCGTGTTCGAGGCTTCGAAAAAGACGCTTGAGCGATAAGACCAGCCTACCCGGCCATAGATATCGATATTGTCGGAAACCGCAGTTTCATATTCCGCTGCCAGATTGAACTGATGCTTGGGCGCCCGCGGGAGGGTATTGCCCGTAAAGTCCGCCGTGGCACCCGTCGCGAAGCTGCTGAACTCCGCATCAAGCCAGCTGAAACCACCATTGAGGCGAAAACCCGGGGCAAGCACGGCGATGAATTCGGCTTCGAAGCCATCGATCGTGGCATCTGCCGCATTGCCGATGACGACGCAGCACAATGGCACGAGCTGCGACACCTGCAGATCGGTATAGTCGGTGTGGAAACCGGCCAGGTTGATCTGGAGGCGATCATTCAACAGACGTGATTTGACGCCGACCTCATAGTTCCATGCATATTCAGGGTCGTATGGAACGGCAGCACTCGCGCCATCGCCAGCCGTGCCCTGAAAACCGCCGCTTTTGAAACCGCGAGACGCACTGGCATAGATCATGACTTCATCCGTCACATTATATTCAATGGCCGCCCGCGGCGTGAAGGCGTTCCAGCTTTCACTTGCGGTGATGTCGTAGGGAGCGGCCAAAGGCGGTGGCAAGCCGGGCCCGGCCAGCAGCACGCCCTGCAGATGGGCATTCTTGGACTCCCAGGTCATCCGGGCGCCGGCGGTGAGCGTTAAACTATCGGTGACGTGAAAGTTCAGCTGCCCGAAGATCGCATAGCTCTCTGAATCCACATCCTGCGGGTAGGACCCAATCCCGGTCACCGCTGCGACAGGGAAAGTCTGCTCGAGTATCTCGTTGCGCTGGATATCTTCATTCAGCAGATACAATCCGACAACACCATCCAGCGTGTCATCGAACATGTTGAAAGCCAGGCGGAGTTCCTGACTGATCTGCTCGGACTGCTCGATATTCTCATTGATCGATTCAATCTGCGCAGGCGGATTGATCGGGTTGCTGAAGAACGCATCGCGGTGCGAATAATTGGCTTTGCGATAGGCCGTGATCGATGTGAGCTCGCCGAACGGCGCATCAATCGTGACGTTCAGGGTCACACCGCCAACTTCACGGCGCAGGAAACCATCGTCAACCGCATTCACGATGCGCGGATCCGGGTTGACGCCCGCACAGTGCACCCCCGCATTGAGCGAGGCATCGCAGACATTGTCGCGTGGCTGGCCACGCTGATCCTGATCCGTGAAATCGCCCGTCAGGACGACATCAACAACGGAACTTGGCCGCCAGCGCAGCGACAGGCGCCCGCCCATAGACCCTTCATCGTCGACATCATTCCCGGTCGTCTGGTTGAGCGAATAGCCATCACGCTCAACACGGTTGATCGCGCCCGAGATCGCAAAAGTGTCGCTCGCCGCAAAGTTGAAGCGCCCGAGCAGTTCCAGTCGATCATAATTGCCATAGGTGATGGAGCCGCCAACGAAATTGTCGCTGAGATCAGGCTGCCGACTTACGAGGCTGATCGCGCCGCCGACCACATTTTTCCCGAACAATGTGCCCTGCGGCCCGCGCAGAACCTCAACCCGCTCAAGGTCATAAAGCTCAAGATTGGAGCCGCCGCCACGGCCGATATAGACGCCATCAACGAACATCACGACCGATGCGTCACCGCCTGCGTTCGAGTTGATGCCTTCGGTGCCGATACCACGGATCGCGAAATTGGGCTCGCCCGGATTGACCTCCGTAGCCGTGAAACTCGGCGTCATCGATGCGATGTCGCGAAGCGATGTCGCGCGGCTGTTTTGCAGTTGTTCGGCACTGAAAGCCGTGATGGCCAGCGGCACGTCCTGCAGGTTTTCTTCAACCCGCTGGGCCGTGACGACGATGACGCCCAAGCCATTTGCGCCTGGAGCGGCCTCACCATCTGCCTGCGCCAATGAAGGCGTTGCTGCACACAGCCCTGCAATAGCCGTGGATACCGAAAAATTCCGTAGAATCGCTTGAAACGCCATCTCAACCCTCCCCAAATCAGCCAATCATTTTGATTGTGCAAAACGAATTGTTGCACAATTTTAGTTAGCTGTCTAAGCTTTTATCAGCGAAATTTTGACAGCCATGGTTTTTACCTGAAAAATCAGGAACAAGGCGTCATGTGGGAGGGCAAGAATGCTGGAAAGCCGAGCGCTTTGTACTGTTTCCATCACATTGGAAGACGAAGCCCCGATCGTTATCGGTCAATCGCCGTGGCGCAATCGCCGGGTCAGCCATATAACCGGGGGCACGTTCACCGGAGAGCGGCTTTCGGGTCAGGTCCGCCCCGGCGGGGGTGACTGGTCCGAACTCGGCATGGATGACAATGGCGATGCACTGACCTTGTTAGACGTGCGGTCACTCTGGAAAACACATGACGGCGCTCTGATCTATGTTGCCTATCAGGGCAGACTGGTCATCCCAAAGGATGTACTGGGGGAATTCCGGGAACCGGAACGGGTCGCGAAGCTTTCTACAGACCGCTATTATTTCCGCATTGGCGTGACCTTTGAAACGGCTGATGAGCGCTACGCCTGGCTCAACCGGATTGTGGCCGCTGGCGTTGGCCGGCGCACGGCAAACGGAGTTGATTATGATATTTCCGAACTCGTCTGATTCATCCGCGTGACCGCGTCATCGCCGCAGAACCCATCTGACACCAACCCGCCATGGCCCAATCCGGGCTATGCCTGGTATGTCGTTGTCATCCTGCTCCTCGCCTATACCTGTTCCTTTATCGACCGGATGATCCTGACCCTGCTCGTCGCGCCCATCCGCGCGGATCTGGGCATTTCGGATACCCAGATGAGCCTGCTCGTCGGCTTCGCCTTCGCCGTGCTCTATACATTGGCGGGTCTGCCGCTTGGCTATCTGGCTGATCGCGGGAACCGCAAGAAGCTGATCATGGTTGGCATCACATTGTGGAGCGCGATGACCGCAGCCTGCGGACTCGCGCCCAATTATGCCCTGCTCTTTCTGGCCCGGATCGGTGTCGGCATCGGGGAAGCCACGCTATCGCCCGCCGCCTATTCGCTGATGTCCGACTATTTCCCCAAGGACAAACTCGGCCGCGCTGTCGCTGTTTATTCAATCGGCGTTCCCCTTGGCTCCGGCATCGCGCTGGTGCTGGGCGGCATGATCGTCACCCTTGCCACCGAAGCCCCAACAGTATCCTTGCCCGGTGTCGGAGAGGCCGCACCCTGGCGGCTCGTATTCTTCATGGTCGGCATGCCCGGCCTCGCCATCGCCCTGCTGATGATGACTGTCCGCGAACCCTTTCGCCGCGGCGTCACCCAGGCGCAGCAAGCCAGCGCCGTGCGTTTTCGCGATGCCTTCGCCTTTGTCTTCAAACAGGGCCGCACCTTCGTTCCGCTCTTCGCCGGTCTCGCCCTCTATGCGCTCGTCATGTACGGCCAGTTGACCTGGATCCCGACCTTTTTCGCGCGCACCTATGACATGGCACCCGCCACCGCGGGCTTTTATTACGGGATCATCCTCGCGGTCAGCGGTGCGGCCGGCCTTATCCTTGGCGGTGTGCTGGCCGATTACTGGTTCAGCAAGGGCAAGAAGGACGGGCATGTGCTCACTATCCTTGTCGCGATAGTCGGTTCTGCCCCGTTCGTGATTCTGGGCCCGCAAATGCCGACGCCTGCCCTCGCCTTTGTCTTCATCTTTATGGGCCAGCTGATTTCGGCGATGTATGCAGGTGTTGCCGGGGCATCGCTCCAGATCATCACGCCCAACCGCTATCGCGGGCAGGTGATCGCGCTCTATTTCTTCACGGCCAACATGATCGGTTTCGGCATCGGCCCGACCGCGGTTGCGATGATCACCGACTTCGGCTTTGCGGATGACAATGCGCTGCGCCATTCGCTGTCGATCGTTGCGGTTGTCGTCCTGCCTGTCGCCATTGCCTGTATCATGCTCAGCCGCGCACCGTTCCGGCGCAGCGTAGCCAGCCTGGAAATGGAAGATGCGGCGCTGGCAGCCTAAGGGCAGGCCCTAGGGCTCTTCGGAAACCTTCACGATCAGCTTGCCGTCATGCTGGCCGCTGAACAGCAGCTTCAGCACGTCCGGCGCGTTTTCAAGGCCGTCGCGAACATCGACGCGGTACTGCAACGCACCGATCCGCATCCAATGCCCGATGGCGGCGAATGCCTCGGGATAGCGGCGCAGGAAATCGCTGACGATGAAGCCGCGAATGGTCGCGCGCTTCATGAGGATGTTCCGGTACATTTTCGGCCCCTGCCCGCCCTGCTCCAGATCATTATAGGTGGAGATCAGCCCGCAGGTCGCGATGCGCGCATTGAGATTGATCAGCGTGAGCGCCGCATCGAGAATCTCTCCCCCGACATTGTCGAAATAGACATCAATCCCCTCGGGGCAGGCCGTAGCCAATGTATCGAGGATCGCACCCTTTTTGTAATTGACGCTGGCATCGAAACCGAGATCATCGGTCAGCCAGGCGCATTTTTCGTCAGACCCGGCGATACCGACGACGCGGCAACCCATCAGCTTTGCGATCTGGCCGACCAGTGATCCAACCGCCCATGCCGCCGCCGAAACGACAACCGTCTCGCCCGGCTTGGGTTGGCCAATTTCCAGCAATCCGAAATAGGCCGTCGCGCCGATATTGCCGAGCGGGCCCATATAGGCCGTAAGCGGAAGATCAGGCGCGCGGTTGATCTTGCCCACCATACGCGCCGAAATCGCATAATAATCCTGCCAGCCGCCCTGTCCGGTTACGATATCGCCCGGCTGGAACTTCGGGGAGCGGGATTGCTCAACCACGCCGATGGTCCCGCCGCGCATAACCTCCCCCAGCTCAACCGGGTCCATATATTGGTCAATATCCGACATCCAGATCCGGTGGGTGGGATCAATCGAGAGATAGATATTCCGCACCAGAATTTCGCCATCAGCAACAGAAGGCAGCGCGCCCTCATGCAGGCTGAGATTGCCGTCTGCTGGATCGGAATCCGGGCGTCGGTCCAGACGCCAGCTGCGGTTGATATCGGCGGAAAAGCCGGTCTCTGTCATTATCAATTCCTTTGGAGATGCACGCCATGCATGCGGCACCGCCCCTTGCTTTTCAATAGCCTGGGCCGAAATTGGGGGCCAAAAACGACATCGTCGCCCGGTCATGATCACACCGGCCGGAAGATAGTCATTTCCGCAGGGTAAACCGTTCTTTTACTGCGGTTAATCACGCCATTTTTACGCGGCCTTAATCACCGGGGCCTAGTGTCACTGACAGGAATACATCCGGGGCAATTGTTAGGGGGAGAAGGGCTACAGTATATTGGCGCATATTATTTACGCTGAAGATGATGAGTTGATGGCCGAAATCGTTCGGTCAACGCTTCAAACAGATGGCCATGTCGTTGGAATTGCCGGAGACGGCGACAACGCACTTGAGGCGATCAAGGCAAAGAATCCCGATCTCGTTATTCTCGATTGCAACATGCCTGGCATGTCCGGCATTACCGTTCTCGAACGGATGCGGGTCGACCCGCAACTTTACCAAACACCCGTATTGATGCTCACAAGCCGGTCCGGCAAAAGCAATATCGATATTGCTAAATATGCCGGAGCGAACGAGTATCTGGAAAAGCCGTTTGACCGCGAATATCTCGCCTATATCGTCGATGAAATGCTTGCGAAAGCGGCTGCTATCGCTGCGAGGAACCAGAAAATGGCGGCCAGCGCGGCTCAATAGACCCGCACCAGCATATCTATTCTATCACAAGGCCCCTCGTCACATCAGTGACGGGGGGCTTTTGCATGTGTGCGCCGCGCACCTTGCCGTGAATATCCAGTCCCGTTCACGGGGTGTGAGAATTATCGTCAGGCGACCTTCTGCATATTGATCATGGCCGTTTCCAGGCCCTTGTCAGAACCGTCTGCCTCCAGCCCCTCAATCGCATCTTCCAGCTCTGCCGCGCGGGCACCCAGATCGGCATCGCCGAACATCGCGGCAGACCCAGACAATTTGTGCATGACGCGCTTCAGCTCAACCAGGTCTGCTCCAGCCGGATCGCGCAGATTCTCATAACATTGCTCCAGCTGGGCAAGGGCTTCAGCCTTGAATGCCTCATAGCGTGGGCGAAGGGCCTCAATTGTGGCATCCTTGCCATTCGCGCCGTCCGCCCGGTCCGCCTTGCGCCGCTTGGGCAGCCATGTGTCGAAGATTGAAGCCAGCTCTACCATGTTTACCGGCTTGGCGAGATGCGCCTGCATACCGGCCGCATGGCATTCATCGATATCATTGTCATAGGCGTTGGCAGTCACGGCGACGATGGGCAGCCTTTCCTTCGAAAGGCCGAGTTTGCGTATCTGCCGTGTCGCTTCCAGCCCATCCATGTTCGGCATCTGGACGTCCATCAGCACCAGGTCATAAAGCCTGCCGTCCGCTTCAGCCTGTTTGACCTTCTCAATCGCTTCGAGACCGTCGGCTGCTATCTCCGAGCGGAAACCAGCTTTCTTGATCAAAGCTTCAATGAGCAATTGATTGATATCATGATCTTCCGCGATCAGGATCGTGCGATCATCCTGGCCATCACTCCCGTCCGCACGCCGGTTGCCAGCCATGGCATCATTGTCAGCCTTTGGAGCATCCGCAGCGATCAGCGGGATATGCAAGGTGAATGTAGCGCCATTTCCTTCTTCGCTTTCGACGGAGAGTGTCCCGCCCATCAATCCCGCAAGGCGGCGACTGATGGAGAGGCCGAGGCCGGTACCGCCATATTTGCGGACAGTAGATCCATCCGCCTGTTCGAATTCGTCAAAGATCGCCTTCTGCCGGTCTTTGGAAATCCCGATGCCGGAATCCGATACAGCAATCTCGAGGGCCGGATCCTTGCCGTTCTCGCTGAGCCGAGCATGGACGTTGATGCATCCGCGTTCGGTAAATTTGATTGAATTGCCGATAAGGTTCGACAGGATTTGCCGGAGGCGCAATTTGTCACCGATAATATGCGACGGAATAGCGTCATCGATTTCAGTACCCAGATCGAGACCTTTTTTCATGGCAGCCGCCTTCATCAGCCGCATTGTCCCGCCAATCGCATGGCGGATGTCCGTTGCTTCCGCAGCGACTGCCATCTGGCCGGCCTCGATCTTGGAAAGGTCCAGAATATCGTTGATCAGCGCCATCATTGATCGCCCTGATTCCGCGATCAGTTCTGCATATTGACGCTGTGGGTCACCAAGTTCGCTTTCGAGAAGAAGATCGGCAAATCCCATAACACCGTTCATCGGGGTCCTGATTTCATGGCTCATATTCGCCAGGAAGCTGGATTTGGCGAGTGCCGCCGCTTCGGCCTGGTCTCGTGCGCTCCGCAATTTGTCTTCGAGCAGTTTCCTGTCAGTCACGTCGCGGACCGAAGAGATCACTTCCTGCGGGGCGCCTGTTTCCAGATCGCGCACCAGACGGATATTGGCCTCATGCCAGCGCCAGCCCTTCACCTTATGCTCGCTCCGATAGGCGATGACAGCGCGATCGCACTTCCCGGCGAACATATCCTTAAACGTATCGGTCACCTTTTGCCGTTCGGCTTTGTGTACGGGAATTTCGATTGGCTTTCCGACGATTTCCTCGGGTGTATAGCCAGTCAGATCGAACAGGGCGGGCGATGCATAACGACAGGCTGCATCCGTGCCGATGGTCACAATCGCATCGGTCACATTCTCGGTCAGGGCCTTGAATCTGCTGCGCTCATCCTCCAGCGCGCGGCGGGCCGCCATCACATCCGAGATGTCGAGGTTGACAGCGATATACCCGTTGATCACACCCTCGTCAGTGAATTCAGGCGCGGCGATGGCCATGACCCAGATGATCGTGCCATCGGGTTTTTGGAACCGAAATTCGGCATTGAACTTTTTGCCGTTTGCAGCGGCATCGCTCCAAGAATCGACTATTCTGTCCCGGTCGTCAGGGTGCATCGCCTTTGTCCAGCCATCACCCTTGGCCTCTTCTGCTGTGATCCCGGTCAGGTTTAGCCAACCCTGATTGACATAGGTAATCGCGCCATCGGCTGCAGTTCGGACAATCCCGGCAGGGGAGAGATCGGCAAGTGTCTGGAAGCGTTTCTCGCTGCGCTTCAGCTCCTCCATGGTCTGATGCTGTTCCGTGACATCCACAGCCACCCCGATGAAACTCGTAATCACACCGGCATCGTTGAACACAGCGCTATTGACGGTCCGCACCCACAGGTCTTCGCCATCGGGCTTTGTGAAGCAGACTTCGCGTTCGCGTTTGTCTCCGGGCACGTTGAAGCCTTGCCAGGCAGGGTCGTCTTCATAGGTGGAAGGGTCGGCAAGCGCCGATTTCCAGCCATCACCGATTGTCTCATCGAATGAAAGACCGATCTTGTCGCACCAGGACTGGTTCAGATAGGTTATCTGACCTTCAGCATCGGCCTGAAAAATTCCGACCGGGGCGGTTTCGGCGAGCATCCGGAAACGCTCTTCGCTTTCGCTAAGGGCCCGTTGCGCGGAGCGCGCCTCTGTCACATCCCTGATATTGCCACTGGTGCCGAGAAATTCGCCCTTGTTGCCGCGCAAAGCCCTGACACTGACCTCAATGTGCAGGATTTCACCATCGGCTTTCCGAAATCTCTGGGACAGGGTCAGTTCGTCAATCTCTCCATTTACGAGCGGCGGATATTGTTTGGCAGTTCGTTCAAAATCTTCCGGGAGCAGCAATGTCGTGGTCGGAGAATCAAGGCTTTCTTCCACACTATATCCGGTTAACTTCTCCCAGGCGGGATTGAGAAACGTCCAGTGGCCGCGCGCATCTGTCCGGAAGACAACCTCACGCATGTTGTCGAGGATCGACTGGGCAAAATCGCGATTGCGTTTCAGCTTGCGTTGCAGGCGACTGCGCGTGGCAAGCGCAGATGCCACGGGAAGGGCACTGGCGAACGTAAAGACCAGAAATATCTGGAGGACCATGACCTTGGTTTGCAGGGGGCCGCGGACAAGATGAATCGGCCCGCTATCGAGCGAAGTGGCGACGGTGGCGAGCGCGGCAACAATAACGGTGGCCATCGCCGCACCCGTCATGCCGAGCCGGAACGCAGCCAGAAGCACGAAGAGTGACGCCATGAAAAGGAAGGGATAGCTTGATTGCGCGAAGACGAGCGTCGTGCCGATCGAGCCCAGCCCGATGACCCCGGCCCATTCGATCACGTCTTTCCGGTGCCAGACAGTCGGCTGCCGCCAGGCCTGGTTCAAAACCACGAGGAGCGGGGCGGCGATAAGCATGCCGAGACCATCTGTGATCGCCCAGGTCAGCCATGTACTGACGACCGCAATCGATTCGTGAGACAAGAGCAACGCCGTTGCCAGCGTTGCCGACACCATCGGCGCCGCAATCCCGCCAATCAGCGAAAACCAGCCAAGCGTTTTGAAGTCGGAAATATCCGCCTGGTTGCCGACAATAAGCCGCATCCCGAAATACACGGCAGCGACTTCCACGCTGTTGCACAGCGCGAGTCCGACCGCCAAGGATGCTGCATCACCAATCGCCAGGGCGATGGCGATATTGGCGAGGTTGCAGGCCAGCATATACCGCCAGGCCTGTGACCATTTCAGGCGCAGGATAACAGCGACAAGAAAGGCATTGGGCAACCAGAGCGCGGCAATGCGCCCCGCATCACGCGTAAGTGTTATCCCGGCCCAAGCCAGAAATGCGAAGCCAGCTGCAACCAGCAAGAGCTGAGCAATAAATTCTAAACGCCCCCCCGGAAAACGCCCTGAGAAAAACGTCAAATCGACTGCTCCCTTAGTTCCGAAGAACCCGGTGTCGCAGCTTAACTCTTAGATATGATTAATAGGCCGCAATCGTAAGTTTACGGCGTCCGTATGAGATCGACCGGTGGCGGTGCGGGCAGTCTAATCGCAACTCGTCTCTGAACGGCGCAACTGTCCCTTTCCCAGTCACAGTTCAGGCGATGGGGTTCTGCCACTCGGCCAATGCGGTCGAGCGACAGGTCTTGTAAGTTTGACGGTCAACGAGATGGCGCTGCAAGTTGAAGTGGTTGTGGACGTCGGCGTGAACTGAAGCGAACTTTTTGTAAATTCTTCGTTTGCCGAAACCGCAGCATCGCTCGTTCTCGTCTTCGGAACGGTAAATGCGAGTTCCCGGCCCGATTGTTGAGCCAGCGGCCCGCACCTCTTCCATCAACGCTTCACCGTCTCATGGCAAATGTCGACACGGCGCCCGGATAGCAGATCTTCAACATTTCTGAGGCTCAACGGAAAGCCGACATACATCATCACGACCAGGCGGATGATCTTGGGTGACGATTTGAAACAGCGAAACGAGCTGACTGCTTTATTGGGTCTGGACAGACCCCTGCACTACCCTCATCGCATCGCCGGTCAATCAGGTGCAGTTATCCTGGCAGTGCCATTTGGACTGACAGCCTCCTTGAAAGGCGTTAAAGCATATTTGCTAATCTGTTCCCGATCAGGTGTGATGCACAGGAATGAATACGAAAAATGACGTCTCGCGCCTCAGCGACCATGAGGGCGCCTTGCTTGATCTGGTCCGTCGAACCCAGCCGGTTACCGCGTACAGGATCGTCAAAATCTTTGAATCGAGCCCAGTTGCCGCGTTCAATTCTAGCCTTGGCCAAGTTTACCCCACAATCAAAAGGTTGGCCAAGGCCGAATTGGTCGAGAGTGTGTCGGTTGACGGCGATGGGCGCGGAACAGCGATATGGACATGCAGCGAAAAAGGCGAAGCGGCGCTCCGCAACTGGGTGCTCGATATCAAATCGTCGCATCTCCTGATGGAAGACCCGCTGCGTACGAAATTGATGTCTTTCGACTTGTTGTCACAGGAAGAGCGGATTCTCTGGCTCGTCGACGTGAAAGCAGAACTTTCCGCCAAGCTCGAAGAACAGATGGCCTATGATCAGGATGTTGAGCTACCTTATCAGGATATGGTCCATGACAATGTGGTCAGCAGTTTGCGGTCGCGGATGGACTGGCTTGATAGGGTTTTAAGCAAAATCGTCAAAAGCAATCGCCGCGAAGATTAAACTTTGAAACCCGTCTTTTCGAGAACCGGGAAATGTTCGGCGCAAAAAAATGACGGGGGTGAGACTTCCGGTTTCACCCCCGTCACAGACTAGAACGTGACCAAACGTTCCAACTAGAACCGGACTCTCCCGGTAACTGAATAGCGGCGGCCCAGCGTATCGTAGGTCGTCGGATAGGTGTTGCCCGAGTTAAATGTGCTGGACCCGATGAAAGAGCTGACATTCGGAATGTTCCGATCCAGCAAATTCGTGATTCCGAAGGTCAGATCGAAATTCTCGCTAACGCTTGAACGGACCGTCAGATCGAAATAGCTCGCATTGTCGATTGACTGATAATCAGGCAACGCACCACCGGGGCCGAAATTACCGTCGAGAGGTTCAAGGCCCACACCATCGATCCAGCGCCACAAGAGCGAGATATCGACAAGATCATCAATGCTGACCGTGGTCCGCAAGTTGATGGCCCATTCCGGCGTGATCGGTTCGCAGTTTGCACCATAATAGCCGGTACATTCGCGGTTGATCGAAGTCGGTGTAGCTTGGAACAGCAGCTCGTCAGTCCAGGTACCATTAAGATCCCAGTTGATCGAACCGAAGCTGACAGGCATCGTATAATTGACCCGGAAATCGACACCGGTGGTTTCGATAACGCCCAGATTTGAAAGCTGGAGGATCAGTCCCAGTGTCTCGCCGCCGCCGTTCAAAGAACCATTGATCGGGTTACGACCGAGATTGGCGCATTGGGAAGGATCCGAACCATTGCCGTCACTATTTGCACCAAAACATGGAACGAGGACGTCACCGGGAACCGGACTGGTAATCGCGCCGGTAACCTTGATGTTGAAATAGTCGATCGACACGACCAGCCCCGGCACCTGTCGCGGCGTTGCAACAATACCCAGAGTGATCGAGTCTGCTTCTTCGACATCAAGGTTGACGTTACCACCGGACGTTGAGTTGATCTGCGCAGCAGATG
>CAJQMX010000160.1 GCA_905479515.1 uncultured Parasphingopyxis sp.
GTGGCCGCAACCGCCGCGAAAACGCCAATCCTTGTCGTCACACGCAGCGAAAAAGGTGCGATTGCCGTTAAAGATGGTGAGCGCTTCACAGTCGCTGCCGAGCCGATTGAACAGATGGTCGATGCCACAGGCGCAGGCGACCAGTTCGCCGCCGGTTTCCTTGTCGGTCAGGCAGAAGGCCGCTCAATCGAAGACAGCCTCACCATCGGCGCAGTGTGTGCCGCCGAAGTGATCCAGCATTATGGCCCGCGCCCCGAAGCCGATATCAGGGCGCTGGTTTCCAAACGGCTGGGCTAGAAACCCAGTCTGGCAAGCAGCCCCGGGAACAGACCGAAGATCAGGATCAGGCCGACTGCAATCGGGCTGACCCAGGCGACGAGAAATCGCCACAGGCCGAACATCGAACCCTGAAGGCCCGATTCATTCTCGACGAGCTTTTTATCCGCACGCCACCCGACGAAGATCGCCGTTAGAAGCGCGGCCACCGGCAGCATCACCTTGCCGGTAAAGCCGTCAATCGAGTCCAGAATGTCGGTTTCAGCGAAAATTCCCCAGAATGCCAGCGGACGAACATCCGACAGGACATTGTAGCCCAGCGCACAAAGCACGCCGATCAGGAAAGCGCTGACGGCGAATATCCCGGTGGACTTTTTCCGCGACCAGCCGCGTTCGTTGATGCCCCAGCTTGTCGGGCCTTCGAGCAGGGAAATCGAACTGGTCAGTGCCGCGAAGAAAATCAGCACGAAGAAAAGGAAACCGATAAGGGACCCTGCCGGCATCTGCTGGAAGGCGACCGGAAGCGACTGGAAAACCAGGGTGGGACCAGCCGCCGGATCGAGGCCCACCGCGAAAACAATGGGGAAAATCATCAGGCCAGCGATAATGGCGACGCCGGTATCAGCGCAGGCGATCAGTACCGCCGTCGGCGCGAGCCTGGTTTCCTTCGAGACATAGGCACCATAGGTCATCAGCGCAGCCGAACCGAGGCTCATCGAAAAAAGCGCCTGCCCCAATGCCTCGTTCATGGCCTGCCCGGTGAGGCGGGAAAAGTCCGGCTGGAACATGAAGGCCAGCGTTTCCGTCATATCGCCGACTATCGCACCATAAACGGTGATGCCGATCAACAGGACGAAAAAGGCCGGCATCAGCCAGATGGCTGCCTTTTCAATGCCATCATGGACGCCGCTGGCGACCACCCAATAGGTGATCCCGATAAACACCAAATGCATGGCTATGAGCATCAAAGGATTGCCGAGAAGGCCGCCCAGGCGGCCCTGTACGGCCTCCGATGTTTCGCCTTGGAGCGCCGATGCAAAAGGATCGCCGGAAGTCAGCGCGCCGAAGAAATCAGCGCCCATAACCCCTGCATAATAAAGCACCCAGCCGGCAACAACGCTGTAAAAGGATACGATCAGGAAGGCGGCAGCAATTTCGATCCAGCCAAGAGCGGCCCATCGGCTGCTCCGGCCAGAGGCTGCGGCGACATTGCGCGTACTGCCCACGGCATCGCTGCCCCCGGCCCGGCCAATCAGGATTTCGGAAAGAACCAGCGGCAAGCCGATCAGGACAACACAGCCGATATAGAAGATAACAAACGCACCGCCGCCATTTTCACCGGCAAGGGTCGGGAAGCGCCAGACATTGCCGAGCCCGACAGCGGCTCCAATGGCCGCCAATATAAAGGCCCATTTGGAGGACCAGCCCTCGCTCGTCTGATGCGTTGCTGCCACCACCGTTATTCTCCCCAATATCCTGTTAAGCGGAACCTAGCGCCTAGCTGCGCGCAAGCATAGGCCCGAGAGGTTTCCCACCAAATAGATGGACATGCAGATGCGGGACTTCCTGATGGCCGTGACCGCCGATATTGGCGAGGAGCCGATAGCCGGGTTCGACAAGGCCAAGATCGCGGGCGATCGAACCGACTGTGCGAATGAAATTTGCGATCTCGGCATCCGGCGCTGTGGCTGAAAAATCGTCCCAGCTGACATATTCGCCCTTGGGGATCACCAGTATATGGATCGGCGCCTGCGGGTTGATATCCTTGAAGGCGAGAACGTGATCGTCCTCATATACCGTATCGTTGGGAATCTCGCCGCGCAGGATCTTCGCGAAAATATTGTCCGGGTCATAGGGCTGGGTGGCGTCGATCGGCATGAATGCTCCTTTGTCGTTGGCTTGTGCCATCCTATAATTGCGATCACAGCATATCCAGTGCGGTCGTGATAGCGCCGTTATCTGACACCTTGGGGAAGAGACCGTAATGACCATGCTTCGAACCGCTGCGTTTCTGGCTGCGATAAGCCTGCCGATAGCCGCCCAGGCGCAGCCGACCGGCTTCGAGGATTGCGAAAATGCCTGGCCCGCCCAACTCCAGAATCTGGCGATAGGCGAGAATGGCGAGGGCATCCGAACCTTTTATGAGGGGGCCGTCACCCTTTTACAGATCGATACGATCGAACCGGCCGCTGCATCAGGCGGCTTCATCGTGATGATGTGGACCGGCTCGGAGCTCAGCGATATCAACCGGCAATGCTGGGTTATTGCTGGCCAAGGCGGGATCGATGTCGATGCGACCGAGTCCAGCTATGATCCGGCCGCAGGGCTGACCCTGTCCGTTCCGACGAGCAGATACAGCCAAGAGGATGGCAGCCTGATCGAACGGACAATCCGGTTCCGCCTCAATGTCGATGCGGGCACATTAACCCCGCTCGAGTGAGGCAGGGTCAGGCTCTAGCCTTGCGGTTTCTTCTTCTGCAATCCTGAGCGTTTGCAGGTCGCGACAAGATCGCCATGCTGGTTATAGGCCCGGTGCTCGAACGTCACGATGCCCTGATCAGGGCGGGATTTGGACTCGCGCAGGCCGATAACCTCGGTCTCGACGCGCACGGTATCGCCGTGGAAAAGCGGCTTGGGAAAGCGCACATCATCCCAGCCGAGATTGGCGACCGCCGTGCCGAGCGTCGTATCGCCGACCGATACGCCGACCATCAGTGAAAGCGTATAACAGCTGTTGACGATCCGCGTGCCGAACTCGGTCTCGGTCTTGCAATATTCCTCGTCGAGATGGAGCTGGGCCGGATTGTGCGTCATCGTTGTGAACAGCACATTGTCCGTCTCGGTAATCGTCCGGCGAATCGGATGATCGAAATGCTGCCCGACTTCGAGTTCGTCAAACCATTTGCCTGCCATTTGCACTGCTCCACTGGATGTTCTTTGGGCTACCCCTAGCAATAACTGGCGACCAGTAAAATTGAACTGACCTTGTGTCCTGCCGGTCACCCAATACAGTCCGCCACAACTCACAATCAGGAAAGCGTATCACATGGATTTTCAACTCAGCGAAGAACAGGCCGAATTGCAGGAAGCGGCGCGCAAATTTGCCCGCGCCGAAACGATGGACCTAGCGCGTGAGCTGGAGGAGACGAACACGCCGGTGCCGCTCGCCATGCGCCGCCGCTATGGTGAGATGGGTTTTCTGGGGGTCAATCTGCCGGTCGAGCATGGCGGAATGGGGTTGGGGCATCTGGAGGCACTGCTCGTGCTTGAACAGTTCGCGATGGTTTCTGTCGCTGTCGCCTTCCCTATCTTCGAAGCGCTGACCGGCCCGGTCCGCACGATCCAGCATTTCGCATCGGACGCGCTCAAGGCCGAGATCATCCCGCAAGTCATCAAGGGCGATTGTGTCGTCGCCGTCTCCATGTCCGAACCGGAGGCGGGTACTGCGCTCACTGACCTGAAGACCACAGGACGCATTGAAGGCGATGAGATCGTGATCAACGGGCAGAAACGCTGGTGCTCGGGAGCGGGCCATTCGGATGTCTATATCGTCTATTGCCGCCTGTCGGACGCCCCGGGCGCAAAAGGCATCGGTGCGGTGCTGGTTGAAAAGGAGCGCAAAGGCGTCAGCTTTGGCAGGCCGGAAGAGCTTATGGGTTTTCGCGGCATCCCCTCGGCCGATATCTTTCTGGACGAGGTTCGTGTGCCGGCTGGCAACATGATCGTGCCCGCAGGAGGATTTGCGCAACTGATGCAGGCATTCAGCCTTGAACGCTGCGGCAATGCGACCATGTCGCTCGGCCTGGCCGCTGCCGCGCTTGAGGAGGCAACTGCCTATGCGCAGGAACGCGAACAATTCGGCAAGCCCATTGTGGAGTTTCAGGCCATCCAGTTGAAAATTGCTTCGATGGCCATGAAGGTCGAGGCGGCGCGCCTGCTTATCTATCGCGCAGCAGTCAATGCATCACAGGGCCTGCCGACCATCTTCGAAAGCAGCGTCGGCAAGTGTTTCGCCAACGAAATCGTGCGCGAAGTGACGGCAGATGGCCTGCAGATCATGGGCGGTTATGGCTATTCGAAGGAATATGGGATGGAGCAGCGGGTTCGCGACGGCTTCGCCTGGGGCATCGCCGGAGGGACCACCGACGTCCAGAAAACCAACATCGCGGCGGCCCTGATCGGCAGGCGGTTCAACCAGCGGAGCTGAGCGTCGACAAGGATCAGTCGGCAAAGGTGAAGATATTGCGGCTATCCTTTGCCTCGCACACAGCAATCTTCCGTCCGAACGGCTCGCCTTCCTGCAAAATGGCAAGCGTCTCCGCGTCGTCCGCCGCGACATTGGCGGCGATCCGCGTGCCGTCATCCGTCCGCGCGACGACTGCGGCAACCGTGCCTTTCTTGCCGGGCATGATCGTATAGGTTTCGACCACCGCATCGCCTGCAAAACTGTCTGCAACCGCGCATTTTTCGGGCTGATCAGTCAGCGTTTGATACCGCTGTGCGCTGGTCCAATCGGCAGCCCGGCGGGAATAGATGCCGGTTGCATATTTGCTCATGAAACCACCATTGGCTCCGACCAGTGCATAGCCATTTGCGTCCTTACGCAGCCTTTGCACGGCTTCGACAATGGCATGACCGGAGTAATTGTTCCCCGCCCCGCCAAAAAAGGGCAGCCCTCCGGTCAGGGTCAGGCCGCGTGGATCATCCGGCGCAATGCCAAACGCATCGAGGATATTGAACACAGGTATTGCGAAACAGCTGTAGAGGTCGAGACAGGTGACTTCATCCACGTCAATCCCGGCAATGGCGAGCGCGTCTGCAACCGAATCAATAGACGCCTGACTCTTTTCCATTTCGGGCCGCTCGAGAACCGACAATTCCTTGGCATCGGTGACCGCGTGGATATGCACCCATCTGTCTTCGGGAATACCAAGCTCCCGCGCCTTGCCGGCCGAGACGATCATAATTGCCGCCGCCTGGTTCACCTGATCGCGCGCTACCGTCATCCGCGTATACGGTTCCGCGACAATACGATTGCGCTCGGTAACCGTCGCCAGCTCTTCGGCGGGCCGGGCAACCGGCGCGGCGGCAAAAGGATTGGCGGCAGCCACATCACTGAACGGCGCGAACAGTTCACCAATCTCCCTGCGATAATCGTCCAGCGCCGTTCCGCGTTTCGCACGCCGCGCGTTTTCGAACAGGGCGTAAAGCGGGATCGGCGCAGCAAGGCGGTGCGCAATCAATGTCTTGTCGAGCAGGCCTCGCATCCCGAAACCGCGATCTTCAAGCTGACCCTCCACCTCTTCGGACCAGTCCGGCTTTTCCCCCTTGCTCATCAGGGTAAGCACGGTCGAAATCGCCTCAGATCCTACAATCGCAGCGACTTCGGATCGACCTTCAGCAATATCCTTAGCAAATTCGCCGACAAGTTTCTGCGGCCCCTGCCCGCCCACGATTTCAAGGATCGAGCGCTCGGGACTTGCGCCAACCCGCGCGCCATAGGAGCGCGGCGGATTGTTGGATTTGCCGAAGGGAACGGGGGCACCCGGCGTCGAGATTTCGAACTGACGGATCGCGGCAATGGTATCGATAGAACCAGCCAAATCGCCCGTTGCTCCGCTATCGGCGATAGCCGCCGCCAGCGCCTTGCCGCCAAGGTCCATCGGCGAGAATGCCTGATAATCGGGGTCGTCGGGGCGTTCGGCATATTGGCCGACACCGATGATGACGGGTGTTGAATCTGCAATTGCTGTCATGGTCTCGCATCGTCCCTGTTCATATATATGGCGATGGCCCTAGCCCAACCAGCAGCCGCACGAAACACCGGACGGCTTATCATTTCCCATGCTTCCCATCACAACTGGTCACTGTTACGCACGAAAAAAATCCGCCTAAACGCGGTCAGTTCTGGCGAATAGCAAAACCGGCCGTTCGCCTTCCAAGGGAGAATTCGATGGCCTTTGTCGCACCTCTATCTCAGGATGAGATTCCCGAAGACCTCAAGCCGATACTTGCGATCAGCGAGGCGCGTATGGGCTTCATCCCCAACTCGCTGTTGACCATGGCGCGCTGGCCGGACCTTGTCCGTGCTTTCGTGCCGATGGTCGCTACTGTGTTCGGCGAGGGAACAGTGCCTCCGGATCTCAAGCAGATGATCGCGGCGGTCGTCAGCAGTGCAGCAGGTTGTCGATATTGTCAGGCCCATACGACGCACGGCTCAGCCAAGAAAATGGGAGTCGCCGAGGAAAAGGTGGCCAAGGTTTGGGAGTATCAGACCAGCAATCTTTTCTCGGATGCCGAGAGGGCCGCGCTTGATCTGGCGCTTGCGGCAGGACAATCGCCCAACGCCGCCCAAGACGCGCATTTCAAAGCATTACGAAACCATTATAATGAGCGCGAAATCGTTGAAATTGTCGGCGCGATATCGGTTCTCGGCTTTCTCAATCGGTGGAACGATACAATGGCAACGACGTTAGAGGATGGTCCGCGTGCCTTTGCTGAGACAGTGATGAGCCCCGCTGGTTGGGACGTTGGCAAGCACACCCAAACCTAAGGTCATGCTGCGGAAATAGCGCCAAACATTAAAACTCCGGCTTTCGTTTTCCAAGAAACGCAGCAGCGCCCCGGATAAAATCCTCGCCCTGAAAGGCGTCTGCGAACTGGGCTTCCGTTTCGGCATCGTCATCGGCCTGTCCGTCCAGAATCCGGCGGATGATCGCCTTGCTCATGATCTGGCTGTGCGAGGAAACCGAGGCCATGGACTCGGCCAGCGCCGCCGCCTCACCATAGGGATCATCGACTAGGATCGTGACCAGCCCGATATCGCGCGCTTCATCGGCTGGCAAAAGCTGCCCGGTAAACAGGATGCGCTTGGCCTGAGACGGGCCGATCAGATCGACGAGCAGCTTGGTATCGTGCAGCGAATAGACAAGGCCGAGCTTGGCGGGCGTAATTCCAAAGCGCGCTTTGGGACCGGCCACCCGCATATCGCAGGCAATTGCGACGCCGCAGCCACCGCCGATACAATCATGATCGATAATGGCGACGGTCGGCTTGGGTGCACGGGCGAGTTCATGCTGAACCTTGCGGATCGCCACCTGATTGCGTGCGCGCCATGCCGGATCATTGGCACCGGCAGCAAATTCGCTGATATCGGCACCGGCGCTAAACGCGCTGTCTTTCTGGCTGGCATGCACCAACAGGACGCGAATCGCATCATCATCCATCGCATCAGCGAGCAGGTCAGGAAAAAGCTCCCACATCTCCTGCGAGAAGGCGTTGCGCTTGGCTGGTCGATCAATGATCAGATGCGCGATCTTGCCGGATTTTTCGAGGCGTAAGGTCATCCGTCCTGATCCAGTTCGGGGGCGGGGCGGACAGGCGGACCCGGCTCTTTCAAGAAACGTATCGCCGGGCCGATCTGGTGCGTGCCGTCCCTCTCAACAAGCATGCCACGTTCGGCCACCAGATCGCTGTCCATCGCTTCACGGAAATCGAGAACCGGGGCAAAGGCGACATCCTTGTCGGCGAACCATGCCTCCCATTCATCGCGCGTTTTCGCTGCGAAGGCGTCACTGAGAAAAGCCCGCAATGGGGCCTGCGGTTCACCTGCATCTGCCTCGCCAAGCGCAATGAGGTCAGGCCGGTCAAGCGCAGTGAGAAGATTGCGGACAAATTTCATCTCGCGTGCACCGAGCACAACGAACCGATCGTCTTTCGTCTTGTAGACATCGTAAAAAGCCGCGCCGCCGAGCGAGCGTTGCGACTGGGATCGCGGAGAGGCCCCGCCAACGATCGCGTTTCCGGCTGTGTGTGCGCTCCAGGGCAACATCGCATCAAACATCGCCGTGTCGATATAATCGCCCTGCCCGCTTTTCTCCCGTCCGATGAGCGCCATCAATATGGCCGATAGCGCGGTAAGCCCGGCCGCCATATCCCCCGATGCAACGCCGGGGACGACTGGCGCTCCGTCCGGTCCGTCATTCACCGATAAAAAGCCGGTCAACGCCTGCACGGCGAGATCATGGGCCGGATGATGCGCCATTTTGCCCGTCTGCCCAAAGGCCGAGATAGAGCAATAAATGATGCGCGGATTGATGGCGGACACGGCGGCATAATCGAAGCCCAGCCGCTTCATGACGCCGGGCCGAAACCCTTCGACGAACACATCGGCTTCAGCGATCAGATTGCGCAGCCGCGCCTTGCCGGTTTCGCTTTTGAGGTCGAGCGTGATGCTCTGCTTCCCGCGATTGAGACTGCGGAACCAGACGGACTGACCGGCTTCCACAGGCAGCATATCGCGCGCCGGATCGCCGGCTGCTGGCTCGATCTTGATTACCTCTGCACCCTGATCAGCCATCATCATCGTCGCCATCGGCCCCGGCAGGAATAACGACAGATCGATAACCTTTATACCGTCAAGCTTCGCCATGGGATCAGACAGTGCCGCTGCGTTGCAGAGCGCGAAAATGCCCCGGTGAGCCGTGAATATTTGCATCGCGCATTTTCGTTTCCCTTCAAATCAGGCACCGATCAAACCCGCCGCCGCATTCCATGCCTTGAGTGCCGGGCGCGGTTCGTCAAGCTTCTCTTTGTTCCTGAAATGGATCGCCATTGAGCCGAAGGAACGGCGTGGAAGCCGATACGCGACTTGGGAATGGTCAATTGGCATTGCCCGTCACCCGGATTTCATCCAGAGCTGATAGCCGATGACCGACTATCTCTTGCTGATTTTTCTGTTTCTGATTGCCGGGGTGATCGCCGTTCCGCTGGCAACCCGCTTCGGCCTGGGTTCGGTGCTCGGCTATCTGATCGCTGGCATGATCCTCAGCCCCGCATTGACCTTGCTGGGTGTTGATATCGTTTCGGTTCAGCATTTTGCCGAATTCGGCGTAGTCATGATGCTTTTCCTGGTCGGGCTCGAACTCGAACCGCGCATGCTTTGGGCGATGCGCGCCAAGCTGATCGGCCTTGGCGGACTGCAGGTCGCAGGCACGACCGCCGCCGTTATGGCCGTCGCCATGATGCTTGGTCAGCCATGGTCGATCGCGCTGGCAATCGGCCTTGTCCTGACCCTGTCATCCACCGCTATCGTCGTGCAGACGCTGAACGAGAAGGGCCTGTTGCGCAGCGATGGCGGGCAATCGAGCTTTGCCGTCCTGCTCTTTCAGGATGTCGCCGTCATCCCGATGCTGGCGCTTATTCCGCTGCTCGCCATGCCCGAACTATTAGACAGTATCGCCCATGGCGCGGCTGGCGAGGATCATCGGTCAGCTTTGAGTCTCGTTGAAGGACTGCCCGCATGGCAGGCCGGGATCGTCACGCTGGGCGCGATTGCGGCGGTTGTCGCGGGCGGCGCATTGCTGACCCGGCCGATCTTCCGTTTTGTTGCGAGCGCGGGTCTGCGCGAACTGTTTACCGCCACTGCGCTGATGATGGTCGTCGGTATCGCGTTGCTGATGTCGCTGGTCGGACTTTCTCCGGCACTCGGCACATTTCTTGCCGGTGTCGTTCTGGCGAACAGCGAATATCGGCACGAGCTGGAATCCAATATCGACCCCTTCCGGGGCCTGCTGCTCGGCCTGTTCTTCATGACCGTCGGCGCGGGGATCAATTTCGCGCTACTGGCCGGCAATGCTGCCATTATCGCCGGGCTGACCCTGGGGCTGATCGCACTCAAGGTTTCGATCCTGCTGATACTGGCGCAGATATTCAAGCTTCGCGGAAGTGATCGCTGGCTGTTTGCCCTTGGACTGGCGCAAGCGGGTGAATTCGGCTTTGTCCTCCTTTCCCTCACCGTCGCCAATGGCGTTATCCCGCCCGCAATCTCCGATCTGCTGCTGTTGATCGTTGCTCTGTCGATGATCCTGACACCGGCGCTTTTCATTCTTTACGACAAGGTGATCGCCCCGCGTTTTGCCGTCGGACAGGACCGCGAGGCCGATGTCATTGAGCATCAAGGCCCGATCATCATTGCTGGGCTTGGCCGATTTGGCGGGATCGTGAATCGTATGGTCAGAGGTGCCGGCTATGAAACCACGGTCGTTGACTATAGCTCCACCCAACTGGAAATGGTCCGGGCCTTTGGTGTCAATTGCTATTTTGGCGATGCGACGCGGCCGGACCTGCTGCATGCGGCAGGTATCGACGAAGCCAAAGTGCTGGTGATCGCGATCGACGGCAAGGAGCAGATTACAAATCTGGTCCGCTATGCCGTTCAGACCTACCCCCATCTCCATATCGTCGCCCGGGCGGTTGACCGCACCCATGTCTATGATCTTTTTTCCGTCGGATGCAGGGACATCATCCGCGAAACCTATGACAGTTCCATCCGCGCTGGGCGCTCGGTGCTGGAAGCCATGGGCATTGAACGTGTGGAAGCGGACCGCATGGCCTCCGAATTCGATATCCTCGACCGCAAGGCCATGGTCGATATGGCGCGCGCCTATGATATCGATGTGCCTGCACATCAGAACGAGGCCTTTATCGCCCTCCTAAATGAGCTGAGAGATGACTGGGAAGAGCAATTGCGCGGGAAAATGATGCCGCAGCCGAAAAGCGGCGACATTGATCCAAACTAACGGTTGACGTTGGGGCATCCTGTTGTTGCAGACAGACCGGCTTCAGGAAGGACGCCTCCTGGACTCCGATGATCGCCCGGGCGATCCCCAAAAGCCCCTTTTCTGTTGCTGACGGACGTGTAAGTAAGACAATAAAAGAGCCGAGGAGACCATCCGATGAATCTGGAATTCAGCCCCGAAGAACAAGCGTTCCGCAAAGAAGTGCGGGCCTTTATCGAAGAAAATTATCCCAAACAGGCCTCGGCTGACAGTTTGCGTGACGATATGTCCGCGGAAGAGCTGGTCGCCTGGCACAAAATCCTTGGCAAAAAAGGCTGGTCGGTTCCTGCATGGCCTGAGCAATATGGCGGCACGGGCTGGACGCCGACCCAGCGCTATATCTGGGGCGAGGAAAATGCCCGGGTCAACGCGATCATGCCCCTGCCCTTTGGCACGTCGATGGTCGGACCGGTCATCTATACTTTTGGCAATGAGGCGCAGAAGGAACAGCATCTGCCCGGCATTCGCAGCGGCGATGTCTGGTGGTGTCAGGGCTATTCCGAGCCAGGCGCAGGTTCCGATCTCGCTTCACTGAAAACCACGGCTGTTCGCGACGGCGATCACTATGTGCTGAACGGCCAGAAAACCTGGACGACGCTGGCGCAACATGCCGATTGGGGCTTTTTCCTGTGCCGGACCGATCCCGATGCCGCAAAGCCGCAGGAAGGCATCAGCTTCATCCTTGCCGATATGCGCACACCGGGTATCGAGGTCAGGCCGATCAAGCTCATCGATGGCGGCTATGAGGTCAATGAGACATGGCTGACAGACGTGCGCGTTCCGGTCGAGAATCTGATTGGCGAAGAGAATAAGGGCTGGACCTATGCCAAGTTCCTGCTCGCCCATGAGCGTTCCGGCATTGCTGGTGTCGCTCGCTCCAAGCGCGGTGTGGAACAACTGCGCGATATTGCGAAATCTGAGGTACTCGACGGCGAGCCGTTGATGCAGGATTTCGATTTTGCCCGCAAAGTCAGCCAGCTCGAAATCGATCTGGCGGCGCTCGAAATTACCGAGTTGCGGACACTCGCGGGTGAACAGGCCGGGCGCGGCCCGGGGCCGGAAAGCTCGATTCTCAAGATCAAGGGCACCGAGATCCAGCAGCGTCTGACCGAGCTCGCGCTCGAAGCCGTCGGCCATTATGGCACGCCCTATTACCGCGCCGTCGCCGATGCCGGATCGAACGAATATCCGATCGGTCCCGATTATGCCCAGCACAGCGCCGGTTCCTATTTCAACATGCGCAAGACATCGATCTATGGCGGGTCCAACGAGATCCAGCGCAACATCATCACCAAAATGATTCTCGGCCTCTAGTCAGAGTCTAAGCCAGAGATACCGGGAGAGAATTTGTGGATTTCAATTTTACCGACGAACAGACGATGGTGCGCGACAGCCTTAGCCGGCTGGTTCGTGAGAATTATGATTTCGAGACGCGCCGCGCCGCGATTGAAAGTGACAGCGGCTGGCGGCCGGAAATCTGGGCACAGCTGGCCGAGCTTGGCCTGCTGGGCATGCCCTTTTCCGAAGCCGATGGCGGCTTTGGCGGCGGGGCTATCGATTCCCTGATCGTGATGGAAGAATTCGGCAAAGGCCTTGTCGTCGAGCCTTTTGTGCCGACCGTGGTCTGCGCAGGCGGGTTCCTGAAGCACGCCGGAACCGATGCCCAAAAGGCCGAGCATATCGGCGGGATCGTCGATGGCAGCCGTATTTATGCCTTTGCCTATGCCGAGCCGCGGGGCCGCTATGACCTTGCCGATCTGGAAACAACTGCGAAGCGCGATGGCGAGAGCTATGTCCTTAATGGCCACAAGGCGGTCGTCATCGGCGCGCCCTGGGCCAGCCACCTGATCGTCACGGCGCGCACATCCGGCGAACGGCGGGACCGGGACGGCATCTCCGTTTTCGTCGTCGACAAATCGGCAGACGGCATCGTGACCCGCGACTATCCGACGGTCGATGGCCGCCGGGCTTCGGAAGTCTATTTCGAAAATGTCTCGATACCAGCCGATGCGCTGATCGGTGAGGAGGGCAATGCCCTTCCGCTGATCGAACTGGTCAGCGATGAAGCGATTGCTGCTCTATCCGCCGAAGCTTGCGGCGCGATGAAGGTCGCGCATGAAATGACCGTGGAATATTCACGCCAGCGCAAACAGTTCGGCACGCCCATCGGCAAGTTCCAGGTGCTGCAGCACCGGATGGTCGACATGTTTACCGAGCTCGAACAGTCCGTTTCCATGACCTATCTCGCGACGCTCCGGCTGGGTGACGATGAACGCGAGCGCAAGCTCGCCTGTGCCGCTGCCAAGGTGCGGATCGGGCAAGCGGCTCACCATATCGGACAGGAAGCTATCCAAATTCATGGCGGCATGGGCATGACCGACGAACTTGCCATCGGCCATTATTTCAAGCGGCTGACGATCTATGATTCCGAATTCGGCAATGTGGATCACCACATGAAACGCCATGTGGCGCTGAGCAGCAGCTAGCCTGCATATCGCTGCCACCGCACCCTGATGGGAACGGTGGCGGCAAAGCCACTTTGGTTGCGCTAACCCTGTTGCGGACAGATCAGGAATTTCTCGCCGGTCGTCTTCGCATAATAGCGGGCGACGATATCGGCTTGCAGCGCCTCTACGAGCGAGATTTCGTCCGTATAATGGCTGGCAAAGGTTGTTTTGAGTTCCGCCACGACGCGCGCCCGCAGACGCTCACCCACCTCGACCCCGGCTTTGGCAAGGAAGTTTGGCAGCAGCCATCCGCCAACGCCCCAGGCCATGCCATAACCGCGGTTCAACATGGTCGGCGAGACATCGAGGCCGCCATACAGATAGACCTGCTTATGCGCGACCGACCCGTAAATGCTGTAAGCACCCGGCGTGCGCGAGGCGGCAGCTTCCATGGCGCTTAAAATCTTGGAGGCCAGATCCCCGCCGCCTGTTGCATCAAAGGCGAGGGTAGCGCCGGTGGCATGGATGGCATCGGTCAGATCGGCCTGAAACGTCTCGCTGCTGCTGTCACAGACATATTTGGCGCCCATATCGCGCAGCATCTGCGCCTGTTCCGGGCGGCGCACCACATTGACCAGTTCCACCCCATCGGCCTGACAAATACGATTCAGCATCTGGCCGAGATTGGAGGCGGCCGCTGTATGCACGAGCGCCGTATGCCCTTCCATCCGCATCGTCTCTACCATCGACAAGGCGGTGAGCGGATTGACGAAACAGGATGCTCCGTCTTTTGCCGTATGTTCGGGCAGCAAAGCCATGCACATGCCAGCGGGCAGGCACCGATATTCGGCGTACATGCCGCCGCCCATCACGGCGACCGTCTTACCCATCAGCGCCTGCGACACATCATCGTCCCCGGCAGCGACAACCGTTCCGGCGCCTTCATTGCCAAGCGGCAATGGCTGGCCGATCCGCGCCTTCATCACGGCCATGCCCTGCGGTGATACCGGCGCGGTCAGCACTGTCGCGCTGCCTTCGCCGCTGGACTCGGCCTCGGCCATGCTGGCCCAGCCAAACATCACGCCCTGATCGGATGGATTGATCGGTGCCGCTTCCACCCGGACAAGAACCTGGCCCTCCCTGGGGGTGGGCATGGGCTGCTCAACCAGTTCCATGCGAAGCTCTCCGTCTTCGCTCACAGTCGACATCATCTGCAGAAAGGTGGAGGGTAGGGTCATCATTCTCTCCTGAATTTCAGTTTCGATGAACCACCTACAGAGTTTGGATGGCTGTGTCTTGCTAATGTGCAGGTTCTAGCCACTGTTTCGCAGCGCCGTCGCAATCGCGTTGATCGCATGCCGGATGCCTTCCGGAATGCGCGGATATAGCGGATTCAGCGCCCCCGTCCGCTAGCGGATTTTGATGGCCAAGTTTTCATGAATGCAGGCATGGGATGCGCGGCGATAGGCGGATGGGCGGCCGAGATCGTGTTCGAATTGCTCGATGATCTCAAGGTCCTGATCATGATGCATGACTGCGATGCTTGCATGGGCCAAGGTCGCGATGGCCTTGCCACGGGATCGGACAAAAGCCGCGGTGCCGCCGATCTTGCGATCGGATAGGCAGATGTTGAACCGGCCATCGCAATGCGAGCCGGCTACCGAACCGATTGTCGCTGGCAATCCCATCGATCGCAATGCCGGAACTACCATGTCAATTATCGGCGCATAATAGCCAGACAGCGAGTGATTAGTGACCCATGACGCGATGCTGATATTGACGATATGGGAACCGTGAATGACCGCCGTTCCGCCTGAAACGCGATGGACGACCAGCAAGATGCAGTTCCCGGCGGCTACCGCAAAATTGGGTTCTCTCTGCACCGTACGGGGGACCACCAGACAATCGCCATTTTGCCAAATTCGGACCAGCGGACCTTGGTGCCCGCCCGCCAACAAGCGATCGAGCAATAGCCCATCGCCGTCTATATTGGCCTGGCAATCGTCAAGCATCCGATCCACGCCAATGCCTGCAAAACAGCCTGCGAGCCTGTCAGCAAAACGCGATCCGGCATCAAGGCGCGGGGATGAAATTTTCAAGGGCATCGCAGAGTCGATCCAGAAATCTTCCACAGGGTTCGCCGTCCAGCCACTGGTGATCGGCCGTGAGCGACAGACCCATGATGCGCGACTTCGACCAACCAGCCCCATCGGGGCGATAGCGGTCTTCGACCCGCCCCAGGCCCAGCAGTGCAACCTGAGGATGGTTCAAAATTGGGGTGAAGTGACGTACCCGGGTGAGGCCGAGATTGCTGATCGTAAAGCTCCCGCCCTTCATTTCAGACACTTTGAGCGCGCCGGTGCGGCCGCGATGGACAAGGTCGCGTCGGCGCTCGCTGATCTCCTTTAGCGACAGTGATGCGACGTCCCGGATAACGGGTGTCATCAAGCCGTGATCGGTCGATATGGCAACCGCGATATCCTGTACTGGCAAGACAGAAACCTTGCCTTCGGAAAGCGTGGCATTGAAGTCCGGAAAGTCAGCCAACACGCTTGAAAGAGCAGCAATCACACAATCTTCGACGCTGATAGTATATCCTGCCTGTTTCCAACCCAGGCGGGACTGCAGCAGCGCGGTGAGATCTGCATCGACGAAATAGCTGAGCTGCGCGCTAGCTTCGAGGCTCGCCTTCATCCGGTTCGCGATCATGGCCCGAACCGGCTTGAGACGAGTCCCCTCTGGGTCTGGGGTTGCGCTATCCATCAGCTGTTGATGCTGCCGATCTTCTGGCCGAGTGCGATCTCGGATTCCGCTGGAACCTCGATCGTCAAGACCCCTTCTGTCGGTGCCATGATTTCGAAACTGATTTTCTCGTTCATGATCTCCGCAACCACCGCACCCTCGGGCACGCGGTCACCATCCTCGTACAGCCAGGCGGAAATCACGCCGGGGCTGTTATCGTCCCAAAGGTCCGTTCCGATAATCACATCACCCATTTTCAAGCTCCAAAACACGGTCAATGGCGGCAATAACCTTGTCGCTATTGGGCAAAACGAAATGTTCGAGCGCGGGCGAGAACGGTATCGGTATGTCGGGGAACGAGATGCGCTCCGGCGGCGCACGCAGCGGGACACCCGCCTCGCAAACCGAAGCGATCACTTCACCCGAAACACCATAGCTGAGATAGTCGTCATCGACCGCCACGAGCCTGCCTGTCTTCCGCACGGATTGGATGATTGTCGCGCGGTCGAGGGGCGAGATCGTTCGTAGATCGATGACCTCTGCAGATGTGCCGCTGCTCTCAAGCTGTTTGGCCGCAGCGAGACAATGATGGACTGTCACGCCAAGACCGACGAGCGTAATATCCTCGCCCTCGCGCACGATATTCGCCTTGCCGATCGGGATCTCGTAATCATCTTCGGGTACGGGCGTGATCGCGCCGGGTTCGGTGCCAAGCCAGCCCATCCCCTGCAACGCCTTGTGATACATGAAGATGACCGGATTTTCGTCCCGGATTGCGGCGAGCATCAGACCTTTTGCATCATGGGCGGTGGAGGGGATGACAACCTTCATCCCAGGCAGATGCCCAAAGGTCGCATAGAGGCACTGCGAATGCTGGCCGGCATCGCCATAGCCCCCACCGACCGAAGTCATCAACACCATCGGACAGGTGACTTTCCCGCCGGAAAAATAGCTCTGCTTGGCCGCCAGATTGTAGATCGCGTCCATGCAGACACCGAAGAAATCGACGAACATGAGTTCGACCACTGGCCGCATTCCGGCCGCTGCCATGCCGACTGCGGTTCCGATAAAGCCGGTTTCCGAGATCGGTGTATCGCGCACCCGTTCCGGTCCGAAACTATCGAGCAGCCCGGCCGTGTTACCAAATACACCCCCCAGCTTCCCGATATCCTCGCCCATCACGAGAACGTCCGGGTCTCTCGTCATTTCCTGTGACAGGGCTTCAGCCATTGCTTTGGCGATTGTAAGTTTACGCGTTGCTGCTTCTTGGGTCATGCGCCTGCTCCCCCGGAAA
>CAJQMX010000161.1 GCA_905479515.1 uncultured Parasphingopyxis sp.
CGGCTTAGCCCATCACCGATCGGGCAGCCTCCACCTCGGCCATAAGCCGTTCAAGAAGAGAGGTTCTGTCCAAGGCTTTTTCAAATTGTCGAATGGCGCGAAACAGATCGACCCCCGATTCATCGAATATGTTTGAGAAAACCGTGTGGATGCGGTTAATCTTAGCTTCAAGCCTGACGAACTCCGCCCGGCCTTTTTCAGTCACCGAGATGCCGCGGACCCTGAGATCCGCTTTGGTTTTCTCGCTTTTTACAAGGCCCGCAGCTTCCAGCTTATCAACCGCTTTGGTAGCCGCTTGATGCGAATAGCCCAACGCATCCGCAATCGACGCCACAGACATGTTATCGTTGCAAACAAGGAAGGCTATGATCGCGGTTCCTCTGGCCGGTATTGCAAGATTTTCTCCTGCAAAATAGGCATCCCCATCAGCAGAGATTCGCTGCCCAAGCCTGCGTATTACGAGATTCAGATAGGCTGGTCCCAGATCATCAGCAAAGTCCGGCATATGCCCCCCTGTCGCGGCCACAGTGTGGCAAGACTGCCTACCGCACCGATCACAGAAAAACGCTTTTCTTCTGCAGGATATATAATTTCCCGGCACTATACCCGCCTTCCTAGTATTTTCTTCGTAGATTTATACAACTGGTTGTAGTAAATAGCCAGAAAGATCGAGAAGACATAGCGTGGTGATCGCACGATCTAGCCACGACTGAACGGACATTCCGATATGTTAATTATGAAATGGACTTCTTCCAAGATTGCCCGCGAGCATGAAAAAATGAGCGGGGTAGCGGGCGCAAACACATGACCAACATGGACAAACCCGGACGGATAAGCTCTCGCGACCTGCTGCTGCTTTCCAGAGAATCCGGCTCGATTTTCCTGCGTATTGCCCTGTACACAACGCCGCTCACTATCTTTTTCGTCCTTTTTTTCGGAACAGCATCCTATCTCGATGGAGACGTTCCCGATGTAACGTGGTTCCAACGCATTACGATTTCCGCCGTTGGTTTTCTGCCTTGGCTGCTCGCCGCGCCAGCGGTGGTCCTGATAGGCTTTCGTCAGGCCTTTCTCGGCCTTAACTGGCTAACTCGATCCGCAGAATTTGTAGTACTTACGCTAACCATTACTGGCCTCATCCTCATCAGCATGACTTTTGTAATGGCGCCATTCTGGGGCACCACCATTGCTGTCATTCTTGCCGCAACCGAATTTCGTGACTGGATATGGGACATCCTGTTCTTCATCGTATCCCTCCTGTCCGGCCAGGTACTCGGGACGATCCGGAGAAGCGCTCCACCAGTCGACCTTGGAATTAGCGGCGGCAAGATCATGGCGCGATCAACATCTCGGGTGGATATTGTCGACATAGACGATGTGATCGCGGCAAGCGCGCAAGGCAATTACGTTGCGCTCATCACGGACCGATCGGAATTTCTGCACCGCGCGACATTGTCGAGCATGAAAAAGCAGCTGATGCGGCACGGCTTCGTCCAGATACATCGCTCACATCTGGTCCGCGTGGATTGCATCGCATCCGTCACACGCTCTGACGGACGTCTCAAAGACGTCCACCTCCGCAGCGGGCGGCAATTTCCGGTCAGTGCCGGCAATCAGGAACACCTCAAGGATATGTTCGGAGCAGGCCATATCGCCGCCTGAATCCGTATTTTGACCTGCGCGCGAAGAACGGCTTATCGCGCCGAAATTCCCGCCCCCCACTTCTGTCAATCCACGTCAAATATCGTTCGTTCGTCACAATCATATACCGGACCGCTTTTGCTGACGCTGGCAATGTGGGAACCAGTTCTGCGCTTTTTCTTCGCACTGAATTTCGATTGAACGCGTCGGGTTGACCACCCGCCGTACACTTCCACAAGGATCAAGTTCGGATAGAAACCCATGAAACAAGTTCACAGATCGACCGGAATCACCAAGTCCGAAAAGCCGCCTGACCGAATACGCGTATCGAATAGTTTACAAAGCATTTCGATCAATCGCTCGTTCGAGAAACCTGAAAAACACGGCATGAGAATGAAGACCGGAACCGAAAAAAGGACCAGCGGAATCCTCTGAGAATTGTTAACAAGGTTTCAGTCTTCAGTAATGCAGTTCGAATATGGGACCCCGAATGTCTAGTGGCTGCTGTCAGGCCAATGCGAACTCGTATCCACTTGGCAGAGCTCGTCCCTACCCTATTACTCTTCAGCCCAGGAGATTTTGCCACTCAGCCAAGGCAGCTGAGCGGCGGATCTTGTAGGTATGTCTGAGAATGTTGCGACCCTGGCGCAGATCCCAATGATGCCGATCGACGACATCGATCGCATACGGTTCCGTACTAATATCCGAGGTAGAGCCGAGCCCAAAAACTTTATCATAGCCGCTTATGAGTGCGGTATCCCGTGTCGCCATCTGCAGCAATTTTCGCAGCCATCGCGCTTGACGTAGCGGCACCGGATTGGACAGACGCAAAACGTAGTTGATGTTGGGATCTTCCGCAGCTGCCAGAATAATCCGTCCGCGACTTATCTGCCCCTCATACATGAGCTGCGTTACTTTCTCGAGCGGATCGAAAAGCCCTGAGTTCATCATTTCGCCTGCAATAAATGGCACGCGCATCAAGAGCTTGGCCGCGCGCACAGCAATTTCTTCGGCTTCGAGCTGCATATCACTCCCAAGAGTGCGCCCGGGATCCGGCCATGAGCGGTATGTTTCATATTGAGCCTGATCAAGTACTTGCCGGATGCACTCCATCAGCAAATTGGTTTCAGCGTCCTCCTGCATCCCGCGATATGGTATGACCGGATGCACTGCGAAACTGTCCTGCTGAATTTGGATGTGCCAGCATTTATTCATCATGTGTATTTTCGCTCTCATCTATCTTGCCCCCCCCTAGAGCGTAGACGAAGCGCCTGACCGCAATCGGGGCACTTCCATCGTATACCAGCGACCAGCTATCTTTTCCAAAGCGGGAAACTGAGCATAAGCCTCCCCCCGAGCCGCTTTCCGTTCAATAACAACCAAAACCGGACCGGCAGCAGGCATTCCTGTTGCTTGCTGAAGTGAAATGCCAAACTCTGCTGGTCATTTCACTTCCAACAGTGCCCTCACGAAGCTAAAATGGTTAAGTGCCTCAATCTTCCTCCATCTACTCGCGTAAGGCGATCGAACAGGCTCCGGAGCATTTGGATCGAGCTGAGCTATTCGCGATCTGCAAGCTCGAGAAGGATGAGCCTCCAGACCTCACGACCATGGTGGCAGAAGAAGACTATGTCAGGCTTCTTGAGACGATAGCGCAGGCCGAAGATGGGCCTCCAAGAGCCCATATTGATCTTGGCAGGTCGATGCGCTGCGAAGATCTAGGCGCGGTCGGCCTTGCATGGAAGAGCTCTCCAACTCTAATGGATGGCTGGGATCGAGCACAGCGTTATGTTGGTGTTGTTGCTGGTGTCAGAGCGCTTGAGATGATGCGCAATGAGCAGACAACCGAGATCCGTTTTCTGCGATTGACTGACGAAGCTCCGATGGGCGCTAGATTATCGAACGAAGCAACCTTCGCTACCTTCACAGCCATTTGCCGTGAAGCTTCTGATCGCCATTTCAAGCCAACCCAGGCGCTTTGCGCGCATGAGCTTATCGGCGATAGAGCCTATATAGAGCATTATTTGGGGTGCTCGATTGAAGATCGCGCAGGGATCAATGCGGTTGTCATTTCCAACGAAGAATTGGCGCTACCCAATGCCATTGGAGACGATGCTATCTCTCGTTTTTTTGACCAGCGCATTGAAGAAATGCTTACCGAAATCAAGACGGGTATTCCGATTGCGATGCAGGTAAAATCAGAAGTCGGGAAAAACCTGAGCGGCGGAATTCCCAAGCTGTCTGATGTCGCAAGGGCCCTTGGGATGAGCGCCCGTACGCTTCAACGTAGGTTGAGTGATGAAGGGGCCGTGTTCCAAGAATTGGTCGATCAGGCTCGGCGCGAGTTGTCTGAACGTCTGCTGCGCACCACGCAGTATCCTCTCGTTGAAATTGCCTTCCTCACTGGCTTTGCCGAGCAAAGCGGGTTTACGAGAGCGTTCAAACGCTGGGGAGGAGAAACACCCCGTTCATACCGATTGAGTTCGACGTCACGCTAGTGACGCCATCTGCACAGAGCTTGTCATCCTAAGGCAAGAGAACGCGGGGCGTCCGTCCTATCCAATGCTTGTCTCCAACAAACAGGAACAAGCAAATGACCAACCAATCCGACAAGGAACAGATCACACTTGTTATCGGTGGGACTGGAAAGACTGGCAAGAGAGTTGCCGATCGTCTGGCTGACAAGGGACATATCGTTCGCATCGGATCGCGATCGTCCGTTCCTGCATTCGATTGGGATCTCGAGGCTGGCTGGGATGCTGCCCTCAAGAATGTGACTAGAATTTACATCACATACTCACCCGATCTGGCGATGCCCGGCGCAGTTGACGCAATTAGCGCTCTTGTGTGGCGTGCTAAGCTGCAAGGTGTTGAACGGATTGTGCTGTTGTCAGGACGCGGAGAGAAAGAAGCACTAGCCTGCGAACAGATTGTGGTTGAAAGCAGTCTTGAATGGACTGTGGTGCGGGCCAGTTGGTTCAATCAAAATTTCTCGGAAGGCGCTTTCGTCGATATGATCTTGGGCGGCGCCATAACCTTACCAGCAGGCGACGTTCCTGAACCGTTTGTCGATGTTGATGATATTGCCGACGTTGCTGTCGCGGCGCTGACCGAAGACGGCCACAATGGCGAAATCTACGAAGTTACTGGGCCGCGCTTGATGACGATGGCAGACATCGCCGCTGACCTCTCACACGCAACCGGGCAGGAAATCACTTATGAGGATGTGTCCCATGATGCCTTTTTGGACGAGCTCACCAAATCCGGCGCGCCCAGAGATGTTATCTGGATGCTCGACTACCTGTTCTCGACAGTACTCGATGGCCGGAACGCCTATTTGACCGACGGGGTTGAGCGAGCTCTTGGCCGCCCTCCCAAAGACTTTGCCGACTATGCCCGCGATGTCGCTGCGACCGGTGCATGGAGGGCAGCAGCATGAGCACGAGCTTAGAAAAAGCAGCACTTGCCGGATCGGGCGCGATTCTTGTTGCTATTGGAAGCAGCATCATGCTCGCCCCCAAGTTCTTCCTGGCGACTAGCGAGGCTATGGTGGAGCATGATCCGAACCTTATGTCTGAGGTAACAGCGCCCAGCGGCCTTTTAGTGGTCACCGGTGTATTCATGATGCTCAGTGCCATCAAGCTGCGCTTAGCAAATTTGGGCCTCATTTACGGCGGTCTTGTCTATGGTAGCTACGCAATTAGCCGCCTGATCAGTATGCAATTGCATGGCGTCCCTTCCGATACATTGGTCGTGGTCACCTGGTTTGAGCTCGGTATTGCAGCGATGTTGCTCGGGCTCCGTCTTAAGGGTCGGCAACCGCAGCCAATGGGCCACTCAAGCAGCTTGTACCGCGAGGTGGCCCAATGACCTATGATTGGCCCTTCTACTTTTGCCTCTTCCTCGCGCTGTGGAGCGCTGTTGTCAGCGGCGTGTTTTCCGCCTTCTCCGAGTTCATCATGTCGGCTCTGCGTAAGGCTGAACCAGCAAGCGGCATCGAGGTGATGCAGCATATCAATCGCGAGGTGATCCAAACGCAATTCGTTGCGGGCATCCTCTCGATTACGATCTTCTCGGTTCTCTTCGCACTCTACGCTCTTGCGGTCTTTGAAGGGTTCGCTCTGGTAACGCTCATACTTGCGCCATTGGCCTATCTGCCAACCGTCTTTCTGATGACGATGTTTGGCAATGTACCGATGAACTACAAGCTTGAGAGACTCGACCACACAACGGCCGAGGCCAAAACCTATTGGGCCGAATATGGTCGTGCCTGGACGCGGCTCAACCATGTGCGGTCGCTCGGCAGCATCGTGACTGCCGGTCTCTATATCATCGCCGCGATTACACTCATCACCAGCGGGCAGGTTTGACGCACCCTAGAAAGATGGAGCATGTCTGATGCTAAAATCCCGATTATCGGCTGCGATCGTCGCAATACTGGCTGTCCAGCCACTCGTCGCACAGGAGCCTTTAGACGCAACAATCGATACTGAGGACGCGCGCAGATTTGCCGCCATATTTGTTGAGTATGACGGTGCTCCGACGGCGCGGCAGCTTGAGGAAGACTATCTTGCTGAAGCGGGAGGGGGCTTGCAACTGATGCATGCCACGCGCTTTGGCACGGCGCAAGCATTGGCGGAAGCTGTTGCGGCATCGCCAGCAAACTATCGAGACACTGTTGAGCGGTGCCTTCCGATTGCCGAGAGCATGGAGCCGTCTCTGCAGGCCATTTACCTTGCAATTGCCGGGCTGTTTCCCAACCAATCGCTTCCACGTGTTGAGGTCGTGATCGGCGCTGGCACTGCAGCTGGAATTGCCGCACCGAATATTCAGGTCATTGGCCTCGAGACTTTATGCTCCAGTAGCCCAACCGATGCCGAAGTGCGCGAATCGTTGCGATATTTCTTCGCGCACGAGACCATCCACTCGTTTCAACCATCACTGTCCGCGAATACGCTCGGGCCTGATCCATTGTTGTCGCTTTCGCTCCATGAAGGAATTGCCGACCTGGTTGCCCAGATTATTCTGGGGCGTAGCCCAAACGCATCTCGCGATGCATGGGCTGACGCCCGGCGAACCGAATTGTTTGCGCAGTTTAATGAAGACCGGGAAACGCTCAGGCAAAGCGTCGGCAATGGTGAAACGATCGCCACCCTTTCGGACGACGCAAGAGCAGCATTGCAGCGGTGGCACTTCAACCACGGTCGTGTGCCCGACGAGTGGCAGAGCGATCTTGGCTATTGGATTGGCCGGGAAATTGCCTTGGCTTACGTCGAACGATCCTCCGACAGGGGGCAGGCAATCCATGATTTGGTCCAGGAGATTGATCCACTGATAGTGCTGGAGACTTCGGGCCTTTTCGAAAGTGCACATGAAGGAGAACGTTGAGATGAAACGCATTATTCTAGGCCTGACCTCCGTGCTCGCCGGTTGCATTCTTTGGGGTGCCATCGTGTTTGCAGCCCTTGATCAAGGATGGGGCAACAGCGCGATCGCCGATACAGGCGATGCGCGCGGGTTTGTGGAGGCAGCGCGAGACATCGCCGAACACCGCAACGCAGGGAATGTCAGCTTCATCCTCATTGAAGGCGGCACGCCAGTTGGCGACTTCAATCTGTCCACGGATGAACGGATCGACGGTCGAACCGTCTTTCAAGTCGCATCGCTTGGCAAATGGCTCACCGCATGGGGCGTTATGGTTCTGGTCGAAGAGGGCGAAATCGATCTCGACGCTCCCGTGTCCACCTATCTTTCCCGCTGGGACTTGCCTGCTTCGGAATTCGACGCCTCAGAGGTGACTGTCCGGCGTTTGCTCAGTCATACCGCCGGCCTCATAGACAGCCTAGGTTATGATGGGTTCGACAGGGCGCAGGACCGGCAAACTCTCGAAGCGTCGTTGACCACCGCGGAAGACGCGTCTCCCGGCAATGATGGCAGGACCATATTGGGCAGCGAGCCGGGCTCTGCATGGAACTATTCGGGCGGAAGCTACACCCTGCTGCAGCTGGTGATCGAAGAAGTTTCGGGCACAAGCTTTGCCGCGTTCATGCAAGACCGGGTTTTCGAGCCGCTCGCCATGGAGCGAACGACTTTCGATCATGATGCGGCGATTGAACTGGGCCTGGCCCAGAACTTTCTTCCGGACGGTTCAACCCAGCCGTTTCGCTGGTACACCGCTCTGGCTGCCACCTCCCTGTTTACGACGTCCGAAGACCTTGCCCGGTTTATTTCGGCGCAGGCGCCCGGCGTTTCGAACGCCGTGCTATCGGCAGAGACAATGGCTTTGATACGCGAGCCTCACGCATCCGAGATGGGGGCGGACATCTGGGGCCTTGGAGCGATGCTCTATGCATCCAACAATGCAGGCGA
This sequence comes from uncultured Parasphingopyxis sp., assembly GCA_905479515.1. Next base: position 8,011 of record CAJQMX010000161.1, read on the forward strand.
TTTCATTATCGGACACGATGGCAGCAATGAGCCGGCCATCAACACTGCGGCCCGATTTGATCCAGCCACCGGCGACGGGATCGTTATACTTTCTACCGGCGATGCGATGCTGGCCACTGATATTGGCGGCGAGTGGGTATTCTGGAAGACTGGCAATGTTGACAGCCTGACATTCGCATCTCGTCTCCCAACGGCACTGGCGATTTTCGCAGCTGGCGTGATCGCGATCCTTCTGTTCGGCGCGCTGATCTCTTGGAAACGACGACGCAGTTCAGCGACGCGCATATGAGCGAGGCCGCTGAGCACGGCCTAGATCGTCTGGCGCGATGGGTCAAAATCATGGCGGTATTTGGCAAGAGCCACAGCGGTTGGCGGGCTATTTCCAGGTACATGAATTCCACGGGAGATTAGCCAATGCCCCTCAAAGAAACTCTGGAGCAAGAAACCCTGACGCAAGAAGCGCAAACAATCGAAAAACCATCGGCCGTTGGCCATTCCGGCGACCAGCGCTGCTTTGGCCCTGTTCCCGGAAAGCCATTTTCAATCGGGACAGGCTTTGAAGCTTCGAGCTTCAAGCACGCCATGTTCGCCGGCGCGATGGACCCGCTTGTCATGATCGATCATTACATCATGACTGAGCCAACGTTCGGCGCGCACCCCCATGCGGGCATCTCAGCGGTGACCGTGCTGTTCGATGACAGCACCGGGATCTTCAACAATCGTGACTCTCTTGGCAATGACATCAATCTGAAGCCCGGGGATCTCTATTGGCTGAAGGCAGGTCGCGGAGCGGTTCACGATGAAAAGCCCAGGCCCGGCTCACGCGTCCATGGTCTCCAGATGTTCGTCAATCTGCCCTCCAGCATGAAACAAGATGCGCCGCAATCGCTGCACGTCAAGGCGGCCGATATACCCATTCTCGCGCGCGCCGGCGCTACGGTGAGAGTGGTTCTGGGACAGAGCAATGGCCTTTCCGGCGCCCGCCCTCCTGCACTGCCGCTGACTATTCTGGACGCTAAGCTCGAACCGAGCGGACGGTTCAGCCATGAGGTCACCGCTAGTCACGCATGCGTGCTCGTCTGCATCAGCGGAAAGATCGAAATATCCAATGATGAGGAAATGATGGAAGTTGCCGCCGGACAGGCCTTCGCGATCGCGGCGCGAAAAGGGCCGTTCGCCCTTGCCCTTCAGGCCGATGTCGCAAGCCAGGCGGTACTTGTTACGGGCGAACCGCTCAGAGAGGATTTCGCTCAGCGCGGGCCATTTGTCATGAACACCGTGGCCGAACTTGACCAGATCGAAGCGGACTATCAAGCCGGACTGCTCGGCGCTCTGACTAACGAGTAATGAGGAGCTTAAGCGTTTCACGAACGATGCCATTCGCATCCTCATCGGCCTCGTTACCGAAGCGCACGAAAGCCGGGGCAGCATAGCTATGCCGCAGGGATTGACTTACGCCGATGCCCCTATCGAACCGCCGCAGCGGACTGGGCGGTGGACCGCGATCCGCGACTTGTTTCTTGTCGTCGCGACGCTTGTAGTCGTGAAGCAATCGCTGCTTCCGGTCACGCAGCTCTATGCAGGCCCTGCCTCTACGTTGAGTGCCATGATCTTTGCCACCCTGCTGTTGAGGCGCAGGGGGATTGGATGGCGCGAATTGGGTCTGCGCTGGCCTGACAGCTGGCTCAAGACGCTCGGGCTAACGCTGCTCACGATGGCATTCTTCCTGGCCTGCACTCAACTCATGGTTCTTGTGGCCGACCAGTTTTTTGAAGACATCGGCACCAGCGACCGCTTTTCGCATATCGAGGGCAATCTGGCCGCATATCTGATGATCATGCTGCTCGTTTGGACGCATGGCTCATTCTTCGAAGAGCTTTTGTTTCGGGCTTTCATCATCAATCACACGAGCCAAGCCTTTGGCGGTGGACTCAGGGCGGATATCCTGGCTTTGCTTCTATCATCCGCTTTTTTCGGGTATCGTCATGCTTACTATCAAGGCTGGCACGGAGCTTTTGTGACGGGCGCGGGTGGCTTCGCTTTAGGTGTACTCTACCTATGGTTCGGACGACGAAACATTTTCCCCCTAATTTTGGCGCATGGGGCATTTAACACTCTGGGCCAGACATTTCGGTTCTTCGGGGTCGAGGACTAAGTGAGCCACGAGCTTCCGCAAATGAGCCGCTTGCCAAATGTCCCTTTCGGCCCAACTTAAGGCGATAGAGCCAGCTCAATAGTCTGATGAAAGCGGACATTCGGCTTTCAGTTCCTTTAACGCTAACCTCGAACTTCCGAGATTGGGGCGCAAAGCCGCCCTTCACTCCGTTACTGTCCACCATTCAACCGTTCAGCCGAGGCGCGCTGTTCCACCTGCTGCGCAACCGGCTCTATCTCGGCAAGATCGTTCACAAAGGCGAGGTCCATGAAGGCAGGCATGCCGCCATCGTAGCCGAGGATTTGTTCGGCAAGGCGCAGCAGCATCTCGACGCCAATGCGCGACGCCACCGGGCAAGGGCACGAGGCCGGGCGGCGCAATCACCGCTTGCCGGAAAACTGTTTGACGCTGCCGGAGAACCGATGAGCCCGACGACCTCACGCGGCAAGTCAGGACGGCGATATCGTTATTATGTGTCCGCATCGCTCCAGCAGGGAGCCCGGAAGGCGGGGCCAGACGTCGTGCAGCGGCTTTCAGCAACAGACATCGAAAAGGTTGTCGGCGAGGCGGTCCGACGATGGATACCGAGAGTGGCCGATCCGTTTTCGAAACTGGATGCGGTCAGCCTTTGCAATGGGGGACTTCAGATCAGCGTGCGTGTCGACAAGCCAACCCGTCTGGCTGGTCGGCTAGCCGACGATGAAACGATTACCGATCGAGTGGGTAATCAGATCACGGTGTTTTTGCCAGTCATGCTGCAGCGGCGTGGCGGTCGACGGCTTATCCTGCCAACGCGTATGAAGCTGAGCGATCCCGATCCGATCCTCATCGCCGCGCTTCGAAAAGCGCATGGGATGCTGAAGCGGGATCGCGGTATGCCAGTGATCGAGGCCGCGCCGGTATCGCCTTATGATCGGACGATCCTGCGGCTTGCATTCCTTGCGCCCGACATTCAGCGGGCGATTATCGAGGGGCGTCAGCCGCAGCACCTCAATCTGGAATATTTCAAGTCGGTCGATCTACCGCTTGCCTGGTCGAAGCAGCGCGAACGGCTCGGCTTTGGAGAATTTCAACGCCCCTGTTCCGTCGATTAAACCCCCTGTTATCGGCGATATCGATCCCTGTTATGGCGATTAAATACCCTGTTCCGTTGAAGAACAGGGAAATGGGGTATTGAAGGCGCGTGAACCCCGGAAAACTGGGGTTTCGTGACGCCGATATTCTCGCGACACACCCGAAATCGCCTGTTTTAGGTTCGAAAAACGAGTTTTTCCCTGTTCTTTCCCTGAAAACAGGGAAACCGAACCGATGCACGGTCGCTCAGAGACAGGGCGGGAAAAGGGGGCCTGTTATCGCTCCAGAGACGGCCTCATTGATGCTGGAGTGACGGAATGGACGCCGGGCGGCCGCCTGTTCCGCAGATGTGCGCAGCGGCCCTGATAACAGAGACGAGTGCCGGGCGTGGCTGGCGGACACGGAGGGATTCGAACCCTCGATACGGATAATCTCCGTATGCCGGTTTAGCAAACCGGTGGTTTCAGCCACTCACCCACGTGTCCTGACTCAGCCGAACGGCGCGTATAGCCATGCGGAACGGCGCGATCAACAACTAGTCGCACTGCCCGATATCATTCGGTCAAATAGCAGGAAATTGGCGCACGGACTCATTTCGGCCCGCAACCGACTCCGTTCGTCCCGCCTTTGATTGCGCGGGAGTCCGGCAGGGGCGTAAACCTGCAAGGCTAAGCTTTTGCGGGGTACGCCATGTTCAAGAAACACCTGATTTCCATTGCGGCTGCCTTCGGCCTGGCCAGCATCGCGCTGGCGCCTGCAACGGCACAGATCGACACTGTCGACCCGGATGCCGCGCTTGAAGCCGGTGATTTCAGCGATAGCGATTATCAAAGCGGCGGAACGACAACGGATGCGGGCGGAACCTATCAGGACGGCACAGGCTTTGATCCTGATGAGGCGGCCGAAGATGACACGACCGTATATACCGATCCCAACTATATTCCCGATACGCCCGGTTATGAAGGCGAAACGGCAACGGAAGACAATACAGGAAACACGCAGGCTCCTGTCGTTCCCGGCCAGGAAAGCCGGGGGACAACCTATCAGCAGGACGATCTGATCGCCGCCGCTGACGGCCTGTTCGGCGATGGTGCCGAAGGCCTGGCCCGGATGATCCAGGATATCCTCTCGGATCAGGGCGAGCCCAATGCCTATATTGTTGGCCGTGAAGCGGGCGGCGCCTTTATCTTCGGCGTGCGCTATGGCTCGGGTACGCTGTTCCATGCGGTTGAGGGTGAACAGCCGGTATACTGGACCGGTCCTTCGGTCGGTTTCGACGCGGGTGCGAACGGCGCATCGACCTTTGTTCTGGTGTATAATCTGTATGACAGCGAAGAGCTGTTCCGCCGCTTTCCTGCGGTTTCGGGCGAAGCCTATCTGGTTGGCGGACTGACGGCGAGCTATCTGCGCTCGGGCGACAAGGTGCTGATTCCGATCCGGCTCGGTGCGGGCCTCCGGCTGGGCGCCAATATCGGCTATATGAATTTCAGCCGTAACCGGCGCTGGCTCCCTTTTTAGCTGTTGGAAATTTCCCGGGCGGGACCGCGTCAGCTGGTGTTTGGTGGACGCACCCTGTCGGTTGAGCGCCGCACCGGCCCGCTCTCCCAACAATCCGCGCTTTTCCTTGGCCAATAATTTTCGTGTGGCGAGCAGCGCCTTAACCGCCTAGCGCGGTGCCATGAGCGATCAGCACAATTCAGCATCCGGCTATGCGTTCGGCATCGGGGTTTATCTTCTCTGGGGGCTGGTACCGCTTTACTTCAAATTGCTCGATCATGTCGGCTCGGTCGAGACGGTTGCACACCGTATTGTCTGGTCTGTCGGGCTATTGCTGGTGCTGCTGCTGGTTTTGGGAAAGCTGGGAAGCCTCCGCACAATCTTCCGCAACCGGCGCACCATGCTCGCGCTGACCGCATCCGCAACGCTGATTGGGGTTAACTGGCTCGTCTATATATGGGCGATCACCAATGAGCATATCGTTGCGACAAGCCTCGGCTATTTTCTCAATCCGCTTCTCAATGTCGCACTTGGCACGGTTATGCTGAAGGAAAAGCTGCGACCGACGACCATTGTCGCGATCATCCTTGCCGCGATTGGCGTGCTGATATTGGCAATCAGCGCCCTTGATACGCTGTGGATCAGCCTGACTCTGGCGGGCTGCTTTGCGCTGTACGGCTATATTCGCAAAGTTACCGATGCGGGCGCGATTGAAGGGCTGGCGGTCGAAACTGCGCTGCTCAGCCCGTTATGCCTCGCCTATCTCATCTGGTTGGGGGTTACCGGTGGCCTGATATTTGGCACGGATACAGAGACTGACATGCTGCTCATTTTCGCCGCAGTCATCACATCAGTCCCGCTGATGCTGTTCGCAGCCGCTGCCAAGCGCCTGACGCTGACAACGCTCGGCCTTATACAATATCTCGCGCCCTCCTTAGCCTTTCTGATCGGCGTGTTCGTCTTCAACGAACCACTGAACAGCGGCCAGATCGCCTGTTTCGTGCTGATCTGGACAGGGCTTGCCCTGTTTACGTTCGACAGTATCCGCGCGGCGCGGACAAACAGGGCACGGGCACGCGCGGCGGTCTGATCCGGCTTAGTGTTCGAATGCCCAACCCAGCGTCTCGCCCGCCTGGAAGGGAACGAGTTCGGTTCCGTTGGCCAGCAGCCGTTCCGGCACCTCAGCCGGTGCGCGCTTGAGGGTGACCGTGCCTGTGTTGAGCGGCAGGCCGTAAAAGCGCGGGCCATACTCGGACGAAAAAGCCTCGAGCCTGTCCAGCGCGCCTTCCGCCTCAAATACGGCCGCATAGCTTTCCAGCGCAAAGGGCGCGTTGAAGATACCTGCGCATCCGCAAGCCGATTCCTTGTCCCCGCGCGCATGGGGCGCGGTATCGGTGCCGAGGAAGAATTTGGGGGACCCGGACACCGCCGCTCCGCGCACCGCCAGCCGGTGCTGCTCGCGCTTGGCAATGGGCAGGCAATAGGCATGCGGACGGATGCCGCGCTCGAAAATCGCGTTGCGGTTGATGACGCAGTGATGCGGGGTGATCGTCGCTGCGATGGTCGGCCCGGCGCTTTCCACAAACTGCACGGCATCGGCCGTGGTGATATGTTCGAGAACGATCTTGAGCGCCGGAAAGTCCCGCGCCAGCGGCGCAAGGATCCGCTCGATAAACACGGCTTCCCGGTCAAAAATATCAACATCATGATCGGTGACTTCGCCATGGACAAGAAGCGGCATGCCAATCGCCTCCATCCGTTCCAGCGCGCCATGGATATTCGCGATATCGGTTACGCCGCTGTCGGAATTGGTGGTCGCGCCTGCCGGATAAAGCTTGGCGGCGGTCAGCACGCTCTGCCCATGGCCCTCAGCCAGTTCGGCGGGATCGATAGTGTCGGTCAGATAGGCGGTCATCAGCGGGGTAAAATCATGGCCTTCGGGAAGCGCGGCAAGGATCCGCTCGCGATAGGCGCTGGCGGCGGCCACCGTCGTTACCGGTGAACTGAGATTGGGCATCACGATGGCCCGGGCAAACTGGCGGGCGGTATAGGGGGCGACAGCCTCCAGCATTGCGCCGTCGCGCAGATGAACATGCCAGTCGTCAGGGCGGCGGATCGTGAGGGTATCAGGCACTATGAAACTCCGTTTGGACTGAGCTTGTCGAAGTCCTGCCCTTTCCTTCAACGAGAAGGCGTGAAGTGCAACCCTTCGACATGCTCAGGGTGAGCGGACTGCTTGGCATAGCTCGCGCAAACACCTAACTCATGTCCATGAGCACCACCACCCTTTCCGACCGCGCCCTTATTCGTCTTTCCGGCGAGGATGTTCGGGGATTCCTGCAAGGCCTTGTCACGCAGAATGTTGATGCCGTCCAGCCGGGCGCGCCGCAATGGTCGGCGCTGCTGACGGCGCAGGGCAAGGTGCTGTTCGATTTCATCCTCTGGGCGGATGGCGAGGATATCCTGATCGATTGCGAGCAGGATGAGGCCGATAATCTGGCGCGGCGGCTGACCCTCTATCGCCTGCGCCGCCCCATCACGATCACCCGCGACGACGCGCTGGCCGTGCACTGGGCAGTCGATGCGTCGGACCATCCGGCTGATCCGCGCCTTGCCGCGCTGGGCCATCGCTGGCTGGCACCGGCAGATGAAGCGGCGACTGGCTGGCACGCCCACCGCCTGTCGCTGGGCGTGCCCGAAGGCATTGCCGAACTGGGGAGTGACAAGACGCTCTGGCTCGAATGCAATGCCGAGGAGCTCAGCGGCGTCGATTTCGAAAAGGGCTGCTATGTCGGGCAGGAGAACACCGCCCGCATGCATTACCGGAACAAGGTGAACCGCCGGATCGTCGTTGTGCCGCTGGATCAGGCCGATGAGAAGCGCCAGCGCATCGCCTATCCCGATCTTGGCCTTAGCGTCGAGCATCGCCGGGTTGAGGATCTGGCCGGGCTCGACCTGCCGGACTGGCTTCCACTACCATAGGAAAATCCCGATCATGACCATCCGCGTCTCGGCCCTGCTTTCGCTCCTGATTTTCGCTATCCCCGCCCAGACGCCAACACAGGCACAGGCACAGGATGCACAACCGCTTGGTGCAATGGCGCCGATCACCATCGGCACCAGCTACAGTTTTCAGTCTGAAGTGCTTGATGCGGAACGCGTGATCAATGTCTGGCTACCGGCCAGCTATGCAGAAAATTCCGAGCGCCGCTATCCCGTGCTCTATGTGATCGATGGCGGTACCGAGCAGGATTTCCACCATATCTCCGGCCTCGCCCAGCATGGCGCAATCAGCCGCACATTCGACGAGATGATTGTGGTTGGCATCGAAACGGAAAACCGGCTGCTTGAACTGACAAGCCCGGCAAGCGACCCGCGTTATCCTGACTATATGGAGCCAAATGGCGGCGCGGAAAATTTCCGGCGCTTTGTTCGCGCTGAGGTAATGCCGCGGATCGCGGCCAGTTTTCGCGTGTCAGGCGAAGGCGCATTAATCGGGGAATCACTGGCCGGACTGTTCGTGGTCGAAACCCTGCTGCGAGAGCCTGATCTGTTTACGAGCTATATCGCGATCAGCCCCAGCCTGTGGTGGAATCAGGCTTCGCTTGCTGGCAACGCCGCTAGCTTGATGAATGAACCGGGTCATGCCTCCGGCAACAGGCGGCTCTATCTGACGATGGCGAATGAAGGTGGCACTATGCAGGCCGGGCTGGAAACCCTGCTTGCGTCGCTCGAACAGGATGCGCCTGATTCACTGCGCTGGACCTATGTTGCAAGGCAGAACAGCGAGCATCATGGGAGCATCTACCATATCGCTGCGCTCGACGCGCTGCGCGTTCTTTATGGACATCCCGAGCGCACCGGATCGCCCAGCGATGCTGTCTGGCTATTCGAAGGCGAAGTCCCCCCGCTTAGCGAGATGGCACTAACCAGTATCGAAAGTGCGTGCGATGCGGATACCGCCATCCGCACGAGCCTGGCCGCAATCAACCGCGATCCCGATCAGTGGCGCGGCGTTTGCGTTTCGGTGAAGCTTGGCCCTGATCGTCCGTCGGCAGGCAATATGGACCAGCCCGGTATGGTTGCGCCGACCACGCCCTGATCGAACGGCCGAGCGCTTATTCCGCTCCGCCGTCATCCGGCGCCATCCAGCGCAACTGGACGCGGTCTGCCGTCAGCGTTCCTTCCACCCGCACCGCATTGATCCCGGCTTCGGCGAAGAGCGCGATGACAGCAGCCGCCTGGGCATCGTCTCCGGTAACGCCGACCGGCACGCCAATCCGCCGCGCGGCCCAGATCGCAAGGTTCACATTTCGGCTGCCCCCCGCATCGGGCTCACCATCGGTGAAGGATATTGGCGGCAGCGCCTTGGCCGGCGGAATGATTTGCACGTCCCAGCCTTCTGCCCGGGCGCTCGCCCGCTGTTCCAGCGCCTGATAGGTTCTGAGTTCAGCCCCCGGTAGCGCGCGCACACGAACAAGGGCGCGGCGGGCGGTGTAGTCCACCGTCACTTCATCGGCATCGACCCCGGCGATCAGCGCGAGCTGGTTTGTCAGGTCGGAAATCTCTTCCCGGCTCGCAGCCTGCAGCTCCTGCATCCGGGCAAGCGCCAGTTCCGCACCGTCGGTCGTTCCCTCGACACCAACCTGATACTGCCGCAGATCGACCGCAACCGGCCTGCCGAGTTGGCGCTCCAGCGTGCGCTGTGCCCGCTCCTGCGCGCCGCCAACGATTTCCGGTGTCAGCACCGATGCGTTGAGGGTGATCGGGTCCGTGCTGAAATCGAAATCGAGCTGGGATATGCGGGCATCATCGCCGAATTCATCGCCCACCATGGCCTGGGCCTGCCGTGTCGCATTGGTTTCCCAGGCGATTTGCCGCAGCGAAAAGCCCAGGGGAATCGCAAGAGCAATGAAAACGCCAATGATCACGACCGATTGGGCGACCGTCTGCTTGCTCGAAAGATAGGTGCTGAAACCATAGCTGCGGGCCATGACAGCGGCCGTCAGCGCAATGGTCGTCAGGTTGGTGAAGAACAGGAAAAACGCGCCGCCGAACACCGCCCAGTTGAACGTCGCCAGGCCAAAACCGATGGCCGCGAGCGGCGGCATCAGGGCAGTGGCGATCGCCACGCCGACAATCGTGCCGTCCCGTCCCCGGATCATCGCATAGGCACCGGCCAGTGCCGAGAAGAGGGCGACGGCAAGGTCAAACAGATTGGGCCGGGTGCGCGCGGCGATTTCCGAAGTGATATTCTGCAAGGGCGACATGGCGACGATGAGCGCACAAAAAACGATCGCGATGATCGTACCGAGCGCGAGCGCCTTGCCCGCCTCTCTCAGCCAGCGATAATCGGCAACGGCCAGCGCGAATCCGATGCCGAGGATCGGCCCCATCAATGGCGAAAGCAGCATGGCCCCGATGACGACCGCTGGCGAGGACAACAGCATGCCAAGGATCGCAATGCCCGCCGACATGCAGGTCATGAACGCATAGCGCGGTGTCCAGCCGGATTCGCCGCGGACCTTTTCAATCACCGCCACCTGATCGATTTCGCGGCAGACCATGCGCCACCAGCGCCGCGCAAGCGCAAGTGAACCGCTTATCGGATTGCGGCTGATCTCCCCTGCGTCCTCGACATTGTCCATGAACTGCGCGCCTTGTTACCGAAAGGAACCGCATAGGCGTGCCAGCTTTGGGCGACAATTCACAACCGCTAATAATAATAATTGATATTAACTATTGTTTATTATAAAACTGTTGTATAACAGCGATACAGTTACGGCAAGGAGACTATGATGGCCCGCCCCCAGACCGATCATGAAGCAACCATTGAACTGTTGCTGGCAACCGCCGAGGAACTGATCCGCGAACGCGGGCCGGTTTCACCAAGCGTAACCGAAATCGCCAATGCCTGCGGCATGTCGCAATCCAACGTCTATCGCTTCTTCCCCAGCAAGGAAGCGTTGTTCGAGGCCTTTGCCGAACGCTGGTTCAGTGAACTCAACACGATCATGGAAGAGGTGGTCGACAGCGATTTGCCGCCACGCGAAAAGCTGTTTCAGTTCTTCGCCCGGCGCAGCGCCGTCAAACGCGCGCGCTATGCGGAGGATCGCGATTTCTTCATGGCCTGCATGATGCTCGGGGAAGAGCATCATGATGTCGTTATGAGCCATGTCGATCTTGCCGATCACTATATGGCGACCATACTCGCCGAGGCGATTACCGATGGCGAATTCCCCGGCATGACAATTGACGGCCTGATGGCACCCATAAACCTGATGCTCGCGCCCTTTTGCGATCCCAAGCTTATCCCGCAATATGAAAACTCGGCGACCATCGACAATCTGCGCATCGTCATCAACACGCTGTTCAACGGCCTGAGTGCGGCGAGCATGGACAAGCCGGAATCCGCTGCCACCCCGTTGAAGCTCGCCTCCTAGCGATAGGTTGCCCGGCACCCTGCGGCTGGTACAAGAGGCTTGTCTCGCCACCGGAGTGTCTCGATGCGTATATCCCTGCTTGCCGCCCTGCCCCTCATCGTCGCCGCGTCCCCGCTATCGGCGCAGGCCGATCCCGATACGCCGATCGCGGCGGACCGGATCGAGCAATCCGTGCGTGCTCTTGCTTCGGATGCGTTCGAGGGCCGCGCACCGGGCACGCGCGGTGAGGATATCACTGTCGGCTATCTGATCGGCCGCTTTCAGGCGCTCGGCCTAGAACCCGGCGGCGAGGATGGCGACTGGACCCAGCGGGTCGACCTGCTCCACACGCTGCTTGGCGAACCCGAAACCCTGTCCATCACCGATGATGGCGAAACCCTGCCCTGGACGATCAACGAGGATATCTATCTCTCGACGCTCCAGCCGGCCGATCATGTCGCCATTGAAAATGCCGAGATGGTGTTCGTTGGCTATGGCGTGTCCGCGCCCGAGCGCGACTGGGATGATTTCGACGATACGGACCTCACCGGCAAGGTCGCTGTTTTCATCGTCAACGATCCGGATTTCGAAGCAGCCGATGGCGAAGAGGTTGCGGGCCTCTTTGGCGGCCAGGCGATGACCTATTATGGCCGCTGGTCCTACAAGTTCGAGGAAGCGGCGCGGCGCGGCGCGGTTGGCGCGCTGGTTATCCATGACACGCCGGGCGCAGGCTATGGCTGGGGCACCGTCACCGCACCGGGCGGCGGGGCCTATGATATTGTTCGCCCGCCTGAAGATTTGCAAAGCCTGCAATTGCGCGGCTGGATCAGCGGCGAGGCAGCGGCCGATCTGTTCACCCGCGCCGGGCTTGATTATGGGGCCGAACGCCTCCGCGCCCGCAGCCGAACATTCGAAGCGGTGCCGCTTGGCGGCATCACCTTGTCCGCCGCCTTCCCGGTCACCCATGAAACCGTCGCCAGCCGCAACGTGATTGCCCGCCTGCCCGGTGCCGAGCGCCCGGATGAAACGGTCATGATCGGCGCGCATTGGGACGCCTATGGCATCGGCCCAGCCGACGAAACCGGTGACACGATCCGCCGCGGCGCGAATGATGATGCGCTGGGCATTGCCGGCATGTTTGAAATTGCCCGCGCCTTCCGGGCGGGCCCGCCCCCCGCACGCAGCCTCGTCTTCGCTGTGTGGACGGCCGAGGAACGCGGGCTGCTGGGCTCGGAATATTATGCGCTGAACCCGCTCTATCCGCACGAAACAACGGTGGCGAACCTGACCATCGACGTGCTGCAGACGGCGGGGCTGGCGCGTGACGTGATCCTGATCGGCGAGGGGCAGAACACGCTGGAGGATATGCTGGCCGATGCCGCTGCCGCCCAGAACCGCACGGTAACCCCCGACAGTTCACCCGAGCGCGGCCTCTTCTTCCGCGCCGACCATTTCTCTTTCGCCAAGCGCGGCGTGCCAACCTTGCTGATGATGGGGCTTGGCGGCGGTGCCGATCTTGTCGAAGGCGGACGCGAGGCGGGCGAGGCATGGGTGAATGCGTTCACCGCGAACTGCTATCACCTGCCCTGTGACCGCTGGAGCGAGGACTGGAATCTCGACGGCGCGGTGCAGGATATCGATCTCGTCTATGATATCGCCCGCGATCTGGCGAATTCGACCGCCTGGCCCGGCTGGAAAGCGGGTTCCGAGTTTCGCAACATTCGCGAAGAAAGCGCCGCTGCGCGCGAATAACGGAAAGACAAGCAACCCGCTTCTGCGCGAGCCTATTGTCTTTGCACACAAATTCGCCAACGATGCCCCCCAAGACAATTGGGGGATGAACGATGATAACCGGATTACAGCGCAGCAGGCTTGCAGACAGGGCGCGATATGGCCTTGCCTGTCTGGCCGCCATGTTGGTGGTCCTTATCATTCCCCAGCCCGCCCATAGCCAGGAAGCAGCAAGCGCGGCCTCGGCTCAGGAGGGGCTGCGCGCCTTCCGTTCAGACGAAGAACTTACCCGCTATCTTACCGGCATTCGCGAACGTCGCCAGGCACGGATTGATGCCTATACCGGTCCGCCTGCTCCGCCTCCTCCGCCATCCATTGCCGCGCCGACTGCGGAAGCCGCATCCGATAGCATAACCAACAATCAGGAAGCCGGCGTCGATGAAGGCGGGATCGTCAAAGCACGCGGCGATATCCTGGTCATCCTCCGGCGCGGCCGCCTGTTCACGATTTCAACAGCGGATGGCGGCATGCGCGCGATCGACGCGATCAATGCCTTCCCGCCTGATACCACCGGGCGCGGTGCCTGGTATGACGAAATGCTGATCGCCGGGGGCCGCGTGATCGTTATTGGTTATAGCTATCGTCGCGGCGGAACCGAAGTGAACCGGTTTCGGCTGTCCGAAGATGGCCAATTGTCATTCGAGGATTCCCATCATCTGCGATCGAACGACTATTATTCGGTCGACAATTACTCCTCTCGCCTGATCGGCAATCGGCTGATCTTCTACACGCCGCTCAATCTGTTCCGCGGTGCCGATCCGCTTGCCGCGCTTCCCGGCGTGAAACACTGGGACGGCAATGAACAGAACCGCGTGTTTGAACGCATCGCCGGGCCACGCCAGATCTATATGGCCGACGATCTGTTCCGCAGCCGCCCCGAAGGCGCGTCCACGCTGCACAGCGTGACGACCTGCGATATCAGCTCGGCAAATTTCGATTGCACGGCCAGCGGGGTCATCGCGGCCAGTTCGGCGGAATTCTACGTATCGGGCAATGCCGTCTATCTCTGGGTTGTCGACCGCTATGACTTCAGCCAGAACGACGAGCAGGGCTATTCGCATATCTATCGCCTGCCACTGGACGGGGGGCGACCATCCTCCATCGGCGCGCGAGGCTTGCCCGCCGACCAATTCTCCTTTCGCGAAGATGCAGGCGATGGCGTACTGAATGTCCTGGTCCGTGCCGGGGCCCGTTACAGCGCGATGTGGGAGCCCGAGGCACCGCAGGGCACGATCAGCCTGATCCGCGTTCCGCTGTCTGAATTTGGCGATGGCAGCACGGAAGTGCGGCAGCGCTATTACCGGCATCTGACGCGGATGGAGGCTTCTCCCCCTCTCGAAAACCGGTTCGTCGGCAATCATCTGATCTTTGGTTTTGGCCGATCCAATGCGTGGCGGACCCCGCCGCAATATGACACCAATCCAACTGCCTTTGCCGTGCCGCTGAGCGGCGGCGCAATGGCACAATTTCGGATCAGTCACAGCGTCGAACGGATCGAACCCATGGGCGGAGATGCGGTCATTGTGGGCAGCAATCTGCAGAACAAGCTCGGCTTCAGCCCGATTGAACTGAGTGGCGGCCTATCGACGCTGGGCGAAAGCTATTTCATGCCTGCCGCCGGCCAGGGGGAATCGCGCAGCCATGCCTATTTCTATCGGCCCGATCCGGGATCGCCAGACGGCGCATCCGGCACGCTCGGCCTGCCCATCGCCCGGGCCATCCAGCCCGAATATGCGCGTTTGTTTGGCAGCGCCGCCTCGATGCTCTTCCTGCGCCGAGACAAGCGGCAATTCTCACGCGCCGGTGAGCTGGGGGCCGAAATCGAGGGCGCGGTGAATGACAATTGCCAGGCGTCCTGTGTTGACTGGTATGGCAATGCCCGCCCGATCTTCCTGCGCGACCGCATCTTCGCGCTGCTCGGCTATGAGCTGGTCGAAGGCCGGATGGACGCTGGCCAGATCAGCGAGATCGGACGGCTCGACTATGCGCCAAGGCCGGAGCTTGAACACCCGCCGGAATAGCGGCCCGACCAAAAAAGCCATGCGACAGGATGCGCACCGCTTGACGCAGATCAATGTTACCGACCTCCCCCGGCGCATAACCGAAAGGCAGCGGCAGGCATTTGGCGCCGGTCCGCAGGTGAAGGATATTTCTATGACAAGAAACCGAACCGTTCGTGCAGCGCTGATCGGCGCGGTTGCGATAGCCGCATCTGCCCTTTCCGTTCCCGCCGCGACAGCCGGCCCGAGCCAGACGAGCGGGGCCAGCGCAACCGCAGCGCCCGTGCGCGGCTCTGCCCAGCGCAGGGCGATCCTCGATGCACTGCGCCCGGCGGTGCAGGCTGAGATCGGCCCCGATATCGAGTTTGTCGTCCGCGATATTCGTGTCGTGCGCGGCTGGGCCTTTGTCTCGGCGATGCCGCAGCGCCCCGGTGGCGCGCCGATCGACGGCCACCGCTATTTCCCCTATTTCGACGAGATGGGCGGCCTCAATACGACGGCGGTTCTCCGTCTTGAGAACGGCTTCTGGACACTTGTCGACCATGCGATCGGCGCGACCGATGTCTGGTATTGCGACATGGGCCCGCCGGGCCTTACCCCGCCCTGTTCGGGATACTGATCGGCGGCCATGAAAAAAGGGCGGGGAAGCCTGTCAGCCTCCCCGCCCTTTCCGTCTGATTGTGCGAGCCGTTAGGCTGCGAGGTTGCGCAGCACATAATGGAGGATGCCGCCGTGGCGGAAATACTCCATCTCGTTTGCGGTATCGATGCGGCACAGCGTTTCGAAGGTTGCCGTTTCGCCATTGGCGCGGGTCATCTCAACGGTAAGCGTCTGGCGCGGTTCGAGTGAGGCAACGCCCCGGATCGTGAAGGTCTCGCTGCCATCCAGCCCCAGCGTCTCGCGGGTCACACCCTCGGCGAACTGCAGCGGGAGAACGCCCATGCCAACCAGGTTCGAGCGGTGAATACGCTCAAAGCTTTCGACGATGACCGCCTTGACGCCAAGCAGGTTCGTGCCCTTGGCCGCCCAATCGCGCGAGGAGCCAGTGCCATATTCCTTGCCGGCGATGACGACGAGCGGCGTGCCGTCTGCCTTGTAGCGCATGGCCGCGTCATAGATCGGCATCATTTCGCCGGTCGGGATATATTTGGTGAAGCCGCCTTCGACATTGTCGAGCATCTGGTTCTTGATGCGGATGTTGGCAAAGGTGCCGCGCATCATGACTTCGTGATTGCCGCGGCGTGATCCGTAGGAGTTGAAGTCTTTCCGGTTAACCTGATGCTCTTGCAGGTATTTTCCGGCCGGGCTGTCTTCCTTGATCGCGCCGGCGGGGGAAATATGATCGGTGGTGATCGACTGGCCGAACAGCGCCAGCGGCCGCGCATCGATAACATCCTCGATCGGTACGGGCTCCATCGTCATGCCTTCAAAATAGGGTGGGTTCTGCACATAGGTGCTGCCCGAGCGCCAGGTATAGGTGGCCGATGGCTCGACATCGATCGCGCGCCACTGTTCGTCGCCATCGAACACATTGGCGTAGCGGCTTTCGAACATATCGCGGTTCACATGCGCGGCAATCGTATCGGCGACTTCGGCGTTGCTCGGCCAGACATCGGCGAGGAACACGTCCTTGCCGTCCATATCCTGCCCCAGCGGCGTCGACGTGATATCCCCGGTCACCGTGCCCTTGAGCGCATAGGCGACGACGAGCGGCGGCGAGGCGAGGAAGTTGGCGCGCACATCCTGAGACACGCGGCCTTCAAAGTTGCGGTTGCCGGAAAGCACGCTGGCCACCACCAAGTCATTCTCGTTCACCGCCTTGGAGATCGGCGCGGCGAGCGGGCCGGAGTTGCCGATACAGGTCGTGCAGCCATAGCCGACCAGATCAAAGCCCATCGCGTCCAGATCGTCCGAAAGGCCCGCCTTGTCGAGATAATCGGTCACCACCTGCGACCCCGGCGCGAGGCTCGTCTTCACCCATGGCTTGACGCTCAGCCTCTTTTCGCGGGCCTTGCGCGCCACCAGACCAGCCGCCGCCATCACGGCAGGGTTGGAGGTGTTGGTGCAGCTCGTAATCGCCGCAATCACGACATCGCCATCGCCAATATCATGGTTGAGGCCCTCAACCGGCACGCGCTTCGCATCGCGGCCATACACGCTCTGCATCTGGCCGTTGAACAGCTCGTCCACCTCGGGAAGGATCACCTTGTCCTGCGGGCGTTTCGGCCCGGCCAGGCTCGGCACAACCGCGCCCATGTCCAGCTCCAGCGTGTCGGTGAACAGCGGGTCGGCATCCTCGACCGAATGCCACAGGCCCTGCGCCCGGCAATAGGCTTCGGTCATTGCGATCTGCCACTCGTCGCGGCCCGTCAGGCGCATATATTCGGTGGTCTTTTCATCAATCGGGAAGAAGCCGCAGGTCGCGCCATATTCCGGCGCCATATTGGCGATTGTTGCCCGGTCCGCCAGGGTCAGCGCCTTCAGGCCCGGCCCGTAAAATTCGACAAAGCGCCCGACCACGCCCTTTTCGCGCAGCATCTGCACAACCGTCAGCACCAGATCGGTCGCCGTCACGCCCTCGGCCATCGCGCCGGTGAGGTGGAAGCCGACCACTTCGGGGATCAGCATCGAAACCGGCTGGCCCAGCATCGCGGCCTCGGCCTCAATCCCGCCAACGCCCCAGCCGAGCACGCCCAGCCCGTTGACCATCGTCGTATGGCTGTCCGTGCCGACCAGCGTATCGGGATAGGCGACCAGATCGCCGTTCGCGTCCTCGGACGACCACACGCCGCGCGCGAGATTTTCCAGGTTCACCTGATGGCAGATGCCCGTGCC
>CAJQMX010000162.1 GCA_905479515.1 uncultured Parasphingopyxis sp.
TCGAGGAAGCTGGAGACAAAATCTCCGACCTGCATGTCTGGCAACTGGGTCCAGG
Organism: uncultured Parasphingopyxis sp.; assembly: GCA_905479515.1. The sequence goes on from CAJQMX010000162.1 coordinate 56, forward strand.
ACACCATGCCGCTATTGTAGCAGTCATTACGGAAAGTGATACAGCCCCCGCTGTTTATCGCGAGAGACTGGCCGAAACCGTGGGGCTTTCTCATATCACCGTGGAAGTGAATCCAGCTTAGACGGCTGGGAAAGCGCATTAAATGGAAAACCTGTTTCTCATTGTAGCTCTTGCTGTGGGCTTGGCGATGGACGCCTTTGCGGTGGCGGTTGCTCAAGGGGCTGCAGGACATAATTCCATGTTTCACGCCACTCGAACGGGAATGGCATTTGGCGTAGCGCAGGGCATCATGCCATTTCTGGGATGGGCCCTTGGAATAGCTTTTGTTTCGGAGATCAGCGCTTATGATCACTGGATTGCTCTCATTCTGCTCAGCGGTTTAGGGTTAAAAATGCTTTGGGAAGCGCTGGGCAGGAACGAAAGAGATGCGGTGTCCAGTCTCTCAGGCTGGGCGCTGGGAACGGCTGCGATAGCAACGAGCATAGACGCCTTTGCTGCCGGCATCATGCTGCCTGCTCTTGGCCTTCCGGTTTTACTGGCCTGTGTTATTATTGGGACAGTTACAGCTTTGCTTTCCAGCTTGGGCGTGATGATCGGCGGAATGGCAAGCTCGCGCATCGGGAGACATGCCGAAGTCGCAGGAGGCGTCATTCTCATTGGCCTGGGAATCAAAATCTTCGTCGAACACTAGCTACCTTGGATAAAGCCAATTGATCTGAGATTATATTTTCAGTGTATCTTGGCTGCGACTGCAAGTTTGATACGCTGAAATTCAGCTTTCAGTATCGAGAACAGATCGCGGGAACGACAACAACTGGACGCATTTCAGACTGGCGGCTTCCAATGTTCGGTTGTGCGAAAGCAGAGGTCATCGGTTTGTTCACTTTAACGACCTCCAACGATTTAATTTCGATCTTCAAAGTTATAGCAGTTTACCTCACAACATCGAGCCAATATCGGAACCAACCGATGGATAGGCGCTCACCATTTTTTTCAGGTCGCTGGTGGTCAAATCAAGCCGCATCGCCAGACTGAAGAAATTGATGATTTCGGCATATTCCGGCCCCAGCAAATGCGCGCCCAATATCTTGTCGGTTTCATCGTCGATGATGACTTTGGTTGCAGCGCAGGTCTCCCCCACCCGAAGATTGGAATACCAGCCGCTTGTATCGTTTGTCGCGATGCGCAGCTTGTAACCGGCCGCTTTTGCTTCTTCTTCCAGCATGCCCACGCGCGCCAGTTCGGGTATCGTAAATACCACTGTGGGAACGCCTTTATAGTCCGGTTTGGCATGATTGCCTTTCAGCATATTTGACGCAGCCACCTTGCCTTCAAACACGGCCACCGGCGTGAGCGGTGCACCTTTGGTGTCCGCCGCATCACCCGCTGCATAAATTGACGGATTGGAGATGCTTTGCAGAAATTCATTCACTTTGACGCCGTGGGCGCTGGAATCGACGCCCGCCTTGTCCAGATCGAGATAGTCGATCGCAGGAACGCGCCCCGCGCCATGCACGATCAGATCAACCGAATATTTTTGCGTGTTGCCGTCGACATCAAGGGTAGCCGAATAGCCGCTACCTTCTTGGGCGATGGAGACGAGACTGGTCTTCTGAACCACCTCGATTCCTGCCTCTTTGCTTCGCTCCAGCAATTTATCGACAAGATCGGGATCAAATCCCTTGAGCGCACGCTCGCCGCGATCAATGATCTGAATGTCGCTGCCCGCGCGCGCCGCGATATGAGCGAACTCGAAGGAGATGAACCCGCCACCGACAAACAAGATCTTTTTCGGGAGGCTCTCCAGTTCCAGAAACTCTGTGCTATCAATGAGATACTGCGCCCCAGGCAAATCAATTTTTCGGGGCTTTGCACCTGTAGCAATCAGCACCTTCTTCGCTTCCAGCAGCGTATTACCGCTAATCTCGATTTTATTTTTGCCGATAAATTTTGCGCTGCCGTGCAACGTGGTGACACCGTTCACATCGAGTCCAGATTCTATTTTTGGCGGCATTTTTTCCGTGAATGTCCGCTTGAACGCCATCAGGTCCGACCAGTTGATAGCCAGGCTGCCGGGCTCTATGCCCTTGCCCTTCATCAAGGAAGCAGCGTCGAATATTTCGGCGCCGCGCCTCAACATCTTTTTGGGGTCGCATCCTCTAAGGGCACATGTGCCGCCATAGGGTAGCTCGTCCACGACTGCGACTGACCAGCCAGCTGACGCACATTTGTTAGCCGCGGTGACGGCCGCCATGCCGACGCCCAGAACAACAAGATCGAATTTTTGTGTTTCCATTTGAATCCCTCAATCTCAGCAACAGGACGCGATTGCGCCAGATGCCTGAGCCTCCTGAATGGGCGGACACGGAACGGTGCCAAAGGAGCAGTAGACACAGCAATCGCCCGCATTGGGTCGCAAAACAATCTTGCACCCCTTGCAGTCATAGAAGAACTGACAGGCATCGGTCGGCATGGTCTCGGTTTCCTGATGCCCGCAATCAGGGCAGGTCAATCTGGATTGAGGCTGCATCAGCGATCCGCTCCATCAGCCACTATGCTGGCTGGATAACCGGCGTTGGTCGATGCAGAAGCAATTGCGGATGCATTTGCCAGTTTGGGATCAAAGGTCACTGTTGCGGTTTTTGCCTGAAAATCGACATCGACAGAAGACACGCCGCTGACCTTGCCCATCGCCTTCTTGACTGTAATCGGACAGGCGGCGCAGGTCATTTTTTCGATATCGAATGTTTCAGTTTTTGGGGCATTCTGAGATGCCGCTTCTGCAACGGCTTGAGCACCGGACGTCGGCAACAATGCCACCGCTCCCAGTCCGCCTGCTCCAAGAGCGACAACGACTGTAAAAATGATGTAAGCAGGTTTCATAATCTTTCTCCTAATAAAAATACGGTGCCCACCAATCGATTGTGATGGATAGAGCGATGAGCAATGTTCCCACCCAGAGAGCGGTTTTCGTGACGATGGTGGATTGTGGTCGGGCACAATATGAGCCTTCTTCACAGGCAGGTTTTGTCCGAAAATAGACATGCCAAAAACCCGCAGCCAGAAACCCGAGGGTCACTGACACAAAATACCACTTATAGGGTTCGAGCGCAGTTAGATTTCCGATCCACGCTCCGCTAACTCCAAGTGTTACAAGGACGAGTGGTGCGATGCAGCAGGACGATGCCAATATAGCCCCGGAGATGCCGCCAACAGCCCACCAACTGCGTTTGTCCGGTGATGGAGCAGGCATTTCTGTCTGGATAGTCCCTGGCAAAATATACTCTTTCATTGCGATTGATCTTCGATGGAGACGACTATACTCTCTGTAGTAACTACAGGAACAAGGACTTTTTATGCAACCATCTGTCAAGCGCGGAAAACTGGCGAAAATCGCCGGATGTAACATCGAAACGATAAGGTATTACGAGAATATCGAGCTGTTACGCGCCGTAGATCGCACGAGCAGTGGTCACCGGGTCTATTCGTCCGATGATCAGGCGCGGTTACGCTTCATTCTGCGCGCACGGGAACTCGGTTTTTCAATTGCAGAGCTGAGAGGCCTGCTCGGCCTGGTCGATTCCAACGAATATACGTGCGGCGAAGTGCTGGCCGTAACCAACAATCACATTACCACTATTCAACAGAAAATATCCGACCTGAAACGTTTGGAGCAAACATTGTCGGACATGGCGCAGAAATGCGATGGCGGAGAAGTCCCGGACTGCGCCATCGTTGATGCAATGTTTCACTGAATATGGCTCGGCCTTAGGCCCGCTATCGGGTTATGGCAGCCCAGACGCTAATGTCTTCAAATGGGCGCGTATCGGACCGACTGCTATTGGGCCGTTGGCGATATGGCGGCTTCCAATGTTCAGTTGAGTGGAAGCAGGCACCGCTTGCTAGTCTACGGTTAGCATCTCCAACCATATAGTTTCAATCTTCGCAACTACAGCAGCTCAACTCTCAATATTGATCCAACATCAGAACTAACAGACGGGCATCAGAAAAAAATGGCTTTATAGATAACTACTCGGACGTTTGTAATGATGTGAGCATTAGCGTTAGTCGGCGGGATTTAGCTCGCCTTCAAATTTTGGGACGGCGCGCGCCGAGGCTTCTGCATCTGTCGTTGCCTTGCCATTTTGATTGATATCGTTGATCAACCATTCCATTTCTTTGATTTCTCTCCGTTGGGCTCTGATAATTCCATCGGCTAGCTCGCGCACTCTTTTATCTTCAATATTGGCGCGCTCACTTGTCAGTATGGCAATGCTATGATGAGGTATCATCGCCTTTTGCCACGCCTGATCGGAAACCGTATCCTGCGATCGGACAAGAAACAAGGAGCCGGCAAATATGAGAACTGCGCCGCCCAATATCATCGCATTCTTGCGCTTATCATCATACATGCCAAGCATAAATAACAACATGATAATCGCCATCGCAGCGCCCATGTAGATTGCCATCCATGTGCGTGTCTCACTAAAATATACGTGGTCGAATGCATAGGTGTTGAGATACATCAGCCCGAACATCGCAAGCGTTGAAGTCAGTATCATGACGATGAAACGTGTGTATTTACCCATGTTTTCCTCTCCCTATTTTTATCAGGCGCAAGTGTTTTTAATACGGCCAGACTACGCGTGAGTAGTGTGAAGGTTCCGGCCCTTACGACTTCGCCGAAACGGCCATCGCTTAATGATGAGTAACAATCCAGAAAGAGCCATAGTCAGGCCGCCCAATGCAAAAATGACGAGCCACCAGCTGTTGAAATTCTCATGGTTTTTCCAGTCCATGATATGCAGACCCCAGAAGAAATCATAAACACGCCAAGTTGTTCTACGCACCGCTGCAATCTCGCCAGTCGATAGCGGAATATAGACAGAAACGTCATCCTCGGTATCAACTCGCCAAGCAGGAAGCGCGCCTCGATATTCTGTGGAGCCGGTCACAACCTTTTCGACGGCTGCAATATTGGGGCGACCGGTTATCCAAGCGCGAGACGTTATTAACCCGGCTTCTTTTGACGTTATTTGGCTACGTTTG
>CAJQMX010000163.1 GCA_905479515.1 uncultured Parasphingopyxis sp.
TCGGCTGCGATCATTCAGGCCAATCAGGCCACATTCCTTGTATCGACCAAATATCTTGTAGCCAGTCTTGCGCGATATGCCGAACTCTCGACACAGAGGCGCCATCTTCTCACCCTCCAGCAGCCGGGCAACGAATTTAAGACGTTCATCCATCTTGATACACTCCTTCCACGGCATCCTGCTTCTCCTGCAAAATGCCAAAAGTGTAACCTATGTGTCCCGTAAGACCTGTTACCTTTGTCTCAGGCAACACAAATCAATGACTTAGCCCTTGTTTACGGAAAGAAACTGACCCTTTTGGGGTGTTTTTGCCACAAATCAGGTGTCCGCTGTAACCCGCATGAAACTGCCATTGTCTTTCACAAGCTTTTCCGGCTTGTGGCAAATCTGTGGCAAAAACTTTCTTATCTCCGTGTGAAGGCAAAGTCGAGTTGTCAGGCACTGACATTAGTATTTTGTGTCTTCATATATGCCTATTCGCCCGGGACACGGATAGCCGTCTTTTGATTTGTGAGGATTTAGTTGCGGCTTCATTGCATTTCTTTTGAATGTCTTGTCACAAACCGGGCAACGGTAAATGTAAGTTGGACCCATCGTAGCAGGTGATCGCCGCGTAGCTGTCATACGAGTAGAAGACCTGCGAGGCCTTGATCTTGTTTTGGGAATTCCCAATGCCGAACGCCCTGTATTTTGCTGGATAGCTTCAGCGGGTCCTGTCGGGCCTAATTCAACCTCATAGCGCGGAACAAAAACCCTGCTGGTTAGGGAGACATTATTGATCTGATTAATCTTGTAGGCCCTGATTTGGCCGTCATCCGCCCTTACGGCGAAGAGAAGTACATTGCCATTCTGGGCTCGCCTTAGTGAGTAAGGCTCAATAGCACGGGTGCGTCGATTTCCTTCATTGTCGGTGTAGTCAAGATCAACACATAATCTGTTTCCGGCAGCAAAGCGGATAATTTCAAGAGAGCCGCCCTGATTTGTCCGCAGCCCGAGACGGCCATATTCGGGCCGGTAAAGATCACCGCTGTTGCTAACAGATCCTAGTGCCTGCCTTGCAGGAATATGGCTACTTTCTAGCCATTCGAAAAATTCCGGTAATGTGTTCCAATAGCTTTCAAGATCGGGAAGGCCTGGAAGTTGATGACCCAACATTGGTTCCCAGTTTTGCTCCATGGCTGGCCGGTAGGCTTCTACCGAATTCATTGTTGGCCGGTCTATCCCCTTGTATGCACATTTTTGATCCAGAACATCCCGCACGACTGACGCAGCAGGAAGATGATCATTGCGATACAAGTTAATGACATCGTAAAGATCGCGCGGCCTGCCTCTTTCTCCCAAGGCCCGGACCTTTTCCCCAAACACCTCCGGATAGTCGTAGCAATCAACTTGAAATCCATCTTCCGGCAAATCACTATAGGTATGAAAGACCCGTTGCCTTGAGGGTGGCAACACCAGAACTTCATCTGCTGTCAGATCGCACTTAATCTTGGGAATATGTTTTTTGCCCGGAACGAAATAACTTTCGTAATAAACCTTGCCCTCACATGACCGCCCGCCTCTGGGGTTGTCATAGATATCGAATATTTGTCTGTCTGCTGGAATGATGATACCGGATTGCTCATAAATCCATTCCGAAATTTGTTCAAACTGCCCTAGCAAAAACTCTTCGTCTAAATGGGAATCATCGGTAAGTGTGAAATCAAGATCTTCGGAAAACCGATAGGTTTCAAAATAGCATTTTTTCAGGCAAGTGCCGCCTTTAAAGACCCAAACGGGTGCCAGTGTTTTATTGGCGTTTATGGCAGCCAGGAGCCAGCCGAGCACATAGTCCTTTTCTACTACGTTCGGGCTTAAGCCCGTTTCGTCCGCCACAGATTTAAATTCTTCTTTTGAAATCATCGGCCAGTTATCCTTTCGGGACCCATAAATGCCATTTTGTTACAAGTTTGTTTTCCGCAGCCTGATCACCAAAATATGCGTAACCTTTAGTCAGGCGCGTATGGCATTCATCGAGAAACCATGGTTCCCATCCGGTTTTTTCTGCGGCGTATCCTAGTTTCTTGAAAAGCGCTCCATTTCCAATACGATCCGCGTAATCCAGCAACTGCTCCAGATTATTCTTTGTCCCGTATTCCTTGGCATATGCTGCCATAACATCTAACACGTGCTGGAGTCCCGCCCCGATTTTCGGATCATTTAATATATCCAGTATTGTTTTATGAGGGTCGGAGACCTGGACTTTAACCCGGTCGCGCCAGACAGACTTGGTGCCAAGAATTTGCGTTTCAGAGATGTGTTTAATGTAAAAGGTCACCCCTTGATGGACAATGTCGCCATAGGTGGCTCTTTTGGCTGTTAGCACGCAAACGGAGCGGAAGAGCTGTTCTGTAAGCTCCCAGTATTCAAGCGCTGTCCATCCGCCTATGTAGCCGGGGCTGTAGAGCTCGGGAACAAGTACCCATGGGTCATCCAGGACCTGCTGGCGTCCCAGCGCCGACGGATTGACCGGAACGTATAATCCGCGCGCTATCCTGCGCAAATTACCCTGATTATGCCATCCCGCAAGTAACTTTGCTGCCTTTTGGCGATCTACGCCGAAGACCTTAACCGCATCATCAATACGAATGGAGTCGCCAGCTTCCTTGATTAAAGCTGCCAAACGCTGTTGTTTCTTTGAGGCCTTTACAAGCATAAACTATATCCAGTTGCGTGAAATTCCCATTAATAGAGAATATCATGTATTTTCGTATAGTACTATAGTATTTTACAGTTTATGCCCCTTTTTAGAGAAATATAGGTATTTTTATACAGTTAAATAGCGATGGATAGGGCTGATCCCGGGCAAGACAAAAAAGTATTGTTCTTGATTTTAAGGGGTTTTAGCCGTTGCCTTCGGCCCGTGCGCTGCGCGCGCCGAGCCTGTAATCTCGGCCTTTTACGGGTGACGATCACTAACGGGGTTTTCTACTAAGGGTTTCACCCTCGCGCACTTCAACAAAAATAAGAGGGACCGTGGCTCGGCAAGGGCCTGCGCCCGCACCATCCCGTCTGATTTTTAATTGAAGTTTTCTACCCCCTTCTCGGCGAAGCACCAGGGTTGCATGTGCAACCCACTCCCATTGAGGAGTGAAAGAGAAGGAAGTAAGAAGATGACGACATTATTTGCAAATCCATATGATTTATCAGCAACCGGATTTTATTTTGACAGTACCCAAGACTACCACGAAAAGGCAGGCAAGAAGCGCAATGCTTACGGCGATCCCGTTGAAGAATTTGAAATCGAATTTATCGACGGTGATATGATCGATGCCCAGCTTGGAAAAGCGTGGGGACTATATCAGAATAATATCGGTGCTTTTCTTGATGCGTGCGACGAATGGGACGAACACAAAAAGCGCTGTTTCATAATAGCCGTCGGCGAATGCGGTTACAGCTTTGATCCTGAAAAGGACGATTCCGACCAATTTGACGTTGATATTTACGAATGCGACACGATGCGCGATCTCGCACAAGAGTTTGTCGATGAAGGTCATTATGGAGAAATTCCCGCTCACCTGCAATTCTATATCGATTATGACGCCATAGCCCGCGATCTTTCTGTAGATTTCTCGAAAATCGAGATCGACAGCTGCCACCTAATCTATGCGTGCAGATAGGGGGCGATCATGGCAGTTACATATCACGACTACAATTGCGGCCATCCTTGGTATTATCTACTTGGCGGTGCCGTCCAGAGTCCGAAGGCGATACTTGCAGAAGCAGAGCGCCGTGATTTTAAAGGATATCGTGAAGAAGAAATCAGAGCGGCAGACCGGAAATCCGAACCACAACGCTCCGAAGCCTTGCGGGAGCTTAAAGAGCAAGCCCTGCATGATATCCGCTCGGATCTGGTCAGTTACAGAAAAGCAGCGCGGCAATTATCGGTTTTGCGCCGCGAAGTAGAAGAAAACGACAATCCATCTAAATGCCTGTCTGTTCACACGTCGCTCAGTTTAAAATATTGCCATCTTTTGCATCACCTTTCCCATCGGGTCTGGATTGATGAACTGCTTGCTTATCAAAATGATCTCTTTGCCTGATAACGGGGCACAGGAAAATTTGGCGGGATCATTGCGATCTGCAATACTCCCGCCCATAGTGGTCTATTTTTTGGGAAGCCCTAATCTATCCATCTGGCCAGATAAGGCAGGCCTGTAAGTCGAAGGCAGCATTTTTTGCTTTACGCCGCCTTTCATTGCTTTTCCCTTATTGCCATGCAACTTGCTGTAATCCTTGAGCATGCCGCTGCTTCCGCATCGGGGCACACACTTGTATAAAGCCGAACCATCGCCAAGGCGCTTTGTGGTGCCACTGCAATAAGTTTCTTTACAGTCAGCACAATGCACAACATCTCCGTTGTCCTGGCACCACGGACAATAACGTCCGGCGCTATCGAATTCCGCAATGTCATAGCTTCTGGCAGCTTGCGACTTGCCCTCTAAATGCTTTGCAATCAATCCTTTCCCTTGTGATTTTATATCGCTAGCTTCGTTCACGATCTTTGTAATCTTAAACTTCATTGACGGATCAACGCGGGAATAGATAATCACATAAGGCCGGTCATGAACCGCGCAGCACATTGGAATAAGAACATATTCCGGTTTGCCACTGGCCTTGCGCAATGCGGCCATCGTCGATTGAAAGTCCTTTTTATTTGCCACGCCGGATTGTCCGGTTTTTGTGGTCAGGGCTTTGGTACTATCTGATAGTTTTTTCATGACCATCCCTTTCTCTTCTTAATCAATTCTATTGCGGCATTGAGACGCGTCGCAGCTCCGTTGCTGCCGGTAATGTCCGGATGAACTTCCTTCATACGCCTCCGGTAACGCGCCTTAAACGCGGCTTTGGTAAAAGGCTCTGAAAGCCCCAGTTCCTTTAGCGCCAGGCTGTAAAGATCGGCTTTTGGCTTAGGTTTAGGCTCTGCTTTCGCTTTTTCCTCTTTGCCTGGATAAGGAGGTTCCTCCCCACGCTGTAGCGCCGACCAATAACGTTTGAAGGCTCGAAAGCTCGAAAAGTCATCACTATATTCATCGCGATAAAGGGCTCGCAGGGCTTGCTGCTCGGCCTTCCACTGCCCGATGCTCGTTCTCGCGGCAATAAACTTGTCCGCGACAAACTCGCCGATCAGACGGAAAGGTTGGAGTAAGAACCAGATCAATCCTTTTAAGATTGAACTGATAAGTTCCAGCATTGCTTCAACTGTTCTCAGCGTTGCCGCAATTACCCATTCGGTGAAGGCCAATAAGGCAAAGAGGAGTCGTTTTCCGGCCTGATAAATTATAATGCAGACAATGAGAAGGATAAAAAAGCCGACGAGACCGACACCGGCAAGGCAGAGAATACGGAGCCAGGTATCAAGGGCAAGAATCCAGTGCTTGACCAGTTCGGCCTCATATTCAAGACCCAGCAAATAGCCAAGCGCATAAGGCGTTGCGATGCAAAAAGGCATTCCGATGACCAGCAAAACAAGAAGTCCCATTAGTTCTGCAATTCCAGATTCAGAATACTGCATGATTTTTTCCTTTCATTGCGCGATCAGTTTTCGGGAATGTCGCCAGGCTGGTCGGCCCATTGATCTTCAGGCCGCGTCGCAAAACCGTCGCCTACGCTTGCCTGGTTATTGAGGACTTGATCGCAGGCTCTAAGCCTTGCGAGAACCGCGAGAGCAACTTTCTGGCCATAGATCGTCATCACATCATTGCGCTGTCCCATGTACTCAAAAGACAGGTGAAAGGACTCGCCGTAGATGGGCAGTTTTGAAACCACTTTGCCTTTCTGAGCGGCCCTTCTAACTTCAAAGTCATGCAGGCGGTTTTCTTCCGGCGCATAGTCATGAGACCGCCGGAGCAATAATCCACCACTGAAGCGGCCGGATAGTCTGGTTGTTGGCCGGAGTAAAAACCCGCCAGTGGTAAGCTTTCTGCTTTTGCAGAGGGCGGGGATGAAGCAAGTGGAACTCTATGGACGCGTACGGTATGCGGTAATTATTCAAGGTATGAGCCGCCGCAAAGCAGCACGGAACTTCGGGATTGATCGGCGGACGGTCGATAAGATGTTGGCATTTTCAGTGCCCCCGGTTATCGCCGCAAGAAGACACCGACCCGTCCCAAGCTTGATCCCTTTGTTGGTCTTATCGACCAGATCCTTGAGGACGATACCAAACGCCTGAAGAAGCAGCGGCATACCTCGAAGCGGATTTTTGAGCGCCTTCGCGATGAGTACGGTTTTACTGGCGGCATCACGATCGTGAAGGATTATGTTTTTGCGGCACGCCAGCGCCAGCGCGAGATGTTCGTACCGCTGACCCATCCTGCGGGTCACGCCCAAGCTGATTTTGGCGAGGCGGATGCGGTCATCGCCGGTATTGAGTATCGGGCTCATTACTTTGTCATGACCCTTCCTCACAGCGATGCCTGCTTCGTTTCCGCCTACCCAGCGGCGACGACGGAGGCGTGGCTGGACGGGCACAACAAGGCCTTTGCCTTCTTTGGCGGCGTCCCGCAATCAATCCTGTACGACAACGACAAGTGCCTTGTTGCTCGCATTCTGAGAGATGGGTCGCGGCAACGAACGCGGGCGTTCAGTGGGCTTCAGTCCCATTACCTTTTTGAGGATCGTTATGGCCGTCCCGGCAAAGGCAATGACAAGGGCAATGTGGAGGGTGTCGTTGGTTACGCTCGGCGGAACTTTATGACGCCTCGCCCTCGTTTTGCCAGTTGGGATGCCTTCAACAGGCACTTGGAAGAGCAATGTCGCAAGCGACAACGTGATGTTTTGCGCGGCCACCGCGAGAGTATCGGCGAGCGGTTTGTCCGTGATCAGGCATTGCTGACGGCATTGCCCGCAACTCCGTTTGATGCCTGTGACAAGCAGGCGACGCGGGTCAGTTCCCTGTCCCTGGTGCGGTATAGAACCAATGATTACTCGGTGCCCGTCGCCTTCGGTCATCAGGAAGTCTGGATCCGTGGCTATGTCCACGAGGTCATCATTGGCTGTGGAAGTGAGGAGGTCGCTCGGCACACCCGTTCCTATGATCGCGAAGATCTGATCTTTAATCCAATCCACTATCTGCCTTTACTGGAACAGAAGGTTGGCGCTCTGGATCAGGCTGCACCGTTGGTCGGCTGGGACCTACCAGAGGTGTTCGTAACCTTGCGCCGCCTTCTTGAGTCCCGCATGGGCAAGTCCGGCAAGCGGGAGTACGTGCAGGTCTTGAGGCTCCTGGAAACCTTTAAACTCGATGACCTTCATGGCGCGGTGAAGGATGCCTTGCGCATGAGCGCAATTAGCTATGACGCCATCAAACATCTGGTGCTGTGCCGTATAGAGCGGCGTCCACCAAAGCTCAATCTGGACATTTACCCTTATCTGCCACGGGCGCGGGTGACGACGACCTCGGCGGCCAATTACATGAACCTGTTGCAAGAGACGGGGAAGGCCGACAGGTCTGACTTGGATGTAATGGTAGTAGCATCATGACCGATACACCGCAGCTTTTGCTGGCTCATCACCTGAAAGCCCTCAGGCTGCCCACCTTCCGCAGGGAATACGACAAATTGGCCCGTCAATGCGCCGCCGAGGATGTTGACCATGTACGCTATCTTGTTCGTCTGACCGAGCTGGAGTTGATTGACCGAGAACGCCGTATGGTCGAACGGCGGATCAGGCTGGCCAGGTTCCCTGCCGTCAAAAGCTTAGATGCCTTCGACTTCAAGGCCATACCATCACTCAACAAGATGATGGTCCTGGAACTGGCGCGATGTGAATATATCGAGCGGCGCGAGAACGTCATCGCGCTCGGCAACTCAGGCACTGGCAAAACGCATATAGCCCTCGGTCTCGGCCTTGCCGCCTGTCAGAAAGGCCTCAGCGTTGGCTTTATCACGGCGGCGGCGCTGGTTCACGAGTTGATGGAGGCCAGGGACGAGAAGCGCCTGCTTCGCTTCCAGAAGCAGCTGGCAAAATACCAATTGCTGATCATCGACGAACTCGGCTTCGTGCCGCTCAGCAAAACCGGCGCTGAACTTCTGTTTGAGGTGTTCAGTCAGCGTTATGAGCGTGGCTCCACACTGCTGACTAGCAATCTTCCCTTCGACGAGTGGACCGAAGTGTTCGGCTCCGAACGCCTGACGGGGGCATTGCTCGACCGCCTCACACACCACGTTCATATCCTGGAGATGAACGGCGATAGTTACCGTCTCAATCAAAGTCAAAAACGGCGAAAACCCCCAAAAAGTGACTAACGATCGAGACCATGGTTGACCCGGTGGGCCCACAGGCACCTCCCGCGCTCCTTCGCTCCGCGTAACGCTAAAGCGCTACACGAAGCAGCGCGGGTCCCTCCTATGGACTACCGGGACAACCCGCAACACCGAGTTCTGCGTCACATCAAGGGGACTGTTTCCACGCCGCCACAGTGGTGTACTTTTGCTCCGGCCACTGGTGTATTTTTACTCCGGCGTTGACACACCGTCTCTGGTCGCGCCAATGAGAGTTTTTCCGAGGCGCTTCGAGATGTATTCGGTCGTCTCCAGATCATTATTTCCGAAGAATTGCAGGATGCCTGCATTGGCAACAAAAGACTCCCAGCGCTCCTTATAGAGCGCCTTTCCCTGTCCCCAATCCTGGATAATTATCCAAAGCTTTACATCAAAGGAGGCTATCTGCCCCGCAGCATTTTCAAGCTGGCTCATATATCCGAGAACCGGAAACTCATCGAGACAAAGTAAAACAGGTGCTTTAGGCTTTGTTTTTTCCCGCTCCATGGCATCAAGCAATTGATTGATGAATATGCGGAGCCAGCGGCTACAAAGTCCTATTCGGCTTGCAGGAAGACACAGATAGACGGTTGAGACCGGCGGAGCAACGGTTCCAGGCCTGATGCTTTGTGCAACAGCCATGAGTTGAGGACCTGATTCCTTAGTAAGTAGATCCTCAGATTTATCGAATACGATCTTGTTTGACGCTAGTACTGCATCGTTTGAAAAATAGTCTCTGATCGATTTCCATTAAACTAGATTGTCGCTTAGGCTGATAACGATCAAAAGCACTGGTGCCGTCCCGCCACGCCACGCCACGCCAATAGGCGATATCCTTTTCACGGCAAGGCCATTAAAATTCTGTATCCGAATCTGCGGGCAGCTTCCGTTCTGTCGCCTTGCATTGCACTTGCAAGATCAGATTAGAAACTTCACCTGATTCCTTGTCTCTGATTTCAATGAAACCATCAATGCCCGCTTCTACCCCACCCGTTTCGTATAATACAAACCCCATTTCCAAAACTAGCGACCGGACGGCCGTTACGCCCCGTTCACCTATGATGTCGTTATTGCCGATCTTTTTCGTATTATGAGCCATACTCAAAAGCTGATGCATAGACCGCCGTATCAGCCGCGCTCATACCGATTTGTTTTGCTGTATTCCGCCAAGCAGCTACTGCTGTGTTCACGTCGTCAATGATTTCAGCAGCCTGTTTCTTATTGAGCGCAAAGAAAGGTGCAGCATTCATAGCCAAGCCAAGATCAGCGTCCGGGCCTTCTTCCGATATCCATGTGCTGAGTTCTCGTGCTTTTTCTTCTAACGGAACCGGATTCAAATCATAAGCAGGTGAAAGGCGCCACTTGCCTTCACAATCATAGAGGAACCCGTGATTACGGAGATGGTCGTCCAGATTGCTGACAAGAACATTGAACACTACCCGGCGCCATAGTTCATGCAGATCTTCCGTTGGTGCGCTTGAGTGCATCCGGATCACTTCAGCAATGTCGGTGTAGGTTGCTTCATCCCCGTCGTTGAGTCCCAACAAACTCATAGCCGAGAGGAAAGGGATGCGGCGTTCGCCATCCCGATCAAACCGTTTGATCAACGCCACAGATCTCCCAGCCACATCTACTAAACGTGCATCAGCAACGTTGATCCCAGCATTGCGTGCCAAAATCATAGCTAACACCTCACCATGTGAGATGCTTCGGTCATCGTCTTGCTTTGGAAATTTCGCAATTGCCAAAGTGCCATCGCTGTCTTCAACAGCCGATTTCGGGCGGGCACCGCCGAGTGGAGATCCTTCATTGAGTAATAGTTTTAGGTCTTCGGCAGTTTCAGAATTCGTTTGGACTGCATCTGCCGCATTGACCAATGCCGGCAGGTTGATGAGAGGCGGCACACGATACTGTCCAATATCATGATCGAACGTGTCTTCCTCTGGCCTTTTATACCGCAATGCTCCTATTCGAGTCCGGTCTGTAATCGCCAACAGGAAGTCAATTTCTGAAAGCGTTCGCTCTTCGCCAGCCTTGCGGAAGGCCCGCCTCACTAATTGTTGGCCCCATCTATCCGGAGCTGTATCTCGAAGCGCTCCAGGTAATGCAGACTTTTTGGAGTTGGTATAGACAGGTCGATCTTGCAATGGCAGGTTTTGTGGATCGAGGGCGAATGCTTTTTCAGTTGTCAGCCACTCAGGCGAATAGGAAAATACCGAACTCTGGCTTCTTCGCTTCGCTACATAACGACAGTGACCCACCAAACGAGTCTCGCCTTCATGGTCGAGATAAATTTCGAGTGTATCTGTCATAGCCGCCCCGCTTTTGATCGAGACGTCACGATTTTCTTCGGCAGCCGATCTTCTTCGATATCAAGTCCAAGCGTATCTTCGCGACGGTCGGCCGCTTGTCCTAGTCCCTCAATCAGACCCAATATGCTAAGAACCGTCGCGTAAATACCCATTGATACAGTTGGATCACCTCTTTCCACTTTATAGAGCGTGCCGCGGCTGATGAACGCTCGTTCCGCCATCGATACCGTAGAAATCCGTCTTTTTTTGCGCGCAACAACAATATCCTCGCCAAGCTTGACAAGGGCTGAACGAGCTGCTCGCGGCAGAGTATTGGGTGCATTCGACTTCATATCTGTCTCATATAATGAACGTATAAGCGCTACCAGTTCATTACATAAGACATTTCTATACTTTTTTCCACCTCTAATTTTCTCGCGGTTACAGCTGATCCAGTTCGCTGGAAAGCAGCGCTGTCAGATCAAATCGCGCCTTTTATACTTATATGGTATTCACCTCGCGCCAGAACGGAAATTTCACCCAATGCAGGCTACCTTGACATACCACTGCGAGCCTCGATGCCAAAGCCCTTGGCTTTGTACCTTTGCATTGCCTGCCTCCAAGGAACGAGCGCAAACTCTTTGCCATTTTGCATTAACGCAAACCTGCCAGATGCCAGCCGAACTGAGCGAATGATTTTTGCAGTGGCTGCACCTAGCTCCGAAGAACTTACTTGGCTCATATCTAACTTCGCAGCCAATTCACTTCCCATCTTCGACACCTCGCGCCTCATGAGTTCGCTAAGCATTCGCCGCTGAACAATCATACGCCCATCTTGCTCGATCATTAGGCCCTCTTGAACTAACCATCTTTGCCGCAGTTTCAGGGCCTGATTGGCTTCAGCGCCAAAGCCCTTTTCCCGAAATGTTTCCGGTTGTTTGGAAAGCAGTTCTCGATCCAACCAAGTTGCTCCTTCAGCATTCACCAACTCACGAAACGGCACATGGGATTCGATGAAAATGCGGGCTGGTAGTTTCATCGATTGAGCCAGTCGATTCTCGCCATCGCTTCCCCGCAAAGTCACCACCATATCCTTGCTAGGCGGATCATATTTGCTGAGCCGTCCTATCTCAGCGTAGTGCAGTGTTCCGTCAGTGCCATCGACTACGATATAGTGTTGATCTTGCAATTCATTTGAGAGGCCGATCGCAACGATCTTGCCCGTGATTTTTTGAGCGGCTTTTGTGGCATCGAAAACCAAATAATTTGAAGCACCACGATCAATGCTTGCCTCTTTCAAAACACGCTGCATGGTCTTCATGATGTCGCCGCGCTCACCCAATTGCCGAAGAGTATTCTCGGTTCGCTCTGCGATCTTCCAAACACCTGGTTTCAGCTCTTCAGCCAAGCCCATGTTTTCCAGTTTTCGCAGACGCCCCATGCGGTGCGTCAGGTATTGCTGATCTTGTTTAGGAGAAGAAGAAATCGTCAAGATACCCCGATCTGTAT
>CAJQMX010000164.1 GCA_905479515.1 uncultured Parasphingopyxis sp.
CCGCTCACCGGCCCTGCCTGCGCGAATCTGCGATTATTGCCATGCAACTGTAAAACGGATTGCCGAAGGCGTTGAGCTGGCCGGTGAAGTCGCCGTGCTGCCTTTCGATGTCAGCCCGATCCAGATCGGCACGCGCGGCGAATATGGTAGCCAGACATTCGAAGTCATTGGCCGTATCCGGCTCGGCTATGATCAGGGCGCCTGGAATGACTGGCTCTGCCTGTTTTCGGACATGACCCATGGCTGGCTCAGCGAGTCAGACGGGCAATTCCAGATGGTCATCGAGCGCCCGATTTCCGAAACAAATTCGGACCTGATCCAGCATCTCGCACAGGGCGGCGAGACGGCCGTCGGAGATCGCACCCAGATCGACGGGTCGGAGTTCGTCGTATCGGATATGCGCACTGCCAAATGTATCGCGGCAGAGGGGGAGCTGCCCTTCGCGCCGACCACCGGCTGGGACGTGTTCAACGTCGATATGCGGGATGACCAGGGTTTCTCTGCCAATTTCGAGCGCGAAGAAGGCGAAGACCCGGCCTTTTATGTCGGGCGCTATGTGACACTCGCCGAACTCAAACCGCAAAATCTGCGCGCCATTCATGGCTGGAAGATGCCTGATTATGCCGCCTGAACCACCCCAGAACCCGCCGCCCGAAGACGATCGCCCCAATCCTTGGGGCAATGCCAGTGACGCGCCGGCTCAGGAGGGCCCCACAGCCACGCGCACGGTCGTTCCATCAGAGAGCGATAGCGCGCCGGCGGCCGAACAGTTCAACTGCCCCAATTGCGGCGGCTCGATAGAGATCAAGGCGGCGGGCACGTCGGTCAGTATCGCCTGCCAATATTGCGGTTCGACACTCGATGTCACCAACCCCGATGTCAGCATCATCCAGCGCTATGAAGGCGAGGTGCGCAAGCTCGAACTGCCGCTTGGCAGCCGGGGCGTTTTGCGCGGTACTGAGTGGGAAGTCATTGGCTATCAGCGGCGTTCGGAAAACGGGCAATATCCGTGGGACGAATATCTGCTGTTCAACCCCTATGAGGGCTACCGGTTCCTCGATACGGACGGGCGCGGCTGGAGCTTCGGGCGGCAACTGACCGCGACGCCGCAGAAACTGTCGGCGGTCGGCTTCACGGTGGACGGCGAATTTTACGAACCTTTCTACGCGCAAACCCGCGCGCAGGTCGATTATGTACTGGGCGAGTTTTACTGGCGCGTCGCGGTTGGCGAGGAAGTGCTGACTGCCGATTACGTGCGGCCCGGCAAGATGCTGAGCTGGGAGCATAGCGCCGAAGAGACGGTTTGGACGCTCAGTGAATTGCTTGAACCCAATGAAATAACCGATGCGTTCGGGATTCCGCCTGCCAAGGGCGGCGGCCTGCCGCTGCCGCACCAGCCTTCGCCGTATCGCGAAAAGGCCGGCAAATATATGAAGCTGGCGCTTGCGGTGGCGCTCGCGCTGATCGTGATATCCTTCCTGTTTGGCGGCACCAGCGATCCGCAGACGGCGCGGGTCAATCTGGCCACCGATGGCGTTGAGCAAAGCACCACAGTGGGGCCGATCACGCTTGAAAGATCCCGCCAGGCGGTCACCGTGTCTGCCCAGGCTCCGGGTATCGAGAATAGCTGGATCGACCTGACCTATTCGCTGACCAATAGCGAGACAGGCGAGGTGTTTGAGGCGAACAGTGTCGTCGATGCCTATTCGGGGCGGGATAGCGAGGGCAACTGGTCTGAAGGCAGCCGCTATTCGGCCAGCAAATTCTCGATGATTCCGGCAGGCACCTATGAGCTCAACATTTATGCCGCAGGCAACCGCTGGACCGAAGGTCAATATGGCAGCAGCCCCAGTGCAGAGGTTGAGGTAACGATAGAGAAGGGCGCAACCTTCTATTCGAACCTGTTCCTGGCTCTGCTCCTCGTGCTTGTCCCGGCGATATGGCAATGGTGGAAACATCTGAGCTTTGAATCGCGGCGCAAATCGGACAGCGACTTTTCAGGGAGTGACGATGATGACTGAGGCAGCGACATGAACCGGGGTCTATTCATTTTCGGGGCCTGGTGCCTGCTCGTCACATCGGGCTTCGCCTATGCATCCTTCACCGGCTATTCGCCTTTCGCGGATGGCCAGCGCGCAAGCACGGCACGCGGGCCGGGCGGCGTCTTTATCGGCCGGGGGCCACGTCACAAATAGGCCGAGGCCAGCCTATCAAGGGAGATTTGATTATGGATATGACAATAATCTGGAATACGCTGATTTATGCCGGCATCGGCATCGGCCTGTTCATCATTTCGTTTATCATTCTGGATCTGCTGACCCCGGGCAAGCTGTGGGAAGAGATTGAGCAGAAGCAGAATACCGCCGTTGCCATTTTCGCAGGATCGATTGCGCTTGGCATAGCGATTATCGTCGCCGCTTCGGTGCATGGCTGAAACCGCCCCTGCCGGGTCAAGCGCCCGGCATGACTCTCGTGGAAGGCCTCTTGCCTATGCCCTGATCGCGTCGGTGTTCATCATCGCGATTTGCGGCCTTGTCTATCAGCTGCTCGCCAGCACGATTGCCAGCTATCTGCTCGGTGACAGCGTTACCCAATTTTCGACAATTATCGGCGTCTATCTGTTCGCGATGGGGATCGGGAGCTGGTTCTCACGCTATGTAAAAAAGGATGAGCTAAGGCTCTTTATTCGCGCCGAAATCCTGATCGCACTGGTCGGTGGATGGGCAGCGGCGATCCTCTTCATGATGTTCCCGGTGGTCGATGAATTCCGTATTGTGCTGTACGGACTGGTCCTGCTTATCGGCTTTCTTGTCGGCCTTGAAATCCCGCTACTGATGCAGATTTTGCGCGACGATTTCGATTTCCGCGAAACCATCTCGACCGTCCTGACATTCGATTATGTCGGCGCGCTGGCGGCGTCGTTGCTCTTCCCACTGGTGCTGATGCCGTTCATCGGCATGATCCGCACCGGCTTCCTGTTCGGGCTGTTGAATGTCGTGGTGGCGATCGCGCTGGTTCTGATCCAGCCCAAGGGCAAACGCCTGCCGATTGAATTGCTCGCAGGCGGCCTTGTCGCCCTATCTCTCATCATCGGCTTTATCGGTGCCGAGCGTTTCCAGCGCATGGCCGAAACCGCAAGCCTTGATGAACCGATCATCCATGCGACCTCAACGCCGTATCAGCGCATCGTGCTGACCCGGCGCGGCGGCAATGTTTCGCTGTTCCTCAACGGCAATCTGCAATTCTCTTCGCTGGACGAGTATCGCTATCACGAGGCGCTGGTGCTCCCCAACCTTGGCCGGGTAGCCCATCCACGCAACGTGCTGATCCTTGGCGGCGGCGATGGCTTGGCCGCGCGAGAGGTGCTGCGCCATCCCGATGTCGAGACTGTAACGCTTGTCGATCTTGATCCGGCGATGACGGAGCTTTTTCGCGAAACCCCGCTTTTGACGCAGCTCAATCAAGGCTCGCTCAGCGATCCGCGGATGACGGTCATCAATGCCGATGGTTTCCGCTGGGTGCGCGAAACGGAAGGACAGTATGACGCGATCGTCATCGACTTTCCCGATCCCACCGATTTCTCGCTGGGCAAGCTCTACACCACGACCTTTTACCGATCCCTGCGTCAGCGCCTCGCGCCCGGCGGCATGGTTTCGGTGCAAAGCGGCTCGCCCTATGTCGCGCCCAATGCCTTCTGGACGATTGCCGCCACGCTGGAAGCCGCCGGTTTCGAAACGCGCCCCTATCATGCCTATGTGCCGAGCTTTGGCGAATGGGGTTTCATACTGGCCTCACCCACAGGTGTGCCCGAAGCATCGAACCTGCTGCCCGGGGGCCGCTTTGTGACGACCGCATCCGAACCCACCCTGTTCGAGTTTCCGCCCGATATGGCGCGGATCGATGCCGAACCGAACCGGCTCGACAATCAGCGGCTCGTCCAAACCTTCACGAGTGAATGGCGGCGCTATGACGGCTAGTCCGCCTCTCCCCTATGACGGACGCCATATGCTGGCTGACTTTCACGATTGTGCGGGCGGGCTCGATGATGTCGCGCTTGTCGAGCGGGCCCTGCGCGAAGCGGTGCCAGCGGCGGGCGCTACGATCCTTGATCTGAACCTGCACCATTTCGGCGAAGGGCAGGGGGTTACCGGTGTGGCGCTGCTCGCGGAATCGCATATGTCGATCCACACCTGGCCCGAGCATGGCTATGCGGCGCTCGACCTGTTCCTGTGCGGACGCCGGCACGATATTGATGCGGCGCTACAGATACTCATCGATGCATTCAAACCCGCAGACGTTACCAAGCGCACGATTGCGCGCGGCTATGGCGTGGGCGCGTTGGTGGAGTAGATCCGGGCTATTCCGACTGGAGATAGGCGATCAGATTGGCGCGGTCCTGCGGGTCGGAAATGCCGCGAAAGGCCATGCGTGTTCCCGGAACGATACGGCGCGGATTCTCAAGATACTGAAACAGTTTTTCCGGCGTCCAGGTGATGCCGCTATTCGCATTGGCATCGGAATAGCGGAAGCTTTCAACGCTTCCTGCCGCGCTGCCCACGATATTGTGGAGCGACGGCCCGGTGCGGTTCACACCCGCGTCCATGACATGACAGGCGCGGCACAGCGTAAATATGGCTGCACCAGCGGCGGGATCGCCCGTGAAGTCAGCAAGAACCGTCCCGTCTTCCGTGTCGGTGGAGTCCGCAGGCGGCGTGCCCGTCGTCGCAGGCGCTTCGCTCGATGTCTCCGTGCCGGAGGAGGAGGAGGAGGTGGTGTCATCACCTCCCGAACAGGCGGTCGTTGCAGAGAGAGCCAGAGCCGCCGCACCGCCCAGAAGAATATTCAGTTTTGCCATGATTGTTGCCTGCCTCCGAAAGCGCTCAGGAACTGGACGAGTCCAATTCAAACTCCACGATTTCTCCCACTCGTTCCATAAAGTCCATACCATTGATGATCTGGTCATCGGTCAGCTTGCCTGAAATTTGAGCGATGAACTTTTCGGTGCGGGCGATCATTTCGTTGATCGTGGCGGTCCCCGCATCGGTCAGGCTGATGCTCTTCTCCCGGCCCGAATTCGCGCTTTCTTCAATCGCGATTAGCTCCAGCGGCGGCTGGGCCATTTTTCGCAACACTTTGGAAATCGCAGGGCTCCCCAGATCATACCATTCGCCGATCAGCTGTTCGATGACCTTGCGGGGCAGGGTGCGACCGTCCTTGCCTTTGGACTTGATGATCCACAGGATCACCGTCTGGTGGCGATTGAGCGTGCCCCCGCTGAGCTGTTTCTCGACCGCCATGCCCACCGCATAATGAAACGGATAGAAAAGCTTCAGGAAGTTCAGCGGTGCATTGTCCCGGCTGATCGGTAGCTTCAGCCCAAACTGCGATTCATCCAGCTGCGGCGCTGTGGCTTTCGCCTTCTTCACCATGGATTGCCCGGCTTTGCGATATTCGTTTGGAATTGGAGTGTGTTCATAACGGTTCCTTACCGCGACTAGCAGTGAATGTTCAACGCCGCTCGTCAGGCGGCCCCGGCATCCCTTTGGGCGCCGTGGGTTTCGAGGTGGCTTGACGGCAAACACTCATGGCTCTAATTATGTCCATAAGCAATAGTTTCCAAAAGCAATTAAAGGGATGCAATGGACGTCGCCAGCCAATCGCAAGATGCTTTCACAGTGGACCGGCTGACTGACCCTGAGGTCATTCGCAATCCCTATCCCTATTATGATCTGCTGCGCAGCCAGTCTCCGCTCTTCGGCTATCGCGATTTTCCCCCCGGAACGATGCCGGGTGTTGATGAACCAAAACCGTCCTGGGTGGTTTTGAACTTTGATGATGTGGCGGCCGTGGCATGGGATCATGAGAGCTTTTCCTCGCGGGATAGCCTGCAGGAGGAATCGTCCGCACCAACCCTGATGCTCGTCAACCATGACAGGCCTGAACATACGCGGCTGCGCAAAATTGCCTCGGCTGTGTTCCGCCCGTCTTCGATCCAGGCACTAGCCCCGGAGGTTGACCGGCTGGTTGCGGCGACGATGGATGAATTTTTCGCGCTGGATGTCGAGGTCGATGTCATGGCGGATTATTGCGCGATGCTGCCCAGCCGCGTGATGGCCCATCTGTTCGGCATGCCGGTCGAGATGGACCGCGATGTCCGCAACTGGGCAACCGCGTTCATGCTTTCGGCGGATATTGATGCGCAGGCGCGGCAGGCGTTCAATGTCGAGGCAATGGAATTCTTCCACATGCATGTGGCGGAACAGATCCGCCGTATCGAATTGGGGGAACGGCCCGCAGGAGCCCTGCTCAACGCCTTTATCGAAACGGTTGTTGAGGGTGACCGGCTGACCTTTGAGGAGATTGTGCGCTTCTGCATGACAGCGACGGTGGCCGGAGCTGAAACCACGTCATTCTATCTGGGCAATCTGATCGCCGTCTTTGCCGACTTTCCAGACGTCTGGGATGCCTATGCCGAGGACGCCGGACTGTTTGACGCGATCTACAAGGAAACGCTGCGCTTCCATGGTCCGCCGCAGCGATTGTTCCGGGTGGCAACGCGCGACATCACGGTGGGTTCTGCGGAGATCAAGCGCGGCGACTGGGTCGCCTGTTTCTTCGGCGCGGCCAATTATGATCCGCAAGTGTTTGAAGACCCCTACACATTCAAACTGAACCGGGAAAATGCCGCCCGCCATATGAGCTTTGGCTACGGCATTCACCGGTGTTTGGGCGCGCCGCTCGCCCAACTCGAAGCGGAGTCGACCGCGCGCATACTGCGCGCGCGCTACGCCCATATCGAACGCTCGGACGCGGCAGAATGGCAGGGCGTCAGCCTGCTCAATCATGGCCTTGCCCGCAATCCGGTCATTTTTCGGGCGCGGGAGTAGAGGGCGAAAGTTTTTACACGCAACAATCAGGCAACGCAGAGTGCCGGAATTGGGGGAGAATGAGGATGAATTCGGGAAGGCGGACACGCCAGCTGCTGCTGGCTGCAACAATTTTGGCAACGGCAGCGATGCCATCAGCCGGTTGGGCGCAGGATGATGCCCAGGGTGCGAGCATGGGCGGCAATATCGGGAACGCGCCGATCATCGTAACCGCCAGCAGGCGCGAGGGATCGGTTCAGGATACTCCGATGGCGGTCACGGCCTATTCGGCGGGTGATCTGGAAAGCCGGTCGATCACCTCAATCGAACAGATTGGTGCGATTTCGCCCGGTGTGCAGATATCGACCTATCAGGGCGACACATCGATTTTCGTGCGCGGGATCGGCACGCCGACGATTATCGGCGGAACGGACAGTTCGACCGCCACCTATGTCGATGGCGTCTATATCAGCCGCCCGGCGGCG
>CAJQMX010000165.1 GCA_905479515.1 uncultured Parasphingopyxis sp.
GATGAGTTTCAGGAGGAGCATTCGCCTGAGCCAATATCCGCCCCTCACTCTGAAAGTCCTATTATCTAAAAGCTTTAACGTTAAGATTCGTAACAAACACATCTCTCCCCAACCAGGTTCTTTCGGGGAGAGGTAAAAGGCGAAGGCAAGTCTTTCAGCACCCTTACCACTGCGCTTTTTCATCTCTTTACGCCCTCGTCAAAAAAACGGCCCGGTCACGTAAACAATCCGTCCACCCTTGGAATATTCAAATACGCCTATTCTTGGCATCTACTTGCAACCTCGGCTAGCCACTTCGCATTTGCGCAATTCACCTGTCCGCTACTATTGAAATCACCCACGGGCGATTTTGGGGAGGCTCAGCATAAGGCCTCTCGCTTCACCCAAAGAAAATGACCAATAGGAGCATTACCAATAAAGAGCATCTGTTTAAGATAGATCAACTTCACCTGCGCCTGCGCCTGCGCCTGCGCCATAATTATGACCTTTCTTACTATCGTACTGTACGATCAATAAAAATGAAAACCAGCTTGCTTTATCGACGATGGGAAAACCCCAGGAGAATGCAATGGCAAAATTGACTTTTTACGGTGCAACAGAAGAGGTAACAGGCTCCGCTTATCTCATCGAAACCGAACACGCCACGATATTGATGTAAAGAAAGATGTTGATTGGCTCGTCCCAGGGTTGTCCGTTTGATGGAGCCACTACCAAGGTGATACTTCAAGTGACGTTGATTCACCAGAGTTGATTCAATATCACGGAAGCTTGAGCGTCCACTTAGCTGGGCTGCCGACATCGCAATAAACTGTGTGCCCAACGACTCATGGCGTCTCTGCGACGTGCACCATCATGCTTTTTGGCAAGTGATGAGAATTCATATCGTGGAATGATTTTTAGAACCTGAGAGAACGCAGTGCTATAACGACCCAAGGCCTAAATCCTCTTGTTATTACAGTGTTTGCTGGCACTTATCTTGTGTCAAAACTTACTGGCTATTTTCTTGAAGCCTTCGCGAATTTCCGCACCCAGTAACCGGGCGGCGACGCCGATTTCCTGAGAAGCTTCATCGGTGGCGCGACCGATTTCGTTGACCCGCGCATCAAGTTTTTCGATTTTTGCCTCAAGCTTTTCCCACTCGTCGCCGACTTCCATTTTAGCCAGGTACAACCGTACCTGTAGTTCGTCACGCTCCTTTTTAAGTTCACTGAGCAAGTTGTGTAGACTGTTTTTAATATCATTCATTGGGCAAGGCACTCCTAGGTAATCCATACGACATTGTCTGCGGATATCGACCCAATATAGACGAATATCCGGGCTTGGCATTGATCTCAAACAGCCTGCCGGCGAATAAATGTAAAATCCTCACGGCCACTTGTGCCGGCTGCATTAAAACCAGCCGCGGCGACGGAACACAACCAGCATCAGCGCGGTGATGGTAATCATAACGAGCCAGACCAGCGGATATCCATAGCGCCAGCCCAGCTCCGGCATACTGAGCGGCCCGCTCGCGCGATCAAAGTTCATACCATAAATACCGACAACAAAGGTCAGCGGTATAAAGATGGTGGCAATAACGGTCAACACCCGCATAACATCGTTCATACGATTACTGACGCTCGATAAATATATGTCCAGCATACTGCTGGTCATGTCACGATAGGTCTCCAGCAGATCCATTACCTGGATGGTATGGTCGTAACAATCGCGTAGGTAGATGAGTGTACTTTCATGCACCAGTGGCAGCTCATCCCGCAGCAACTGATTAACCACCTCGCGTTGCGGCCATAGCATGTGCCTCAGAAGTATTAGCTCGCGTTTCATGGTATGGATATTTTCCAGAACATCGCCATTTGTCGCGCGCAAAATTTGTTCTTCCAGCTCCTCAAGCTGGAATCCAAAACTCTCCAGCACCGGGAAGCCCTGATCAACGATCAGGTCCAGCAAGACATACAATAGGAAGTCGCTGCCTCTGTCCCGCAGGCGACTACCCTTGTCATGCAGGCGCTTAAAGATCGGCGCAAAGGCGGCGAACTCCCCCTCGTAAAAACTAATCAGGAAACCCTTGCTCAGAAACAAACTCACCTGGTGAACCTCGACGAGGCCGGCCTCCATAACCGGCAGACCCATGACCACAAACAGTTGATCGTCGAAAGGCTCTATTTTTGGTCGTTGCCCGATATTTAACACGTCCTCTAGCGCGAGTGTATGCAGGTTGAATGCCGTACCAAGTTCGGCCAGTGCGGCCTTGGTGGGATGCCCCTGGACATGAATCCAGGTGACAGAATCGCGGTCGAAGTAGGCCCGGCACTCCTCAGCATCGATGTCGTCGCGAACCGTGATGTCCTCCGCGTCGTAATCAATAAGTCTGATGTGCAGTGGCGTCGCCACGTCCGCAGGCATTACCAAACAGGATTTAAAACACCCTTCCCATAGCGTGCCAGTTCTCTTGTCTTGATGATTAAAATAGCGAACGTAACGACGTCCCAGCGCTTGCATCATTGCCGATAAACCGTTGCTAGTTGTCGGGGTTACTAACAAATGAACATGATTCGTCACAAAGACCCAGGCGTGAACAGCTACCTCAAATTTTATCGAGTAGTCTTCCAGCCAGTTTGCGTACGCAGAAAAGCCCTGTTCGTCAGCAAAGCAGATGGACCAATTGTTACCGCGTTGAATGACATGCTGCGGAAAACCCGCCGGACAACTTCGAGGTAGACGTGCCTACATCCTTGTCAGCAATTTAGACTAACTGCTAGCAGTTTTACGCTGTGAACGTGTTTAGATAGTGATAAATAAGCAGGAAGTCTTATCTGATGAGATGGACACGCTCCTTTGGATTTGAATTAACGCTTCTTATCCGGGCTATGATGAGCCGC
>CAJQMX010000166.1 GCA_905479515.1 uncultured Parasphingopyxis sp.
CCATCGATCGAAGGAGAAGCTCAGGAGCATAAGGCAACCAGCTACAGCTGGTACGTTCTCGGCATCCTCGTCATCGTTTACATTCTCAACTTCGTAGACCGCAATATCCTGTCGATCCTGGCTGAGGATATCAAAGCGGATCTTGGTCTCACCGACGATCAGCTCGGGTTTCTTTACGGCACGGCATTTGGCGTGTTTTACGCGCTGTTCGGTATTCCGCTCGGCAAACTGGCCGATAGCTGGCACCGGATCAGGCTGATGACAGTGGGTCTTTTCATCTGGTCTGCAATGACGGCCTTTTCGGGCTTCGCCAAGAATTTCACGATGCTCAGTTTTGCGCGAATCGGCGTGGGCGTGGGCGAGGCAACGGCCAGCCCTGCGGCCTATTCGCTGATTTCGGATTATTTCCCGAAAAAGATGCGTGCGACCGCTCTCGCTATCTATTCCTCGGGTCTTTATCTCGGCGCCGGTGTTTCCCTGCTGATCGGCGGCAAGATCGTTGAATGGTGGAACGCCGCCTATCCGGTGGATGCGCCCTTCGGCCTTGCCGGTTGGCAGGCCGCATTCATCCTTGTTGGCCTGCCCGGCGTCTTGCTTGCGATGCTCGTCTTCACCCTGCGCGAACCGCTGCGCGGACAAGCCGAGGGCATCCCCTCACCACCACCCAAAGACCCATTTCGGGGTTTTCTTGCAGAACTGTTCGCGATCATCCCGCCATTCACGATTATCGCGGCCGCGAGAGCGGGCAGCAAGGCCCTGACATTCAACCTGGCCGGCGCCGCGCTTATAGCGGCTATTGGCTATGCCCTGATCCAACTGACTGGCAACGCGCAACAATGGATTGCCATTGGCATCGGTTATTATGCGGTGTTCTCCTGGGCATCCTCACTGCGCCAGCGCGATCCACCAGCCTTCAAGCTGATCTGGGGCAATACGGCCTTCATTACGACGATCCTTGGCTATGGCATGGTCGCGTTCCTGTCCTACGCTGCCTCTTTCTGGGGCCCTCCCTACGCGATCCGCGAAATCGGCGTTTCTCCGAGCGAAGCCGGCTGGTGGCTTGGCGGCCCCGGCGCCGTTGCAGGCTTTTTGGGCGTGATCATGGGCGGGCGAATGGCTGACTGGCTGCGCCAGCGCAATCCTGCGGGTCGCTTGCTGGTCGTGATGTTCGGGCTCGCCGTTCCGGCCCTGCCCCTGGTCTTCGCTTTTACATCGCAAAATGCTTTGGTTTTTTATGTGCTGAGCTTCTTCCTCACCCTGACGGCCAGTTCGGCACTGGGTGCGGCCGCGGCCACGTCACAGGACCTGGTGCTGCCAAGGATGCGAGGCACCGCAACGGCAACCTTCTTCCTTTCGACCACGCTGATCGGCCTTGCGCTTGGACCCTATATGGCGGGGCAGGTATCGGCGGCCAGCGGAAGCCTGTCGACCGGCGTACTCAGCTTGCTGATTGCGGTTCCAATCGGGCTGGTCTTGTTGTTCATAGCGTACCGGACGGTCCCCGAGGCCGAACGCACGCTTGTCGAACGTGCCCGCGCCGCCGGAGAGCCGATCTAGCCTAGAATACGGGCTCGATGACCCCGCAAGCGATCCTAGCGCCGGCATCGCCGGCAGGATCGCTGCGATAATCATCGGGCCCGGCGTGGATCATCACTGCCGCGCCGTCTTCGTCGAGTAGTGCCGCACTTCCGCTATCGATCCGTCCGCCGGTGATTATGACTTCGAGCAGTCCCCTCCCGTCCTGTCCGACGACCAGGTTCGGCATGTCGCCCATATGCTGACCAGCCGGATTATCCCGGCCATGTTCGCGGCCAAGCGGATTCCAGTGACCACCCGCGCTCGTGAAGTCCGGGCCGTCGCAACGCCCGGTCATGTGGATATGCGCGGCCTTCACGCCGGGCGTCATGCCTTCAACGCGCAAGAAAAGACGGATACCCTGATCCAGCTGAACGAGCGCCGCATCTCCGCGCGCGGCTCCGGATGCATCGCGCAACACCGCTTGGGCGCTGTCGGCAAGCGGCGGCGGGGGAAGCACAGGTTCCTCAGCCGTCGGGGTACAAGCCGCAAGAGTGAAGGACGATAAAATCGGAAGAGCAATAAAGGGTGCGCGCATGATGAATCCTCTAACGTAACGGTCTCTGGCGAGACGATGTTCGACCAGATTGCACTATGGCATTATCAAGCCGCCCGGGGCTATAGGAGCGCCCGGCACTATTTCGCTGCAGGACAAGGACAATAGCAATGAACGCAGCGCGAGATACCCGGATCGCCGTGATCGGGCTGGGCTATGTGGGCTTGCCACTAGCGGTCGCGCTTGCCCGGCATTTTACCGTGATCGGCGTGGATGCCAGCGCGACACGCATAGAAGAGCTGAGCGCCAATCATGATCGCACGGGCGAAGTCGATGACGACGCCCTCAAAGCCTCATCTCTTCAACTGGCAGGCAATCCTGCCGAAGCTGAGGGCGCGGACATTTTTGTGATTGCGGTACCGACCCCAGTTGATGCGGACAAGAAACCGGATCTTACCGCCCTGCTGAGCGCAACGCGGACGGTCGCTCCGCTGCTCGATGCCGCGAAGCAGCCGGTGGTTGTCTATGAATCGACCGTTTACCCGGGCGTGACCGAAGACATTTGCGGCCCCGCTCTCGAACAGGCCTCAGGTCTCAAACGCGGCACTGATTTCTTCCTCGGCTACTCCCCCGAACGGATCAATCCGGGCGACCGTGAACATAGTATCGACAAGATCGTGAAGGTTGTCGCTGGCGAAAATGCCGAAATTACCGACCGATTGGCGACGATCTATGGCACGATTACCGAGGCGGGAGCGTTCAAGGCCGCTTCGATCAAGGCTGCCGAAGCTGCAAAAGTAATTGAGAACGCCCAGCGCGATATAAACATCGCCTTTATGAACGAAATCGCCCGCGTGTTCGGGCCGCTCGGCCTGTCGACATGGGACGTTCTGGAGGCTGCACGCACGAAGTGGAACTTCCTGCCTTTCCAACCAGGACTGGTCGGTGGCCACTGTATCGGCGTTGACCCCTATTATCTGAGCCATTGCGCCGAACAACTCGGCTATGATCCGCAAGTCATCCTAGCCGGTCGCAAGATCAACGATGCGATGGGCCGCTGGGTGGCGGATCAGCTGCATGAACGGCGCGGCGGGCAGCCGGGCAGTGTTCTCGTCCTCGGCCTGACCTTCAAGGAGGATGTGCCGGACCTGCGCAATTCGCGGGTCATTGATGTAATCGAACAGCTTCAGGCGCTGGGCCATGCCGTGCATGTCCACGATCCGCTGGCCGATAGCGACGAGGCGCTGGCCGAATATGGTGTGGAGCTGGAAACCGGCGCGCCTGTTGGCAGGCATGACATCCTCTTCGCTGCCGTGCCGCATGAAAGCTATCGCGATATGCCGGACACCGTGATCGCGTCGCTCGTCAATGATGGCGGGTTGGTGGCCGATCTGAAAGGCATTTGGCGGACGCGCGATCTGGGCGATCTCTCACGCTGGGCTCTTTAGCAGGCAAAAAGTTTCTCGACGACGGCGACATCTTCCGGCGTATCCACCCCGGGGCCACTCGGCTCTGTTTCGATCATCCTTATCGCCATGCCGGCAGAGAGGTAACGCAGCTGTTCAAGCGCTTCGGCGCGTTCTTCAGCAGGCACTGGCAGAGTGGGAAAGGCGAGCAAGGGCGCTCGCTGATAGGCGTAAATCCCGGCATGCTGGAAATACTGCGCATCTTCGGGATGGTGCGGATGGGGAATTTTTGCCCGGCTAAAATAAAGGGCGTCGCCCGCCGCATTGCGCACGACCTTCACCCGGTTCGGGTTGGCCGCCTCTTCGGAAGAGATTGCGTGGCACAGGCTCGCCACCTGCACCGATCCATCATTGCGCATGAGAGCCGCCAGCCGATCAAGATCGGATGATCGAACAAGCGGCTCATCCCCCTGAATATTGATGATCGCGTCGGCCTCTATGCGCGCAGCGACTTCGGCAATCCGATCGCTCCCGCTTTCATGATCGCCCCGCGTCATTTCAACGAAACCACCGAACTCCCGTACGACACCCGCAATACGGTCATCATCGGTGGCGACGATAACCTCGTCGATATGTTTTGCAGCCTGCGCCTTTTGCCAGACGCGGTAGATCATCGGCTTGCCCGCGATCGGCGTCAGCACTTTACCGGGAAATCGTGTTGAGCCCCATCGTGCCGGAATAATTGCGACAATCTTCATGCGCGCACACTCATTTGGCGCGTGAAATCGCGAAAATCGCCTTGAGCTCCGCCAACAGATCCGGAAGCCACTCAAAGGGCAGCATATTGGGGCCGTCACATGGCGCATTGTCGGGATCGGGATGGGTTTCCATGAACACGCCCGAAACCGCGCCGGTTGCCACCGCTGCCCGTGCCAAAGCCGGTGCATGCTTACGCTCCCCGCCACTGCTCTCACCATTTGCACCGGGCAACTGAACCGAATGGGTGGCATCGAAAATGACCGGACACCCACTTGTTTCCCGCATGATCGTCAGCCCGCGCATGTCGACGACAAGATTGCCATAACCAAAGGTCGAGCCGCGTTCACAGACAAAGAATTCTGATGGTGCGCCAGCCTCATCGGCTGCAATTCGCGCTTTTTCGATAACCTTGGCCATATCCCAAGGCGCCAGAAATTGCCCCTTTTTGATATTGACGGGCTTGCCGGCGACCGCGACTGCCGCGATAAAATCGGACTGGCGGCACAGAAATGCAGGTGTCTGGAGCATGTCGACTGCCTGAGCTGCTGGCGCGACCTGCGCGGCATCGTGGACATCCGTTATTACAGGAACACCCAGCGTCTCACGCACTTCGGCGAGAATAGACAGCCCTGCATCCATGCCGACACCACGAAAACTCGCTGCAGACGTCCGGTTTGCTTTGTCGAACGAGGATTTATAGACCAATCCCACGCCGGCCGCCGCGAAGATATCGCGCAACTCTTCGGCTGTCTCCAACGCAAAACTGCGCGATTCAATCGCACAGGGGCCAGCCAGCACGAAAAGCTCATCCCCCGCCCAGGGCGAAGGCATCTGCTCAGTCATGAATCTGGATGACGCCGAGAACTTTTTTCGCCGGGTCTGCCACGACGAGCGCGGTCACGCGCGCTTGATGCATTTTGGTATCCGCGTCATAGAGCGTAGCATCGGGTCCGATCGTCAATGGATCGGGTGTCATAATTTGCTGCGCCTGCAGATCGCCCAATTCATCGGCCTGTTCGAGCCCGCGTCGAAGATCGCCGTCAGTGACGATACCACTCAACTTTTGATCTGCCATGACAAGAACAAGCCCGAGCTTGCCGTCCGACATGATGGGCAGCATCGCCTTGAGCGACGTATCGGGCGTACATATCGGTAAGTCCGACTTGTGCATTGCATCGCGAACCGGTGTCTTGAGCCTTTTGCCAAGTTTTCCGCCCGGGTGATATTGTGCGAAATCCGCGGCCTGAAAACCGCTGGCTTCGCAAAGCGCAATCGCCAGAGCATCTCCCATCGCCATGGAAACGAGTGTCGACGTTGTTGGAGCCAGATTGTGCAAACAGGCTTCGCGTTCGATTGAACCGTCAAGGGCGATGTCCGACTGGCGGGCCAAAGTTGACCGCAAATTGCCCGTGATGGAAATGATCGGGACCTCCATTGTTCGCAGATAGGGAATGAGTCCCAGCACTTCGTCGGTCTCACCGCTTGCCGAGATAAGAATCGCAGTGTCCCCACTCGTAATCATACCCAGGTCGCCATGACCGGCATCAGCGCTATGGACATAAATGCTTGGCGATCCGAGCGAAGCAAGTGTCGCGCTAATCTTGCGCGCCACCAGGCCTGATTTTCCCATACCGGAAACCACGACATGGCCTTTGCGACCCAGAATCAGACTTACAGCATCACCGAAATTGCCATCAATACGACCCGCCAAAGTAGCCACAGCGGCAGCATTTATCTGGAGCGCGTGTGCCGCAGCTCTGATTGGACTCGATAGCTCGCCATGGGAATCAAGCCACGTACGTTTTACGGAATCGGTCATTCGGGCCCCTTAGGTGACCAGTTTGCAGCATTTTCGCCACAACTCACCAGTCTATTTGTCTTTTTACTTACTTTTCCTGCTTCTAGTGATGACTTTCCGGTTGCGCAACAATAGTACAGACGACGGACGGGCGCAGAGGGAGTTAAGTAATTATGAACGGCCCAGTGCTGCCCGCTAGGCTTGTCTCTGAGAATCGTTCTGCAGCGGTCGATCCAGTTGGTCGTTCGGATACACTTCCGACAATTCCCGATGACGCGCCCTATTGTTTTCGCGACCGCAACATCCTGATGTTGCAAGGACCTGTTGGGCCCTTCTTCAATCGCCTCTCCAAGGATTTGGAATGGGCTGGCGCGAACGTGCACAAGATAAACTTCAATGGTGGTGACTGGTTTTACTATCCGCTGAACGCGACAAACTTCACCGACAAAATTGACAATTTCCCACCTTTTTTGAACCGGATTTGCGACAAAAAGAGGATCGACACCATAATGCTGTTTGGCGATTGCCGAACGATGCA
The DNA here is from genome assembly GCA_905479515.1 of uncultured Parasphingopyxis sp. The sequence goes on from CAJQMX010000166.1 coordinate 6,573, forward strand.
CAGCATGGCGAGCAAAATTGCCGCAGAGCGAAACATTGAAATCTATGTTTTCGAAGAAGGCTATATTCGCCCTGATTATATCACGATGGAATGCCACGGCGTGAATGGGCGCAGCACAATGCCTCGTGCCGGGATATTCTATCTGAACTCACCTGCGCCTGAACCGGCCTCGACTGCCACTGTCGGCCAACCAATCTGGTATGCAAGCGGATGGGCCTTCACCTATTATTTCTGGGCCATCATTCTCTGGCCCTTTTTCCCGCGCTACCGCCATCATCGCCCCTTGAGCTGGTTTGAAGGACTGGCCTGGGTAAGGGGAACTGCACGAAAATATTGGTACCGTTGGAAAAATCGATCGGATGTCCGCCGACTGACGACCGCGAATCATCCGCCGTTTTTTCTGGTTCCGCTCCAGGTCCATAACGATGCCCAGATTGGGGTACATTCGCTTTTCGATACAATTGAACAATTTATCCGGCACACTGTGAACTCGTTCGCGACACATGCACCCGACGATGCTCTGCTTGTGCTGAAACACCATCCTATGGATCGTCCCTATACAGACTATACAAGGCTAATCCGTGGGTTGCGGGAAAAAACAAAGCTCGGAGACCGTTTGATCTATGTCCACGACCCCCATTTACCGACTCTGATCAATAACTCCGCAGGAATGGTTACCATCAACAGCACGACCGGTCTGTCATCCATCCATCACGGCAAACCGACTTTGGCGCTCGGAGATGCAATCTATCGCATCGAGGGGCTGACGACATCGGTTTCGCTCGACGAGTTCTGGAAGACAGCAAACGCGTATCCTGTCCATCAGGAGCTTTACCAAAAGTTTCGGCACCAGTTGATTTATCGCACCCAGCTTAACGGCAATTTCTATCGCCGGATCAAGATCCCCGGCACACTCGCCGGTATCGACTGGACACGGGGGAAATTGACCTTGAGCGAAGAGATGGAATAACGACTTTGCCCAGCACTTGTGGCTATCTCTAGCGGCCATCGAGGTTCTAACGGATGAGCGTTATAGCTATTCTTGACCGGCTGGCCCTTGGCTCCGTACTGCCGAGACACCAAGCCAACCGGCCCAAATACCTGGCACCCAATCATGGCAACTCAGTAAAAGCTTAGAAGATACGGATGATCGAGGCCGCTGCTAGCCCTGTCTGACCGAGAATCTGCGCAATATCCCGAATGAACTGCAAGGTCTGACCCGGCGCTTTGGGCGGAACGAGGATACGATCCCCTGCCCGCACAGCGCCGCCGCGCTGAACACTGCCATCGGGATGAATGACGAGGGTATCTGAACGGTTTGCAAGGTTCGTGAACCCGCCGGCCCTGCGCACATAATCACGCGCGTCATTGCCGGGCGTCCAGAGCACGGTCTGCGGCAGTTCGACCTCGCCAGCAATTATGACAGTCTGATTCACATATGGAATGACGATGACATCATCCGGTTCCAGCAGGACTTGGCTGAGATCGGCTTCGTCGGGCAAGGCAACAAGGCCGCGTGGCTGAACTTCCCGTGCACGCGCGATAAAGGCACCAAGCGATGACGCCTGAGCAGCGCGAGCCTGAGCCGAAGCGGCCGACGACGAGGACGCAGTGTAAATGGCCCGTTCCAGACGTGCCAAATTCTCCTGAAGCAGTACGCGCTGTGTTTCTGCGACGCTTTGCCGTTCAAGATGGATCATTGGCACATCGGCAAGTGGATCCAGCGGAATGCGAGCAAGCAGCGGCCCTAGATAATCGCCGCGATTCACAACATAGGTAGATGGACCATCCTGAGCGCCCATAACGCGCACAACGAAGGTGCCTGAAGGCGCATCAGCCTCGTACCGCACCCGATCACCATCGGCGAGCGTGAACGCAGAAAACTCTTCGCGCGTCAGATAAGCGTTGAACGGCGCGCCATCACGGGTTCCCAACACCGAAACATGGGTGATCTCCGGGCGTGGCCGTGAATAGCGGAGCAGTTCAGCGCCAGTTCCAGCCACGTTGGCAAATTCAAATGTATAGGGCGCGCGCGCATCGCCGCTTACGGAGACGACCGGCCCCTGCTGCCCAACCACGATCACATCGCCGTTGCGCAGATTGACGCCGGACAAGTCGCCATTGAGTAGGAAATCATAAAGATCGACCGAACCGAGGGTCTCTCCATTGCGGCGAATGAGGATGTGGCGATAACTGCCGCGATCAGCATCAATCCCGCCAGCACTTTGGAGGAAACCAATCACCGAAGCCTGACTGACGCCCGCATGTCCGCCCGGCTGACGCACCGGACCCGTGACAAAAATCTGAATCTCTCCGGCATTGGCTACAGTGGCGTATACCTGAACCGTAGATTGGTAGACTACCGAAGAGGCTGCAGAAACCACGTCATTCACATCAGCCGACCGCGTGCCCGCAATTCTGACAGGGCCGACATTTGGCAGGGCAATATTGCCTTCAGCGTCGACAATCAGCCGACTTGATTCATTGACCAAACCATAAGTAGTTACCGACACGGCATCGCCCGGCTGAACCACATAATTGGGATCGGCGGTACCAGACAAGCTTCGAGTCTCGGTCTGCTGGAATAACTCCGCGCCAAAAGGTTGCGGACGAGTGCCCGCGAGTTGATCCTGCCGCAGCGTAGTCCGCCGGGTTTCAGAGCCGCGCTGATCATCCTGTATGACCGCAGAAGGTGCAGAACCTGCACCAACAGCACTTGCGCCGGCATCTTGACTGATCTGGGCTATGGCTGGCGAGGAAACCATCACCAGCAACATACCCGCAAAAGCGGCGAGGAGACGGGCATGGAGATGCGAAAATAGGGTCATTCCATATGATCCTTGACGATGGAATAGCCAAGCGTCGCAACGGCCATCAACAAGGCCGCCGCAATCGCAAAGGCGAAAATATTGGCAAACCGCGCCCAATAGTTTGAAACTTCAGCAAGCCGAGGCGGAACAAAAGGAACCAGATAGCGGCGTTCATTGGCGCGCTGGGCAATGGCTTGTCGTTCCGCCTGAATGGCTGCATAATAGGCCTGTTGCGCAAATTCATAATCGAGCAACGCCGTTTGCGCACTCACATCGCGTGATGCTTCAGACACGCCGAAGCCGTCGCGCGCCTCCTGCGATGCTATTGCCCGCTGTGCCTCCAGCGCGGCTATGCGTTCATCCATCGCACGGATCTGTGGCGAATCCGGTCGGAACTGCGCAATAGCAGCTGCGCGTTCTACCCGCGCATTGGCAAGTTGCCCTTCAATTTGGCCGACAAGCCCCACTTGCTGCGCGGCTTCGCCCTCAAGCGTTGTCGCTCGATCAGCTCGCGAAGTGATCACCCGGCGCCGCGCTTCGTTATAAGATTCTCGCCTTGAAGCAACTTCTTCACCAGCCACCCGAACGGCTTCGTCCTGCACACGGCCGTTCAATGCGTTCACGACATTCTCGGTTTCGGTCAGAACCCCCTGAGCAAGCCTCAACGAATCTTCAGGGGTAAATGCACGCACATTTACGGTGATGATTTTCGAGGTTGCATCATAGGCAGCGTTGACTTGCCCTTTCCAGAATTCCGTTTTCGATTCAATCGCTGCCGTTGGCGAAATACGGGCCCAAGGATCGAAGCTCCACCCTCCATAGGCAACGTCGAAACCGTAATTCTCCTGAAGTTGCCGGATCATGGCGCTGGATGTTATAAATTCCGTAACAACCAGACCATCATTGGTTGATGTTGAAATAGACGGAAGTCCGATACCGCCGAGAAGATCGGGCTGCTGCTGTTCGAGCCCCTGAATCGTAAACATCATCTCTGTTTCATATTCGGGCCGGGCGAGAAGGGCGTAGTAGATGAACACGAGCAATGTCGGAATAACAATGCCAGCCGCGATAATGCGAAAACGTAAGCGGCGGCGGGCATGGCGATCATTCGCCTCGTCGGACCGGATACGAAACCAGTCTTTTGCGCTCTCAGGAAACTTTACACGATTCATTTGCGCGTGACTCGTTCATAGTATTCGGTAGCTTCTTCAACGCTGCTGAACATTTCTAACCGCCCCTCGTGAACCACGCCGGCACGATCACAATATTCCTTCATCGCGTTGGGCATATGAGAGGTCAACAAAATATCAGACTCTTCCCTACGCTTCGCAAACTCGGCCTTTGCTTTTTCTTGAAAGGTGAAATCGCCCGAAGCGAGCCCTTCGTCGATAACATAGACTTGGAACCTGATAGCCATGCTAAGCCCAAATGCCAATCGCGCTTTCATACCGGACGAATATGTTCTGACAGGCTCATGGATTGCGTCTCCGATCTCGGCAAACTCCTCCACGAATTCTGACACTTCTCTAATATCAGCATTATAAATCCTGCACACAAAGCGCAGATTCTCCATTCCGGTTAGCGAGCTATTGAACGACGAAACGAGGCCAAGGCGCCAGCTTATCGACACATCTTTGCGCACTTTCCCGCGTGTTGGCCGTTCCGCTCCGCAAATGATACGCAACAGAGTTGATTTCCCCGCGCCGTTGATCCCCAAGATGCCGTAACTATGGCCGCGCTCAAATACCGCGTTGATATCGTGCAAAACTGTTTTATTTCCGATCCTGCGGGATCGATAAGTCTTGGAGATATTACGCAGCTCGATGGTCATGGCTTAGCTCACAATTTCTTCATCGCCGGTCAAAATCAAGATGCGATCAATGACCATCCCGATGATCAGCGCAATCGTTGCACATATCAACGGAAATGAAGGCGAGTAGGAATGGCTTTCAAATGTAGGAATCGCAGCAGATCTAAGCCACTCAATCATATGTGCAACGGGATTATAGGCCATATATCTACGTGCACCGTCCGGGAGTTGCTCAAGAGTAAAGAAAATACCTGAAAGCAGGAAGATCGGGCGCCCCAGATAGCCCCATATATTCTTCCATATGGGCAGAATGCGAGCGAGGCTCGAACTCAAAAACATCGAACCGAAAGTGAAATACCCTAACCCGAAAATTGCCAACAACAACTGCGGCGGATCTCCTAGAAACCAAGTGGGAGAAATGTCGAACAATAATTCCAGGCCAAGGAGAAAAAGAACAAAGACGACAAAAGTT
>CAJQMX010000167.1 GCA_905479515.1 uncultured Parasphingopyxis sp.
TATCAGATCCTTCCGCTAGATGCTCCGGCCAATAACTTCCTTCATGATCTCGGACGTGCCGCCATAGATGCGCTGGACGCGCGCATCGCGCCACAGCCGGGCAATCGGGTATTCATTCATATAGCCAGCTCCGCCATGCAGCTGCAGCGCCGCATCGCAGGCACGCCATTGCAGCTCTGTATGCCAGAGCTTCGCAGCGGAGCCTTCATCAGCAGTCAGCTCACCGCGCAAATGCCGGGACAGGGCCCAGTCGATATGCGCCCAGCCGACCTGAAGCTGCGCCGCAAGATCGGCAAGCGTGAAGCGGGTATTCTGGAAATCAAAGATGCGCTGGCCGAACGCCTTGCGATCCTTGGTAAAGTTCACCGCTTCGTCAAAGGCACGCTGGGCACCGGCCTGGGCTCCGATGGCAATACTGAGCCGTTCCTGGGACAGCTGGTTCATCAGTGCGATAAAGCCGCGCCCCTCTTCGCCCAGGCAATTGCTGATGGGAACGCGGACATCGTTGAAGAAAAGTTCTGACGTATCGGCCGAATGCTGGCCGATCTTGTCAAGATTGCGACCCCGCGCAAACCCTTCCCGGTCGGCCTCGACGAGGATCAGCGATATGCCCTTGGCGCCTTCTTCAGGATTGGTCTTGGCGACAACGATCACGACATCGGCATTCTGGCCATTGGTGATATAGGTTTTGGACCCGTTGATGACATATTCATCGCCATCCTTCTTGGCCGTCGTCTTCACGCCCTGCAGATCCGAACCCGTGCCCGGTTCGGTCATCGCAATGGCCGAGATGGCTTCGCCGGACACCAGTTTAGGGATCCAGTGTTTCTTTTGCTCTTCGGAACCATAGGCAAGGAAATAGTCTGCGGTAATATCAGACTGAAGCGTTATGCCGGCTGATGATCCGGCATAGGCAAGCTCTTCGGCGACCACAGCGTTGAACCCGAAATCAAGGCCGAGCCCGCCATATTCCTCCGGCATGGTGGGACAAAGCAGCCCCGCTTCACCGCAGGCCGTCCAAAAATCCCTGTCGACAATCTCTTCCTTTTCCCAGCGATCGAGATGCGGATGCAGTTCCTTGTCAAAGAATTTGCGGATCTGGTCGCGGAAAAGCGCGTGGCTTTCATCATAAGCGGTGCGGTTGTCGGTTTGGAGCATTGATATTTCCTTTCGTCCCCGCGGCTTTTTGCGCGAGAATCCATCCCTATTGAATAAAGCGGTCGCGCTACGTGATATGCAGGTTGACGCGAACGTCAACCTTATTGCACAAGGGACGGCGAATGCGGGGTCCCGCGACTCATGAAAATCAAGGAGAAAGACAATGGCAGCCGCCTATATAGTTGATGTGGTTCGAACAGCAGGCGGACGCCGCGGCGGCAAGCTTGCGGGCGTGCATCCTGTCGATCTCGGCGCAGCGGTTTTCGATGCCATTGTCGATCGCAATGATTTCGATTCTGCTGCTATCGAAGACGTCATCACCGGCTGTGTGTCACAGGGCGGGGAGCAGACAATGGATGTCGGCCGCAACGCCGTGCTCGCATCCAAGCTGCCTGATTCGATTCCTGCCGTGTCAATTGACCGGCAGTGCGGATCGTCTCAGCAAGCCATGCATTTCGCAGCGCAGGGCGTGATGAGCGGCACGCAGGATATGGTCCTGGCCAGCGGCATCGAGAGCATGACGCGCGTGCCGATGGGTTCAGTCGCAACGCTGTTTATGAAAGAAGGCTTGGGCAACTATAAGAGCCCGCGTCTCGAAGAAAAATATCCGAACATGATGTTCAGCCAGTTCGTGGGCGCTGAAATGATCGTCAAGAAGCACGGCTTTACGAAAGACGATCTCGATGCTTTCGCGCTGGAATCACATCAGAAAGCGATCGCCGCGACCAATAGCGGCGCTTTCGACAACGAGATTGTTCCGATAGAAATCGATACGCCCGAAGGACGGGAAATGCACAAGACGGATGAAGGCATCCGCTTTGACGCAACGATGGAATCGATCCAGTCGGTCAAGCTTCTTCAGGAAGGCGGCGCGGTTACCGCTGCCAATGCGAGCCAGATCTGCGACGGCGCATCTGCTGCGCTGATCGTCAGTGAGCAGGCACTCAAGGATCACGGCCTCACGCCGCGTGCGCGCATCCACACCCTCAAGGTGACGGCGGGAGATCCCGTTATCATGCTCGAAGAACCACTGTTCGCCACCGAAAAGGCGCTGGAGCGGGCGGGCCTCAGCATCGGCGACATTGACCTTTATGAGGTCAATGAAGCTTTTGCGCCTGTGCCGCTGGCATGGCTCAAATATCTTGGAGCGGATGCGGACAAGCTCAATGTCCATGGCGGCGCAATTGCGCTTGGCCACCCGCTTGGCGCTTCGGGTACAAAGCTGATGGCGACCCTGCTCAACGCTCTTGAACAGCGCAACGGCAAATATGGCCTGCAGACAATGTGCGAAGGCGGCGGCCAGGCCAATGTCACGATCATCGAGCGGATGGGCTGATAAACCAGACATTATGACCGTGATGCCGAACTCGTTTCAGCATCACGGGTAAAAAAAGGAGAAGGTTAAATGGAACTCAACGAAAATATCTCGGCAGTCGTTACCGGCGGCGCATCGGGTCTCGGCGCAGCCACGGCGCGCTTGCTGGCATCCAAAGGCGTGAAAGTCGCGCTTTTCGACCTGCAGGAAGAAAAGGGTAATGCCGTTGCCGCAGAAATCGGTGGCATCTTTTGCGAAGTGAATGTGACCGAAGATGACAGCGTTGATGCCGGGTTTGCCAAGGCGCGCGAAGCCCATGGCCAGGAACGCATTCTCGTCAATTGTGCGGGCACAGGCGCGGCGATGAAAACCGCCAGCCGTTCCAAGGAAGATGGCTCGATCAAACATTATCCGGCCGACGCCTTTAACTGGCTTATCCAGATCAACTTGGTCGGCACCTTCCGCTGCATTGCCAAATCGGCAGCCGGCATGATGACACTCGAACCGCTTACCGAAGGTGGTGATCGCGGCGCTATCGTAAACACCGCATCGGTTGCGGCTGAAGATGGCCAGATGGGCCAGGTTGCCTATTCAGCATCAAAGGCCGGCGTTGTCGGCATGACATTGCCAATCGCCCGTGATTTGATGAGCGAGAATATCCGCATCAACACGATCCTGCCCGGCATTTTCGATACGCCGCTGCTGATGGGTGCACCGCAGAAAGTCCGCGATGCGCTGGCCGCTTCCGTGCCGTTCCCGAAACGTCTGGGCCAGCCGGAAGAATATGCGCATCTCGCGCTCGCGATGATCGAAAATGGCTATTTCAATGCCGAAGATGTTCGCCTCGACGGCGCCATTCGCATGGCTCCGAGATAAGCCTTAATTTCTTGTCGAAGCGGAAGGCCCTTCCTCCACCCGGAGGGAGGGCCTTTTGCTATCCGGCCTTCGCATCTTTCCAATATTCGTCGCGCAACAGGCGTTTGTAGAGCTTGCCGGTTGGATGACGGGGCAGCTCTTCCATGAAATCAATCTGGCGGGGGATTTTCACGCCGGACAAATGATGCCGCAGCCAAGTCGTCAGTTCTTCCGCGAATTCAGGCGTGGCATTGGCCATATCCAGCGGCTGGATAATCGCGACTACCCGCTCGCCCATATCCTCATCCGGCGCGCCGATCACGGCGGCATCGGCCACCTTGTCATGGGTTATCAGCAGGTTCTCGATCTCCTGCGGATAGACATTCACACCGCCAGTGATGATCATGAAGCTCTTGCGATCAGTGAGGTACAGGAACCCGTCCTCATCGACCCAGCCGACATCGCCAAGCGTAGTCCAGCCATGTTTGTTGGTTGCTTCCGAGGTTTTTTCGGGATCATTATGATATTTGAATTCCGTGCCGCCTTCGAAATAGATGGTGCCTTCGGTGCGCGGCGGAACCTCATTGCCATCCTCATCACAGATCCGAATGATGCCAATCAGCGCGGTTCCGACCGAACCCTTATGGGTCAGCCAGTTTTCGGAATCGATGAAGGTAAAGCCATTGCCTTCACTGCCAGCATAATATTCCTTGAGCACAGGCCCCCACCATTCGATCATCTTTTCCTTGATCGGAATCGGGCAAGGCGCGGCGGCATGGACAGCGCATTTGAGAGACGAAACATCATAGCGCTCGCGCACCGCTTCCGGCAGTTTGAGCATCCGCACGAAATGGGTCGGCACCCATTGGCTGATATCGACTTTGTGTTTCTCGATCAGCGCCAGCGCGTTTTCCGGATCGAATTTCTCCATGACGACCACGGTGCCCCCAATCTTGTGCACGGTCAGGCTCCAGCGCAGCGGGGCAGCATGATAGAGCGGCGCCGGCGAGAGATAGATGCTGTCAGCGCTGAATCCGAATGCACCCATCGCCAACATCATCAGCGAGTTGGATTCCGCAATGCCCGGCTCCTCCGGCAAGGGGAAGCGAACGCCCTTGGGCTGCCCGGTCGTGCCCGAGCTATACAGCATGTCGATCCCGGCCCGTTCATCGGCGATTGGCGTATCCGGCAAATGTTCAAGCGCAGCATCGAGATTGCGATAGCCGGGATGCTCGCCTTCGACGATGAACCGTTCCAGTGGCGGCCCGAAATCGGCCAACTGGTCCAACGCCTCACCGATATAATCGGACGTGAACAAAGCCTTGGCACCGCTGTCTTCCAAAATATAGGCAATTTCGGGAGCAGTCAGTCGGCAAGAGATCGCGACATAAATCTGACCAGCGCGCTGGGCGGCCCAAACCAGATCGAAAAACCGCGCCCGGTTGTCCATGCAAATCGCAATGGGATCGCCATGGCCAAGGCCAAGCTCGCGAAAAAGATGGGCGATCTTGTTGGAGTTTTTGTCAAGCTGACCAAAGCTGACCGTCTCGCCAGACGCTGCCATGATGACTGCGGGCT
>CAJQMX010000168.1 GCA_905479515.1 uncultured Parasphingopyxis sp.
TCAATTTCTCGCCTCCTTCAAGGCATTAATCAGTTCGCTTCCACCATTTTGGGCGAAACTTTCCCACACATGGGCCGTAATGTCACGCCATGCTTCAATTTCCGCATCCGATGGTTCGTGAATCTCTACGCCCAGAGCGCGTAGTTCGTCGATTGACGAAGACCTCAGATCGGCCAATCGCTGCCAATGGTTGGCAATTGCAGTGTCAGCTGCTTCTTGGATAATGACTTTGTGTTCATCTGACAGCTCATCCCACCATTGCTTGTTGACCACCCATGGATAGAAGATCGTTGAATAGTTCGCCATGGTGATGTGTTTGATGTGTTCATACCATTTGTAAGTTAGGTAAATATCGATCGGACCATTTAGACCATCAATCAGCCCTTGTTGCAAAGCTGGTGACAACTCGGTTAGGTTGAGCGACACTGGTACGGCACCAAGCGCCTCAAGTATTGCCAAATTGGAGCGACCCAAGCTACGCATGCGCTGTCCAGAAAAGTCTCCGGGGCTAATTAATGCTTTGTCACGAGTACCCGGAACAAGGTAGTCGTACGGTAGCAAACCGAGTACCACACCCCCTTTTTCTTCAATTTCGGAGAAAACACCGGCAACAAAAGCTTTGTCTTCTGCGGCATTTCGAAAAGATTGGTGCGTTGGAAATGCATAGGGAAGTTCCAGAACGCTTAACTTGCTGCTAGCTGCAGTCCAGAAAGGCGATACCAGAGTTGACATCTGAACGTCGCCCCGGAGCACGCCTTGCAGCAAATCCACTCCTTTGTAGAGGCTACCGGATGGGTAAAATTTGACGGAAATATCTCCGCCAGAAGCAGTGGTGACTAGCCGCGCAAATTCTTCGTTCGCCAATCCCGGAGCGATGTTCATTGAGTACTCGGTAGGGAACTTGATTTGAATTTCTTCGGCAAAAGCCGGATTTGCTGCGAAGATTATGCTAGCGGCCAAGAACTGCGCAATGGATTTAGGTGTCATGATGTCCTCCCAGACTGGTTAGCCCAATCTTGCATATGGGTCTAACCAAAGCAACAACTTTAACAAAAAATTTGCCTCTAAAATAGAAAATTGATAACATTTCGAAGATGGTTCATCGCCTCGGCGCGTGCGCTCTTTCCATCTCTTGTTCGGATGGCTTCAAATATTTTGCGATGATCTGCTTCGTAGATTAGACGGCGCTCAGGTGTAACGCTTACATACTTGAGACGCCCCCATTCCGCACGGTTGCGGACTTGCTGAACGTTGTTACATATGAGTTGCAAGAAGCTATTTTGAGTTGCTTCAGCAATCGCCAAATGAAATGCGCCATCATAGTAATCAAACTCTTGAACGGACTCGGCAGCTTCGCTGCTCTTTATCAACTTTTCTAGATTACCCAGATTTTCACGAGTGGCTGAAACCGCAGCTAGACTTGTTATATATGGTTCAAAGTACAGCCTGGCATTGGTGACTTCGCTGGGGCTCATGTCGCTCAGATCGAGCTTCCCCCCCCCTTCTAGCCCTGAGGGGCTGTCGGCAACAAATGTCCCCCGGCCGACCTCTCTAACAACGTACCCTTCGTTTTCCAGGTGGGCCAGACTACGTCGAACAGCCGCGCGTGAAACACCAAATGATTCCGCAAATTCCCGTTCGGTTGGGAGCTGACTCCCTGGCGCTAAAACGCCGTTCCGAATGTCCGATGAAATTTTTCTTTCTAACGTGCTCATGTTGATTCTTTCGCTAGGCACTTCCTGTGCGCTTGGTCTAACGTCACAGCTACTCCATTTTTGCACATAAGACAAAGGCCCTAAAAATGGGTTGACCCATAAGGCTAATTGGTTATACCAATACTCAGGAAGCTTGCATCAGTGTAAGCAAGCAAAGCTAAATGAGGTATCACGATGAGAGTTGTTCAATTTTTGAGCGGTAGCAGTAAAAGAGTCGGGCTGTTGCTTGGCGACAAGGGGGATATCGTTGATCCGATCGCGCTGGACAATGTGAAACCGTTTATGACTGTAACGGATAGAGCCCTTTTTGGGGATATGGTCAGCTTTGTCGCGGGGGGAGCTTCAGCGATTAAGGTCGCGTCCACAGCAATCGAGCTTGCTCGGAAGGAGAATGTAGGCATTCACTCGCCGAATGAGGTTCGTCTGATTGAATCGATGAATCCCAAGGTAATTCTATGTAGCGGCGGAAACTACACTGATCACGTTGCGGAAAAAGAAGATGCGCCCCTAAAAGCGAAAGAGCCTGAATTTTTTTTGAAGTCGCCAACCTGCGTAATTGGACCTCGCCAAGATATTATTTGGGACAAAAAGACTACAAAGAAACTCGATTACGAAACGGAACTTGCAATCGTAATCGGCAAATCAGGTCGTCATATTCCTGTTGAGGATGCGCTTGACCATGTTTTCGGATATACAATTGTAAACGATGTGACGGCCCGAGACAGGCAAGTTAGGACGGAGAATGGTTTCACATGGTATGAAACAGGGCCGGGTAAGAACTTCGATACTTCTGCTCCAATCGGGCCGTGTATAGTAACTGCTGACGAGATAATTGATCCGCAGGCGCTAGTGCTAAAAACGTTAGTAAATGGCGAGCTCCGCCAATCCAACACTACGGGAAGCATGATTTTTGGTGTGGCGGAATTGGTGCATTTTTTCTCGATTAATTTCACACTTGAACCTGGCTTTGTCATTATTACCGGCACACCGGGTGGCACAGCGTGGGCGCAAGACAAAGAATTGGGAGGAAAAAGCCCAACTCGTGATGACGTTATTCCAGCCACTGGATACTTGCAGGTCGGTGACACGGTTGACTGTCACATAGAGGGCATCGGAACGCTGACCAATACAGTTGCAGAATTGGATATCTGAGGTGCGTAAGCAGATTGCATCAGACGAAGTATATCAGCTTGCGACCGATCTTCTTGTCGCATGGGGGGCATCTGTCGACGATGCGAAATATCAAGTGCAATCCCTTATCGAAGCTGACCTAAGGGGATTGCCATCGCACGGGGTGATGCGCTTACCGAGGATAATCGAGCGTATACGAAATGGAGTCCTGTCGCCCACATCTTCTGGGCAACACAACTGGCTAGGTCGCTCGCTCTTATCTGTGGATGGTCAAATGGGATTAGGCCCAGTTGTCGTACGAAACGCCTTGAAGGCCGCAATGCCTGTGGTTGAAGAGCAAGGATGCTGCCTCATCGCTATCCGCAACAACAACCATATCGGCATGCTCGCTGGCTACGTAGAGGAAATGGCGCAAAAAGGGTTTGTCGCGTTGGGGTTTTCAACCAGCGAGGCACTAGTACATCCATGGGGTGGAAGTAAGGCGCTAATAGGCACCAATCCTGTGGCAGTTGGTGTCCCAACACCGACCGAGCCGTTCGTACTTGATATGGCTACGAGTTTGGTTTCGATGGGGAAAATTCATGATTACGCCGCTCGGGGTGCGACATTGCCAGAAGGCTGGGCACTCGATGGAGCGGGTGTGCCGACGACAGATGCCGAAGCAGCTAAGGCTGGCGCTGTGGCACCTTTCGGCGGGGCGAAAGGCTATGGGCTAGGATTGGCAATTGAACTGCTAGTTACTACGCTATGCGACAGCGCAATTGGCACTGATATCGCCGGGACACTGGACGAGAGCCAGATTTGCAACAAAGGCGATGTGTTTCTCCTCAGCCGCACTGCAACTAATGGAATAGGCGAAACCATAAATCGATATCTAGATGAAGTACGCCAAAGTCCACCGCTGGAAAGTGGAGAAGCAGTAAGTGTCCCCGGAGACAGGATGCGACAGCGTCGTGCTGTAAACCACAATCAGGGGTTAACGTTACCCGATAGCGTAATGGGACGGCTAAATAGTCTTTTCGCGGAACGCGGATTGAAACCTATACTGGGAGAGACAAATGAATAGTGAATTTGGCATTCAGCGGGCACCAGGCCTGGTCCTATTCGGCGCAGGTCAAAGGCGGGCTCTTGCGAAAGTTGCGCTACAGTTTGGAAAGCGAGTGCTTATTTGTACCGATGAACGCATCGCCGTAGAATCGTTTCTCACTGAAATCGCATCAGACATTCAGGCGAATGGCGGGATTTTGGAGATTTTTTCCGCGGTTCAACCGGAGGTTCCAGTTGAACTCGTTGAAGAAAGTGTCGCCTTTGCAAATAGTTTTCGGCCAGACGTCATAGTGGCTATTGGCGGGGGCAGCTGTATTGACCACGCAAAATGCCTGAATATTCTATTCAGCCACGGTCAAGCGCTTCGTGAGTATTATGGGGAGAACAATGTCCCAGGGCCGGTGTTGCCACTAATCGCTATGCCGACAACGGCGGGAACCGGATCAGAAGTAACCCCAGTTGCAGTTGTTTCCGACACGTCAGCGACATTGAAAGTCGGAATTTCAAGCGCATTTATAATCCCTGCTTGCGCCATATGTGACCCGGAATTGACATTGACGTGCCCATCGGAACTGACAGCCCACGCAGGTGCGGATGCGCTGACACACGCAATCGAAGCATTTTGCGCTACGCGCCGGCAACCAGATCCTGAAATTGGAATAAGTCGCGTTTTCGTTGGAAAAAACTGCATTAGCGATGTCAATGCACTTTCCGCAATTAGGTTGATTTCCGGCTCCCTATCAAACGCCGTCCAAAACCCAGACGATATTTCCGCGCGGGCGGACGTCATGCTCGGTGCACTTTTGGCTGGACTTGCTTTCGGGGCGGCGGGTACGGCAGCCGCACATGCTCTTCAATATCCTATTGGGGCGATAACTGGTACATCTCACGGCTTAGGAGTCGCGACTTTGATGCCATTCGTAATGGATTTCAATCGTTCGTCGATAGAGGCAGAATTGGCCGAAATCGGAGAAGCAATGCGGACATACCCGCAAGCAACTGCTGACGATGCAATAGAGTCGGTGCGTAGACTTTTCGCCGAAATCGGAATTCCAGATAGCCTGCGGAAAATTGGATTTCCTCAGGAACGTATTGAGTGGGCCGCCACACAAGCACTGACCGCCGGGAGGCTTATCGACAATAACCCGCGGCCCTTAGACGTCGATGGTCTCCGTGAAATACTGAGAGCAGCCTCAAAGTAAAATCAAAAAATGTGTCCCCAACCACAAACCACCTAGAGAGAACCACAATGAGCCCCATATCTGAAAATGAAATTGTGATAACCCGCTTGAAGACTGAGCTATTTATCGGTGGAAAATGGCTAAAAGGCAGCGGTGGTAAACCTATAGAGGTGTTAGACCCTTCAACTAAGGCGGTAATCACTTCCGTCGAAAGTGCATCAGTCGATGACGCAATATCAGCAGTAGATGCGGCAAGCGAAGCATTTTCTGGATGGGCTAGCACATCCCCGCGCCAGCGAGCGGAAATTTTGATGCGAGCTTTCTATTTGATGAAAGAAAAAGCAGAGTGGTTTGCGCAACTGATTTCGCTGGAAAACGGCAAGGCACTACCCGATGCGCGCGGAGAAGTCGCATACGCCGCTGAATTCTTTAGATGGTATTCCGAAGAAGCTGTAAGGGCCATCGGACAAATCAGTAACGCGCCCAACGGTGGTAACCGCATTCTGACACAATATGAACCCGTGGGAGTTTCACTTTTTGTCACTCCTTGGAATTTCCCTGCCGCTATGGCGACAAGAAAAATCGCGCCAGCGCTTGCCGCTGGCTGCACTTGTATCCTTAAACCTGCCTCAGAGACGCCATTGACTGCGTATGCAATTGCGGCATTACTAATTGAAGCTGGTGTACCCGCAGGCGTCGTGAATGTAATAACTTCCAGCCAGTCGGGAAAAGTGGCCTCTGCCATTCTTCATGATCCGCGTGTTCGCAAACTGAGCTTTACGGGTTCTACGGCTGTCGGTCGGATACTATTGCGCGAATCAGCGGACTGCGTTGTAAACTGCTCTATGGAATTGGGGGGTAACGCACCTTTCATAGTTTTTGACGATGCCGATGTTGATCTCGCAGTCGATGCGGCGATGGTTGCCAAAATGCGGAACGCGGGGGAAGCATGTACAGCGGCTAACCGCTTCTACGTTCATGAATCGGTAAGCGCGGAATTTACTGAAAAACTGACCACTCGAATGGCCGGAATGACTGTAGGAAAAGCGTACGATGCAGCAACAACATGCGGACCACTGATAAATCAATCTGCTGTGGACGATATGGTTAGGCTGGTTGCCGACGCAGTTGAGAAGGGGGCTCAGCTCCAAACAGGTGGTGATTGTTCCCAGAATGACGGCTTCTTCTTTCCTCCAACCGTCTTGAGTGGTGTTTCACACGACGCAGAAATATTGAAGGAAGAAATTTTTGGTCCAATTGCGCCTATTGTAACGTTTAGTGACGAAAGAGAAGTCGTCCAACTTGCCAACGACACTATCTATGGGTTGGTATCCTACGTTTTTTCTAAAGACCTAGCGCGGGCATTGAACGTTGCCGAAAGGCTGGGCGCCGGAATGATCGCCATTAATCGCGGATTGGTGTCTGATCCAGCAGCTCTATTTGGCGGAACCAAACAAAGTGGGATAGGTCGCGAAGGCGGGCACGAGGGTATGCTCGAATACCTAGAGCCGAAATATGTGGCTGTCTCATGGTGAGGTTGGGCGAGGCAGCGCAGGAGAAGAACATGTATGATTTTGCAGGAAAAACGGTCATTATCACCGGCGGAACTGACGGCCTAGGGCTAGAAATGGCTCATAGGTTCGCTCGGGCAGGGGCCAGCCTATTCGTCGTCGGGAAGGAGCAAGAAGGCGTTTCCAAGGCCGAGAAGGATCTGAGTAAGCACGGTACGCACGTGGAAGTTTCTTGCCTTGATTTATGTGACCGATCAGACATCGGCAAACTAATTGACCAAGCGACTAAGCTCCCTCAAGTCGATGTATTGGTCAATAATGTTGGAATAATTGGATTTACGCCGTTTAACGAAGTGACCAACACTGAGTTTGACGCCTTTGTTGATGTTAGCTTACGCAGTTCATATTTTTTGACGCAGGCCCTAGTTAGTTCTTTGGCCGCAACGGGTGGCAATGTAATCAATATGTCATCTTATTTTGCAACAAAAATTCTACCGGATAGAACGTCAACTCTCTATTCGATGATAAAGGGAGCAATGACTTCCCTTACACGTGCACAAGCTTTCGAACTTGGGCCCCATGGGATCCGTGTAAATGCACTCGCACCGGGTACGGTAGAGAGCCCTGGACGTACGGCTGGCATTCAGAAAATGGACCCTGACTCTCAGCAGAAATTGATGGACTATAATGCTCGAAGCTATCCCATCGGCCGAATTGGTGCGCCTAGTGATGTAGCGAATGCTACCCTGTTCTTGGCGTCGGAGCAGGCGAGTTGGATTACTGGGACTGTGCTCACTGTCGATGGCGGCTTAACGGCGGGATAATTAAGATGTCACTCACTCTTTTTATCGTCGCTCTATTCAACAGCCTGACGGTTGCAGCCCTATATTTTCTTGCAGCGGCAGGCTTTACTTTGATTTTCGGATTGATGAGAATTGTAAACCTCGCACATGGTGCAATCTATCTG
>CAJQMX010000169.1 GCA_905479515.1 uncultured Parasphingopyxis sp.
GTGAACTAGCGGAACATTTCGTCATGATTGCCGGGAATATAGACGATCTGTGTGCCGCGCCGGGCACGTTTCAACACACGCCAGATCACATCATTATGTTCGGCGGGCCAGTAGAACCGCTTTTTCATCCGCCAGCCATCGATGATATCGCCGACCAGATACATGGTCTCGCTGTCGGTATTGTCCAGAAAATCGATCAGCAATTCGGTGTTGCAACCCTTGGTACCGAGATGAATATCGGACACCCAGATGGTGCGAAAACGCTGGCGGTCCCGGTCAGGTTCCGGTCCGGAGACCTGCCTGTCCGACAGATTGAAAATCGCTGCGTCTTTCAGAAAATCGTGCGGTGCATCCATAACAAGCCTCGTCGGTTGTTCCGCCTGGAAGCCTATGACGATTCATTGTTACAGCTAAACGACGTCCGGGGCATTTTTTGCTGCTATGCACAAAAAAGCAGAAATTCGGGCAATCTGGTCAGGATTCCATGGAAACATGGCCGGGCAGGCTTGCCACTCGGGCCAGCCAACGGTTCAGCGAAGGCCAGCGCGTGAATTCAAAGCCGCCATCAGATTTCCAATATGATCTTTCCGATATGCGCGCCCGCTTCCATCCGCTTATGGGCGGCGGCAGCGTCGATTAGCGGGAAGCTCTGATCCATGACGGGGCGCAGCTTGCCCTGCTCGACAAAGGACCAGGCGTTGCGCTGGATTTCATCGGCCAACAGGCCCTTAAACTCTACCGAACGCGCCCGCAGCGTTGATCCGGTAAGCGTCAGCCGCCGGCTCATCACCTGCGCCATGTTGATCGTCGCTTCGAGCCCACCCTGGACCGCGATGGTCACATGGCGGCCATCCTCTTTCAGGCATTTGATGTTGCGCGCGACATAGTCGCCGGCGACCATGTCGATCACGATCTCGACACCCGCGCCTTCCGTAATGCGCTTCACCTCGTCGACGAAATCCTTGGATTTATAGTTGATTGCATGGGCCGCGCCGATCTCCTTCGCTGCCGCGCATTTTTCGTCGCTTCCACAGGTCACGATCATGGTGAGGTCAAACAGGTTCCCCAGCATGATCGCCATTGATCCAATGCCGCTCGTTCCGCCATGCACCAATACGGTTTCACCCCGGCGCGCATAGGCGCGTTCGAACAGGTTATGCCAAACGGTGAACAATGTTTCGGGCAGCGCTGCCGCTTCCTGCATCGACAGGGATTCGGGCACACTCAGACACTGCACAACGGGCGCTGTACAATATTCTGCATAGCCGCCGCCAGTGACCAGCGCGCAGACCGACTGTCCCCGCACCGCTTCATCAACGCCTTCGCCAAGCGCAACAACCTGACCGGCGATTTCCAGGCCGGGAATGGACGGCGCGCCGGGCGGCGGTGGGTAAAATCCTTTGCGCTGGACAATATCGGGCCGGTTCACACCGGCGGCCGCCACTTTCACCAGCACCTCGCCGGGCCCCGGCTGGGGCACAGGCCGCGTTACAGGCTGGAGAACCTCCGGACCGCCGGGATTTTCCATATCGATTGCGGTCATTTGATCTGGCACCGCGGCCATGATTATCCCCCATCCATGTGCGCAAAAACGCGCTGCCTTATTGACAGCCGGGGGTCGAGCGTCAACGTTAGAGTCATGGATTTGGACGAACTTTTCGCCAAAACGCCCGGGGATCCTCTCACGCTATTGTGCAAAGAGGATCTCGACCCATATTCTGTAGAAGAACTGGAAACGCGGATTAGGGCGCTGGAGAGCGAAATAGCCCGCGTAAGGAAGAAACTGGACGGCGCCGTTACCCATCTTAAAGCGGCTGACGAGCTGTTCAAACGATGAGGCCGCGGGCGAAAATATCGCTCAATCTGGCGAGTCCCGGGCCTTTATATGCCAATAATATTCCTTTTGTTAACTTATTCGTTAACCATTCCCATATAGGATTTACCGGGTCTCCGCTGTGTAGAGACCGGCAAGGAGTTAACTAATGCCCTCTTTTGCTCGTGAACTGGAACAGACACTGCATAATGCGCTCGCGGAAGCCGCGAACCGCAAGCATGAATATGCTACGCTCGAACATCTGCTGCTCGCGCTGACCGATGACGATCATGCCGCGCAGGTGATGACAGCCTGCGGCGTCGAAATTTCAGAACTGCAGGAAGCGGTCGGCGTTTATCTCGACAATGAGCTTGAAGCACTGCGGATTGAGGGCACGACTGACCCTTCCCCGACCAGCGGCTTCCAGCGTGTGGTGCAGCGTGCGATCCTCCATGTGCAATCGTCGGGGCGCGACGAAGTGACCGGTGCCAATGTGCTTGTCGCGCTCTTTTCCGAACGCGAAAGCTATGCCGTCTATTTTCTCCAGCAGCAGGATATGAGCCGGCTCGATGCGGTCAGCTTTATCTCACATGGTGTCGGCAAGGGTGAAACAGACAGCGAAAACCGCGAAATCAGCGGCACCGACGATGATGACGATCAGCCCGAACAAAAGCCGGGTGGTAAAAAGAAAAATGAGAGCGCGCTCAAGCAGTTCTGCGTCGATCTTAACGAGAAAGCCAAAGCCGGCAAGATTGACCCTCTGATCGGCCGCTCGATGGAAGTCGACCGGACCGTGCAGATTCTCTGCCGCCGTTCCAAGAATAACCCGCTATATGTGGGTGAGCCCGGTGTCGGCAAAACCGCCATCGCTGAAGGGCTGGCGCGGCGCATCGTGGAAGAGGATGTTCCCGAAGTGCTGCTCCCCGCCATTATCTATGCGCTCGATATGGGCGCATTGCTTGCGGGCACGCGTTATCGCGGCGATTTCGAGGAACGGTTGAAAGCGGTCGTCAACGAACTCGAAAAACTGCCTGATGCGATTCTGTTCATTGACGAAATTCACACGGTCATCGGGGCGGGTGCGACATCGGGCGGCGCGATGGATGCGTCCAACCTGCTCAAGCCGGCGCTTTCCAGCGGCGCGATCCGGTGCATCGGCTCGACCACCTACAAGGAATACCGCAACTACTTCGAGAAGGATCGGGCCCTGGTCCGGCGGTTCCAGAAGATCGATATCCACGAACCGTCCAGTGCTGAAGCCGTCAAGATCCTGATCGGCTTGAAGCCGTCGTTCGAGGAGCACCACCAGGTGCGCTACACCGCCAACGCGATCAAAGCGGCGGTGGAGCTTTCCAGCCGGTACATCCATGACCGCAAGCTGCCGGACAAGGCGATCGACGTGATCGACGA
>CAJQMX010000170.1 GCA_905479515.1 uncultured Parasphingopyxis sp.
ATCAGCGGCGCCGATGCGATCCATCCCGGTTATGGCTTCCTCTCCGAGAATGAGAAATTCGCCAAGATCGTCGAAGATCATGACATTATCTGGATTGGGCCAAAGCCCGAACATATCCGGATCATGGGTGACAAGGTTGAAGCGAAGCGCACTGCTGGCAAGCTCGGCCTTCCTCTTGTCCCGGGCTCGGATGGTGCGGTTAAAGAGATTTCAGAGGCGAAGAAGGTTGCCGACGAAATTGGGTATCCGGTGATTGTGAAGGCTGCATCCGGCGGCGGCGGGCGCGGCATGAAGGTCGTGCCAGACGCCAGCCAGCTCGAATCGCTGATCAAGCAGGCCGGGTCGGAAGCCAAATCGGCCTTTGGCGATGCGACCGTGTATTTGGAAAAATTTCTCGGCAATCCGCGCCATATCGAATTCCAGGTTTTTGGCGACGGCAAGGGCAATGCTGTCCATCTTGGTGAACGGGATTGCTCGCTCCAGCGCCGCCACCAGAAAGTGCTCGAAGAAGCACCCTCCCCCGTCATCACGGCGGAAGAACGCACCCGGATGGGTGATATCTGCGCCAATGCGATGGCCGGCATGGGCTATCGCGGGGCGGGCACGATCGAATTCCTTTACGAAAATGGCGGCTTCTATTTCATCGAGATGAATACCCGGCTGCAGGTCGAACATCCGGTGACCGAGATGATCACGGGCCTTGATCTGGTGCGTGAGCAAATTCTTGTCGCCGCCGGCCAGCCGCTTTCAGTGACGCAGGACGAAGTAACGTTCACGGGCCATGCGATCGAATGCCGGATCAATGCAGAACATCATCAGACTTTTGCGCCTTCACCGGGCAAGGTGATCAACTATCACCCCGCAGGCGGCATGCATGTGCGCGTCGATAGCGGCCTTTATTCCGGCTATTCGATCCCGCCTTATTATGATTCCATGGTCGCCAAACTGATTGTTTACGGAACAAGCCGGAACAAATGCATCATGCGGCTGCGCCGCGCGCTGGAGGAAATGGTGATCGAGGGCGTGGAAACCACCCTGCCCCTGCATCGGGCATTGCTCGATGATTCTGATTTCCTTGCGGGCGACTATACGATCAAATGGCTCGAGGAATGGCTGGATCGGAACCAGACAGCCGCCGAAACCAGTTAAATGCCTGGAGAAACCGATCTTTCAGCGCTTTTGCGCGACTTGAAGCCGATGCTTGCCGAGGAGGAGCACGGCTTTATCACTATCCCCATCGGGTCTGGCTGGCCGCAAGGCCTGGTGCCCGTCGCCACCTTTGCCGAGGCCGAGGGTGCGAGCGTAATTGCGCTATCCTCCATCCTTGAGGGAATCGGCCTAGAGTACGAAGAGGGCTGGGCAAAAATCACAATTGGCGCTACGAGCGCGCTCAGCGCCGTCGGGTTGACGGCTAAAATAGCCTCGGCGCTTGCCGAAACGGGGATCAGTGCCAATATAGTGGCAGCATATCATCACGATCATGTTTTCGTGCCTTGGGCCCGGCGTGACGAGGCGATGGCAGTTTTGGAAAACTTGTCAAACGTACAGGAGTAGTTAGTTCGATGCAGGCCATTATCTACCACAATCCGCGCTGCGGCACGTCCCGCAAGACGCTGGAGATTCTGGAAAAGGCACCGGCTATAGCTGTTCGCGTCGTTGATTATTTGAACGACACGCCCAGCAAGAAGAAGCTTGCCGAGCTTTACAAGAAGGCCGGAATCACACCGCGCGATGGTTTGCGAATCAAAGAGCCACTCGCCAAGGAGCTCGGCCTGAACGATCCGGAAGTCAGCGATGACGCGATCCTCGATGCGATGGTCAAGAACCCCATTCTCATCAATCGGCCGATTGTCGAAACCGAAAAGGGTGTGCGGCTCTGCCGTCCCCAGGATCTGGTCAAAGAGATAATCTAGACACGCACATAAACAGGGGCAGCGCGGCGATGAAAACGTTTTTCAAATGGGCCGCGTTGATCCTGCTTATCTGTGTTGGCGGGGCCATTTTCTGGTTCTGGACACCCGACCGGGATGTCGAGGAACTCCGTGCGCTCTACACAAATGACGCGTCGCAATTCATTGAACTACCCAGCGGGCTGACTGTTCATGTGCGCGATGAAGGACCACGCGCCGCGCCGGTGCTCGTGCTGGTTCATGGCTCCAGCGCCTCACTTCAGACCTGGGAGCCGTGGGTCGAACGCCTGTCGGACGATTATCGCATCATCAGCTATGATCAACCGGGCCACGGCCTGACCGGCCCGACGCCGGACGGCAATTATGACACGGATATATTTGTGGAAACGCTGGACGGCGTAGCCAATGCGCTGGGCCTTACCGACTTTGTGGTCGCCGGCAATTCGATGGGCGGCTGGGTCGCCTGGAATTACGCGCTTGCCCATGGAAACCGGCTCAATGGCCTGGTGCTGATTGACGCCTCGGGCGTGCCGGATGCCGAGCCGCGCAAACTGCCCATCGGCTTTCGTATCGCGCAGATGCCAGTGATTTCCCGGCTAATGCAGAAAATAACGCCGCGCTCCATGGTCGAAACATCGCTCCGGCAAAGCGTGAGCAATCAGGCCATTGTCGATGATATCATGGTGGACCGCTATTATGATCTGCTTCTCTATCCCGGCAATCGCGCAGCAACAGGCGCGCGGGGGCGTGCAGAGCGGACCGTGGCCAGCCCGGAAACCATGGCCGCAATCGCGGTGCCGACACTGGTGATATGGGGTGAGGAAGATACGCTCGTACCGCTATCATCAGGTCAATGGTTCGATGCGCATATTCCAGACAGCGTGCTCATCGTTTACCCCGGTATCGGCCATATTCCGATGGAGGAAACACCGGATCGTAGCGCCGCTGATATGCGCGCCTGGCTCGATAGACTATATGCAAATGAAGACACCGAAGCCGTTGAATAAGCGAATAAAAGATCGTCCCAAAATGGGATGCTCTTAACCATCACAATTTGGCGATGGGATTTTCGGGCGCTAGGACCATGCCATGGCAACGATTGCAATTTACAGCATGAAAGGCGGGGTCGGGAAAACGACGCTGGCGGTGAACCTTGCATGGTGCGCCGCCATGCTTTCATCACGCCGCACATTGCTTTGGGATCTGGACCAGCAAGCCGCGGCAACCTTCCTGATGCAGGATGGCAAGAAACCCAAGCGCCTGGCCGATGGTGTCTATGATCAGGAAATCAAACCGAACAAGCTGATCCGGCCTACCAGTATCGAACGGCTGGACCTTCTGGCCGCTGACCATTCCCTGCGTGAACTTGACCGGATGTTCTTCTCGTTCGGCAAGAAAAAGCGGCTCACAAAAATCATCGAGACCGTCTCGCGCGATTATGACCGGATCATCCTCGATTGTCCGCCGGGCCTGACCGAAACCAGCGACCAGATTTTGCGCGCTGCGGATCTGGTGCTCGTGCCGGTCATCCCCTCCCCGCTATCGCAACGGGCCTTTGAAACAGTCGTCGCGCATATTGAGCGCAACCATAAGGGACGAACGGCGATCCTGCCGGTTTATACCATGGTCGATCGCCGCCGGACGCTGCATCGCGATGCGCTGGCCGACAAGAAAAGCTGGCCCGTAATTCCCTATGCAAGCGCGATCGAGCAAATGGCGAGCCGGCGCGCGCCGGTCGGCGCCTTCGCCCCGCAATCCCCCGCAGGACAAGCTTTCGCGCAATTGTGGCGCGGCGTTGAGCGCAAGATAGCCAAGCTTTAAACTAGGTGGCTTTCCGTCGATGACGGATAGCGCGTGGGTCGCTATTGTCAGCCGGTGGACTTGCTCGATCCGAATATGTTGCTGCGCGCCTATGCGGTGGGCGTCTTTCCCATGGCGGACAGCCGGGACGCCGATGAAGTGTTCTGGGTCGAACCGAAAATGCGCGCGATCCTTCCGCTTGATGGGTTTCAGGTTTCTCGCTCGCTTGCCAAAACAATCCGGTCAGACCGATTCCGAGTCACGTGCGACGCGGCGTTCGGACGCGTCGTGAAGGCATGCGCAGAGGCACGACCGGACCGCCCGGACACATGGATCAATCCAGCGATCGAAAATGCCTATGGTGAGCTTCACCGCCGCCATCACGCCCATTCCATCGAATGCTGGCAGGATGGTGAGCTGGTCGGCGGGCTTTACGGTGTGCGGCTAGGCCGGGCCTTTTTTGGCGAAAGCATGTTCAGCCGCGTATCGAACGCCTCAAAGGTCGCGCTCGCGCATCTTGTTGCGCGCATGAAGATGGGCGGTTTCGCCTTGCTCGATTGCCAGTTCATGACCGATCATCTCGCCTCGCTCGGCGCGATTGAGATCGCCAAAGACGATTATTCAGTACTGTTGGATGCCGCGCTGTCTTCAACCGGACTGGCTAGTGCGGGTTCGATCGATTCGACTTCGGGTGCCGATCTTGCCGCACTTGAACGGCTATTCCCAGACGATGCGGACGATGGAGCAATATCGGGATATGTCATTTCGCAGGCTTTGGGCCAGACATCATAAAGCCGGTGTTCAATCACATTGAGTGCCGGACGCTCCTTGAACAGCCATCCTGAAAACACCCGTTCCCAGCTTTCATCACCCCCGCCGCGAGCCGTTTGCCGTACGAACAGCTGGACGAATGCACCGGTCAGCCGCTGCGGCTCCCACGGCGCGGTTTCTTCACATGCACGCAGCCGGATCAGGACATCGCCTACCCGGGTCGATTCGCCAGGGCTCAGACGAATCTCGCGTGACAGGCCATTGCGTTTGTTAAGCAACCCCAGCACCGCGACTCGCTCTGCCATAGGCGTAACGCCGGTGAGATCGGCCGGCAGAATGCCGATCTCTTCAATATCGTCTATATTGAGCGTTTCATCATCGGATTGGCCACTGCGAGTCTGATCAAGCGTCAGCTCATCAGCAGGGGCCGCTTCTTCAGGCGCTTCGGATGAACCGCAGGCGGCAAGCGCTAGCAAGGCGGATCCCGCCATCCAACGGATCATGGGAGCATTTCCCCGTCGTCCGCCCCGAAGTCATCGCTCATCGTGTCACCGATCGGGTCGCTCATCGTATCGCCCATACTATCCGAGCTGCCACCTGAATCGTTGATCATGGAGCCGATCAACCCGGTCATGTCGATTGCGCCCTGCGTGTCCAGAATGACATCGCCCTGAGCGAACACATCCGATGATCCACCCGGCAAAAGAGCAATGAAACTGCCCCCGAGCAAGCCTTCGCTTGTGATCGCAGCGCTGCTGTCATTGGGAAGGTTCGCGCCGGGATCGATGGCCATCCGCACCTCAGCCTGAAAATCATCGGGATTGAGCGTAATTGCTGTCACTTCGCCGATAGACAGCCCCGCAACCCGCACATCCGTGCCGACATTGACACCGCTGACATTGGGAAAATAGGCCGTCACCTCGATTGCGTCGCTCCCCGCCCCGCTCGCCGTACGGCCGAGAAAGGAGAAGACCAGCAAGATCGCCGCGATAACAACGACAAGGCCGACCAAAGCCTCAAACAGATGGTTGCGAACAGCGCTCAACTTGGGCTCCATGCCTCATAATCGCCGCTGGCCCGCGCACGATCACGATTTGATTCCAGCGCTCCCGCAGGGCGGTATGCACCGTCGGTTCCGGTCTGGTTGGCGGTATAGGGTGTTTCCCATACCCGCGCCGGTGGCAAACTCTGGTCAGGAATGTCGTCGACAGTTTGATGCAGCCAGCCGTGCCATTCGGCAGGTACGTTGCTCGCATCATTGGGCTTGCCGCTCGCATAGATCACCCAGCGACGGCGCTGGCCCTTCTTGCTTTCATAATAACGGTTGCCATCGGCGTCCTCAGCAATGAACCGGCCTTTACGCAGTGAATGCAAGGCCGTGCCGATCGTTGCACCGTCCCACCAGATGAAAATGTTTTTAAAAAGTCCCATAGCGATTGGCGTTTAGCGCCTCTTCTGCAACACGCCAACTCTTCTTGCGCCGAATAGGCTCGCTTATTCCGGCAAGACCGGGCCATCAGGCCAGCTGACCCGGTCTCCAGCTGCAATCCCCAGTTCTTCACTGCGCCCCCCATCAATCTCGAGAACCGCGATCACGGGCTCTGACGCGTAATAGGAATCGAGTGAATAGGGCACGGTCTCCGCGGCGATATTGGTGATCACGCCATCGCCGCGAATAAAGATCATATCGAGCGGGATCAGCGTATTGCGCATCCAGAAGCTCGCCAAACGCGGAAAATCGAACGGAAAGATCATCCCGCCATTTTCCGGAAGTGATTCGCGAAACATGAGTCCGCGGCGCTGTTCATCGGGTGTGATTGCTGTCTCTACGTCGAAAAGATGATCTCCACCTGCTGTGCGTATGGTGACGGGAATCGTCTCTGCAGCCGCTTCACCGGTTGATTGCTGCGATGCTTCTGCGGCCTCTGCCATTGCCGGTGGATCGGCTGGGAGTTGCGATTCGGCCCGGCATCCGAGGAGGGCGAACGCTGGCAGCACAACGAGCATTGCGTGATTGAATAATCTGGTCATTTTTCGCTATTCGCAATGCTGAAGCGTGACGGCAAGAGGTCCTTTGCCGCCATCGGCAATCCGGGCCTGCAACCGGTCTCCGGCATCGATCTCGCCAAGCCCGGAACGCCGCACGACTTCCATATGGACAAATACGTCTCGATCTTCGCTTTCACGCACAAGAAAACCATACCCTTTCAAACGGTTGAACCATTTTACCGTTACAGGCTCATAGTCTCCCGCAGACGCTGCCAACACGTCATGTTCATGATCGCCATCGCCAGCATGGTGATCCGAATAGTCTTCGCAGCCTTCCAAATCTATCGAGAGAATCTCTACGGCCTGCCGACCGCGATCGCGTTCGGCAAATGTACATTCCAGCCGAGCGCCTTCTGGAAGGGTTCGCCGACCATGATCGCGCAAGACAGAAAAATGGATGAGGATGTCACCATCGCCATCATCGGATACGAGGAATCCGTATCCGCGTGTGCCATCGAACCATTTGACGATCCCCGATGCATGAGACAGCGCTTCCCCCGACGCGCCCTCATGGGCAGCATCGTCCGCTACGCTCTCAGACGCAGCTTCAAAAGCCACTGCGTTACCTTCCGATGTCATGCATCGTCCCCCACAACGGCAATTATCTAACACAAAGTCCTGCATCCGTGAAAGGGTGTAAGCAACGAACCGCTAGTCTTCCCGCTCCGGGACATCTCCTGGCGCTCTATCGATAAATTTTCTCGCAAGCTCATAGTGATGGCCGGCACGGATCATCGCAGCAAGGGCCTTGCGCTTGCGATCCGGATCGAAAATTTCTGTCGCATACGGCCCAAATCGTCGTTTGCGAACAAAGGCCAGTGCCGAATCCCATGCCTGATCAGCCGCAATGCTCCGGGCTTCTATGCCGTCATTTTCTTCGATGCCTGCGGCATAAAGCGCCTGTTCCACGCGCCGCTCCCCATAGCCGCGCCGCCCAAGCGAAGCCGCGCGCGAATTGGCAAAGGCTGCATCATCAATATAGCCAAGCTCCGCAAATTTCTCGGCCAATTCCGCGATTGCGGGCTGCCGATCTTCCGCCCATCCCCGCTCCCGTACTTTGCGCGTCAGATAGGTGCGCAGCTTCGCCCTCGTTGTGGCGTAACGACCAACATAGAACAGCGCGAGCTGCTCCAGGCCTTCACTATCCAGCGGTGGACGGGGCTTTTTGCGGGTTTGACCGGTCATGCGCCATCTTTGTGCCATAGTGGAGCCGGATTTTGAACGCGGCTCATCGGCTAAATGCCCAATCATATTATTTTCAATCGCGCAAATGGCATGGTGCCAACCACAAAGGACCAGAAAAAAGCCAATCGCGACGCGGGGAGCATTTGAAGGACATCATGACGAATTCTCTCAAACCAACACCAATTCATGACGAATTGCCAAGACGATTTTCCGATTTCGACACATTAGGCGAAGCGCTGGACTATGCCGCTACCGGCAAGCGCGGATTCAATTTCCACGATGCGCGTGGCAATCTTGTTCGCCCCTATCCCTATGCGGAGCTGCGCGAAGATTCGATTGCCGCGGCCAAGCGACTGATTGCGTTCGGAATCAAACCCGGCGACCGGGTTGCGCTTATTGCTGATACGGAACCGGAATTCTGTGCGCTCTTCTTTGGCGCTGTCTACGCCGGTGCGCTTCCCGTTCCGCTGCCTTTGCCAACTTCGTTCGGCGGCAAGGAAGGCTATATCGACCAGCTTGCCGTACAGTTGCGCAGTTCCGAGCCACAAATCTTGCTATACCCGGCAGAGATCGGCGAAATCTCCCAAGCCGCTGCCGAAGCCTGTTCTGTTCCCGGCATGGATTGGGAAAGCTTTGGCGAGCGAGATGCACCGGATGTTATCTTCCCGCAAGCCGGACCGGACGATATCGCCTATCTCCAATATTCCAGCGGTTCGACCCGCTTTCCGCACGGTGTAATCATCAGCCACAAGGCATTGCTCCACAATCTCGGCTCTCATGCCAATGGCATGCTGATTGGCGGAGAAGATCGCTGCATTTCCTGGCTGCCTTTCTACCATGACATGGGTCTTGTCGGGTGCATGCTCTCGATGGTCGCGAATCAGGTATCGACCGACTATCTGAAAACCGCCGATTTCGCGCGCCGCCCGCTTGCCTGGCTCGATCTGATCAGCCGCAATCCTGGCACATCGTGCAGCTATTCGCCGACATTCGGCTATGATATTTGCGCACGCCGTATCGGCAGTCAGTCGCATGTCGAAGATCGCTTTGATCTCTCCCGCTGGCGGCTTGCGGGCAATGGCGCGGACATGATCCGCCCCGATGTGATGCAGAATTTCACGGATGCCTTTGCCGATGCCGGCTTTGATCCAAAATGTTTCGTGCCAAGCTATGGACTGGCCGAGGCAACACTCGCTGTTACCCTGATGCCGGCAGGCGAAGGGATTGTTGTCGATCTGGTCGAGGAAAGTGAACTGTCCGGCGTGCCCAAGGCCGATAATGACGAGCCGGTCCGCTATCGTGCAATCGTCAATTGCGGCAAAGCCGTGCGCGACACGACCATCGAAATCCGTGAGGAAGATGGCACCCTGATGCCCGACAAAGCAATCGGGCAGGTCTGGATCCAGGGTCCGGCCATCATGGAAGGCTATTTTCGCGACTCCGAAGCAACCGATGCCTGCCTGAAAGACGGATGGCTGGATACTGGCGATATGGGCTATCTTTCGGACGGCTATCTCTATGTCGTGGGCCGCGCCAAAGACATGATCATCATCAACGGCAAGAATCATTGGCCGCAAGACATTGAATGGGCCGTGGAACAGCTGCCCGGTTTCAAGTCTGGTGACATCGCTGCATTCTCGATCACCGCACCCGGTGGAGAGGAAACACCAGCCGTTCTGGTGCAGTGCCGCACATCGGACATTAACGAACGCACAAGACTTCACGGCATGATCCGCGACAAGGTGCGCGCGATCACGGGAATGAACTGTGTGATAGAACTGGTTCCGCCCCGAACCCTGCCACGCACCAGTTCAGGCAAGCTCAGCCGTGCAAAAGCACGAAACCTTTATCTTTCAGGCGAAATCCAACCCTACGATATCGCTGCCTGAGGGATCGCCGCATAAACTGCGGTAAAATCATTATTAACCCTGCTCATCCGGCTTTCGGAAAGGCTTTTACCGCTATTCCCTGACCAAAGGGATGGCAATGACAGCAATTGAGACCAATCAGCTTAGCTGGATGGAAATATTGGGATTTCGCGAACCGCAGGGTGGTGAGTGGAAGCATGTGCGCG
>CAJQMX010000171.1 GCA_905479515.1 uncultured Parasphingopyxis sp.
CACCGCCAAAGGCTTCGAACTCTTGCCGCGCCGCTGGGTCGTCGAGCGGACGTTCGCATGGCTGGGCCGATGCCGACGCCTCGCGAAAGACTGGGAACGGTCCATCGCCTCATCAACAGCCTGGGCGTTGATCGCCTCCATACGCATGCTCACAAGGCGAACCGCAAGATATTGCTACGATTGAAAAACTTTCGAATCGGGCTCTGAGCGTCATGACGCGCTGGCGGTCGGCACCGTCACGCCAATAATCCTTTAGCGCATGGTCACGCCGGCATCGCCGAATGCGGGCAGGCGCCGGTTCGAGATGGCGGCCCGGCGGGTGTAGCGCGACAGATATGATTGCGAGATAGTCATACCACCACTGTCCTTTCAGCGACCGAGAAATCAGTGTAGATATGTAGGGACTCTGAGCATAGAAGCTCGCTAACGAGATTTGGATCTGACCCGAGATCACCATACCAGCCAGCGGCTTCTAATAGTGCCGCATTCATAGGCCTTACAGAAGACATATGGTAATCGCGGGGTTGGAACCAGCAGCGCGATTGCGATGCGTTGGAAGTTTGGTTGCCCCCCGGTAGTATGAAATACGGTCTCACAATTGTGACCGGGCCCAACATCAAACGGGGGGACAACCATGGAACAGTTTATCGGCCTCGACGTGTCTTTGAAAGACACTTTCATCTCGGTTCGCGAAAGCGGCCGACGGCTCTGGCGCGGCAAGTGCCCGTCTGACCCTAAACTGATAGCAGAAGTGATCCGCAGGCGCGCTTCGAACGTGAAACGTGTCGTGTTCGAGACGGGTTCTCTTTCGGTTTGGTTCTATCACGCGCTGAATCAGGAAGGCTTGCCGGCAATCTGCATCGATGCCCGCCATGCCAAAGCAGCTCTCGACATGGCACCGAACAAGACCGATGCGAATGACGCAGACGGCCTTGCACATCTGGCCGAGGTCGGCTTTTACCGCGAGGTGCGCGTTAAGAGCTTCGATAGCATGCTGACCCGCACGCTGGTTTGCAGCGCGCAATCAGATGTTGAGGGCGAAGACGCAATTGTCGAACCAGATTCGCGGTCTGATGAAAACGTTCGGCATGGTGGTTCCCAAGAGCGCCGGGCGCGTTTTTGAAGGCCATGTACGCAGCCTGCTGGCAAGCAATGCAGGGCTCGTGCAGATCATCACGCCGGTTCTCGAGGCTTGGCGGGGTATCCGCACCCGCGCCGCCGAATTGAGCAAACAGCTTATTGCCTCGGCGCGCGCAAGCGAGCAATGCCAGTTGCTATCGTCAATACCTGGCGTTGGCGCGGTGACAACCATCTGCGCGGACTGTTGTACGAAGCGGCAGTCGTGATCCTCACTCGCACCACGGCGAACAGCGCGTTGCGTATTTGGGGCCTGAAACTCAAGGAGAAAATCGGCTTTAAACGAGCCGCCGTCGCGGTCGCGCGTAAGCTCGCCGTGATCATGCATACTATGCTTCGATCAGGTGAACTGTTCGACCGCTCAATTGCTGCCGAGGTCTGGCATGAACAACATGACAGAAAGGCCATCAATGAACTGAACTTCCCTATAGTTTGCGTCCATGCTGTGGACGCGCCGAGCCGTCCCTGTCGGGACGCGGACAGGATCATTCTGTTAAGTGCGCTGCACCTGGCATCATCCCAGACCCAAAGTGCGTAGAAGACATAGGAAGATCCAGCCCTCGAAAACCTATCCTGCGGCGGGCATGTCTCGACCGCGTAAACGACCATGTACCCGACAAACGGCCTTGCTGGCGTGACCGATCTGAAGGCGCAAACAACCTTGCTCACCCAGTCATCTGCGATAACCAATCGTAGATCGAATAATGGTGCCCCAAATTATCCTTGACCGAGCCACGATTAAACGACCGCACTCGATCACTCGCACAGCTGGATCAAAAACTTCTTGCATCATGGGCGGCAACCACAGAAGTCCCTACATACCTACAGGAAGGAGATCGAAACGAGTTCCCGAGCGTGAGCGAACGCCCGAGAGAGGGATCGGATGATGGCGCCTATTGTGTGGCATGCGGCCCCAGTCGGTCGACTCCGATTTTAACCTCACCACACCGCAACCAGCTGACCCCATAAAGTGCCGACGAGCACATAGAGAACGCAGACACCCACAGGCAATTGCACCAGATCAGGAAAACAGCCGTTGCCCTTGACGCATCAGAGAACATTACAAGATTGCGAACGGTCGCTTGCGCCAGACACAATGGCCCTTGCGGACTGAGGAGTCGAGAATTCGGCATGAGCGGATATGATGACTGGCATGCAAAACAATACTATACCGAGCTCCGCCCGCCTATATGCAGGGTTTCAAGTGGAGCGATCTGGCGCAACGGACATAATGACGCTCGACAGGCCGAACAGGCTCAACGCCATCAATCCGGCGATGGCCCGCGATCTGACCCGATATTTTCGGGAAAAGCGCGACGACGATCAAACCCGCGTAATCGTAATGCGCGGTGCCGGTCGTGTCTTCTGTGCGGGTGTGGATCTAAAAGCTTCGGACGAAGCCCCGCCTGATCAGCGATTCGGCAATGCCGGTGTTCGCCCAGAGCTCGCCATTCAACGCGCAAACCGTGAATTTATCCTGGAGATGCGTCGCTGCCCGCAGCCGATCATTGCCCAACTCCACGGTGCCGTGTGCGGTGCGGGATTTGCGCTGGCACTGGCAGCCGACATTCGCATTGCCGCCAGCAATGCGCGAATGAACTGCGCCTTCGTGAATGTCGGGCTGGGCGGCTGCGATATCGGGGTCAGTTATCTACTACCGCGTCTTGTCGGTGCTTCGATCGCTTCCGAACTCATTTTGACGGGGGAATTTATCGACGCGGAACGCGCTTATGCATTGGGGCTGGTGTCGCGGGTGGTCGAAGATGCAGACAGACTCGACGAGGCCGGACGATTCATGGTCAACAGCCTGCTAAAGGTGGCGCCGATCGCGCTGCGCCTTTCCAAGGAGGCGCTTCGTCACGCCATCGACGCCACTTCAATCGAGGCGGTCATCGCAATGGAAGATCGAAACCAGGTCCTGTGCGCGCGGACGGAGGATTTTCACGAGGCTATGGAGGCCTTTTTCGAGCGTCGTCCGGCTGTATGGCGCGACGCGTGACGATGCCGCGCCATGCCACCGATCCGCGGCTGGCCCTCGCGATCCTGCTGACGGTCTACAGCTTCAACTTCATTGATCGCACCATCGTCTCCATTCTTCAAGAACCGCTCAAGCAGGAATTGGATCTGAGCGACACGCAGCTCGGCTTGATTTCCGGCACAGCCTTCGCGCTTTTCTATTCGACACTTGGGGTGCCGATCGCGCGTATTGCTGAGCGCGTCGACCGGCCGCGCATCATTGCCATTGCGCTGGCGAGCTGGTCGCTGATGACGATGCTGTGCGGCCTTGCGACCAATTTCCTGCAGCTCTTCCTCTATCGGGTAGGGGTCGGCATCGGTGAGGCTGGGGGGACGCCGCCCGCTCATGCGCTTTTATCCGAGATTTTTCCTCCCGAAAGCCGCGCTACTGCCATCTCGGTCTATTCGCTCGGCGTTCCGCTAGGGATATTATTCGGCGCGGTCGCGGGCGGTGCAATCGGCGAAGCGCTGGGCTGGCGCGCAGCGTTCATGCTGGTCGGCGCACCCGGCCTGATCCTGGCCGTCATCGTCCTTGTCTTCATCAAGGACCCCCGCTCTGCCGCGCCCAACACCAACCGTCGTGCGGCGACCCCCCCGCCATCGCTCGGCCAGGCCATTACCTATCTGGTGTCCCGTCGCAGCTTCGTGCATCTGACGGCGGGAATCACCATCGCGTCGACGGCGGGATATGGCATTCTTGCCTTTACGGCCCCCTTTCTGATGCGGCAGTTCGACATGGGACTCGCCGCCGCCGGTTCCGCGACCGGGCTTGTGTCGGGCGTTGCGGCCGGTGCTGGGACGCTTCTTGGCGGCGTGCTCGTCGACAGAGCCATGCGGCGTAACAGGCGATTTGGCGCATGGATTCCCGCGGCAGGCCTTGCACTTGCGGCACCGCTGTCGATTACTGCCTATTTGCAGGGCGAATGGCTGGCGGTTATCCTGTTGCTGACCGCGTCGGGCGTCGCGCAGTTCCTCTATCTCGGCCCGACCTATGCTCTTGTGCAGTCGCTCGCCGGATCGCGAATGCGTGCGACCGCGAGCGCGCTTGTCCTGCTCACGGTAAATCTCGTCGGGCTCGGTATCGGACCGCCACTGACGGGGTGGCTCAGCGACTATTTCACCTCCGTCCATCCTCTTGGGGCAGTCGATGCGGCGGCGGGTCTGCGCATGGCGCTGATCGTGATCGCAACGCTCTTTTTATGGGCGGCGTTCCATTATCTGCTCGCTGCCCGCCACCTCGCCGCCGATCTTGACGGGGCCGAGTAGCCGTTGCCCGTTGTGCAACGGACGTTGGGATGTTCGCGATACCGCCCCTTCGCATAACGCGTTTACGGATCGTCGGGAAAGGATATTCATGTGAGCCAGCAGGTGGAAACGACAGCAGATTCAAGGCCGCGCCAGCTCGGTGCACGGCTTACCGAACTGCTCGAAAATTGCATCGAGGGACTGCGTGGGCCGCTGACGATCAGCCCGCTGGCCGGTGGACGCTCGAACCCGACATTCCTGCTTCTCGGGCAAGACCGGCGTTTCGTGCTACGCAGCCGTCCGGCCGCGACGACCTCGCCTTTCGCGCACCGCATCGACCGCGAGGTGCGCGTACTGGAGGCGCTCGCCGGATCGGATGTTCCGGTGCCCCGCATTGTGCTGTATGTTCCCGACGCCTCCTATTTCGGCGCGCCCTTCTATTTGATGACGCTGGTCGCTGGCGCGGCGATCGAAGACCCGGTGCTTGCGCGCGTTGCTGGTTTGCTGCGAACGCAAGCCTATGAACAGGCAATTGACATATTGGGGCGCCTGCACGCCCTGTCGCCTGACGAAATCGGGCTGGCCGACTTCGGTTCGCGTGGCGACTATAATGCACGGCAGCTGGTCCGCTGGTCGACCCAAATGGCGAGCGATGGCGGCGCGCCACCCGCGCTACTCGAACTGGGCCGGCTTCTTGCGCAGACTTTGCCGCGCCAAATGCATACTAGCGTGGTGCACGGCGACTATCGGTTCGGGAATCTCCTGCTGTCCGTCGGGCACATCACCGCCGTCCTCGACTGGGAGCTCTCGACGCTTGGCGACCCGTTTGCCGACCTCGCCTATTTCTTGCTACCTTTCGACCTGCCGCGTGAAGGCCAGATACTGCCCGGTCTTCCCCAAAACCTGTTGCCGGGGAGCGGTATTCCGGGTCCAGAAGCCCTCGCTGAACGCTACTGCCGTGCCGCCGGCCTTTCTCTTCCACCTGCTTGGCCCGCCTATCGCGCCTTCGCGATCTATCGAGCCGCTGCCATCGCCCACGGCATTTTCCGCCGCAACGCTCCCGGGCCGATCGCCGTGCATCAGGCCCGCCAACTTGATGAACTTGCCAAAATCGGGCTGGATCGTCTGGCCCGTACCCCTCCCCAAATGAAAGGATAATATTCCGTGGATTTTGAATATTCCGACCGCAGCAAGGCGCTGCTCGAACGCCTACAATCCTTCATCGAAAAGCATGTCTATCCGAATGAACGAACGATCTATGATCAGGTGTTCGCCCAGCCCGACGACTTTCGCCAATGGCAGCCGCTCGAGATATTGGAGGAACTGAAGGTCAAGGCGCGTGCGGCCGGGCTGTGGAATCTTTTCCTGCCGGAAAGCGAGCTTGGCGCGAACCTCGGAAATCTGGACTATGCGCCGCTTGCAGAGATTATGGGCCGATCCTATTGGGCGCCCGAAATCTTCAATTGCGACGCACCCAATACGGGCAATATGGAGGTACTCGTCCGCTATGGGACGTCCGCGCAGCAGGAACAATGGCTGCGCCCGCTGCTTGACGGCACGATCAGGTCCGCCTTCGCGATGACCGAGCCTGCCGTCGCGTCCTCGGACGCAACGAATATCGGCACGCGCATCCGTCGCGACGGCGACGATTACGTGATTACCGGTCGCAAATGGTGGACATCCGGCGCGGGAGATCCGCGCTGCGAGATAATGATTGTAATGGGCCAGAATGATCCTGATAATCCGAACCGGCATGCGCGCCAGTCGATGATCCTCGTGCCAACCGACACGCCGGGCGTCCATATTCGCCGATACTTGCCGATTTTCGGGATAAGCGATGCGCCACACGGCCATATGGAGACGATTTTCGACGATGTGCGCGTACCAGTCGAAAACATGTTGCTAGGCGAAGGCCGCGGGTTCGACATCGCGCAAGGCCGTCTGGGGCCGGGCCGCATCCATCACTGCATGCGCCTGATCGGCGTCGCCGACCGGGCGCTCGAGCGTTTGTGTCGCCGTCTGTCGGAACGCTCGACCTTCGGCGAAGTGATTGCCGACCAATCGCTCTGGCGCTTCCGCATCGCAGAGGCCCGCTGCCGCATCGAACAGGCGCGGCTGATGACGCTGAAGGCGGCGTGGATGATGGATGTCGCCGGCAACAAGGCGGCAAAGGCGGAGATCGCGATGATCAAGATCATCGTCCCCCGCATGGCGGCCGAAATCGTTGATATGGCGATCCAGGCGTTCGGCGGCGGCGGCTTCGCTGACACCGTGTTGACCATGGCCTATGTCTATGCGCGCACGACGCAGGTCGCCGACGGCCCGGACGAGGTCCACTCAAACCAACTCGCACGCCTCGAACTGGCGCGGCATGCCGCCGCCGATCCAGCCGCGACCGCCGGCCAAGGCGATGTCATGGTTGCCCAAGGGCGCGACTATGAACGGATCGAAAAATGGGCGTTTGGCTGCTGAGGCACCGGCTTTACGCTGCGGTGCCGCTGGTGTAGATGGGAGGGAGGGAGGCTTGAGCAGAAACATCCGACGACAGGCGCCACCACTCGAGGCGATCGAAGCCTTCATTCTTGCGACGCGTTCGTCCAGCTTTCGCGACGCAGCGGACCGGCTTGCGCTCAGCCCTTCTGCCTTTTCGCGGCGTATCCAAGCGTTGGAAGCCTTTGTAGGCGTGGCGCTGTTTGTCCGCAACAAGGGCACGGTCACGTTGTCGCGTACCGGCGAACGCTATTTGCGGACGATCGAGCCGGCGATCGATTCTATCCGCCGCGCCTCGGTCGATCTGCAGGCCGAGCGCGGTGGTGTGGCTCTGCGCGTCGTGGTGCCGCAGTCTTTTGCCATAGGTTGGCTGATACCCAATCTGACCGATTTCAGGCAGAAGCATCCTGACGTGAAAGTGGAACTGCGAATCGGCCGCGACATGGACGATCTGCGCCGCGGTCATGCCGATGTCGCCATCTATGTCGGCCCAGGGGATATCGGATCGATGCCCGCGATCCGACTCGTGCCGATCAACGGCATATTGGTGTCAGCGCAGGCCCTGGCATCCGGCGATCCCCTACCGACCGACTTGACGGATCTCGCCCACATCGAGCGGCTGGCGGTCTATCGCCCCGAGGGGCTTTGGGAACGCTGGCTGCGCAACATGAAATATGACGGCCCGTCGCTCGCACCGCCGACCTATTATGAAGCGCAGTTCTTGATGTTCGAGGCCGCCGCGGCCGGACTGGGTGTCGCGATCGTTGCGCCGATTCTCGCGCATCGCCTGATCGAACAAGGGCGCCTTATTCAGATCGGGACCTGTCAGGCGTCGCTTGGTATCGACTATTATCTCGTCTTCGCGGACGAGGCGGTTCAGCGCCGACCCGACGCCATCAAGTTCCGGAACTGGATGAGCGAGGGGCTTGCCCAATTTGCTTGAACCGGTTCACAGGCCGGAGTTGTTTAACCGTAGACCGGGCCGCGGCCAGCGCATCGCCACGATGCAACCGGTTCCCGACAGGGTGATATAGGCCGTTCGCATATCGGCTCCGCCAAAGCATATATTGGTCGTAAAGATGTCGGGCATCGGCACGAAATCGACCAGCTCGCAGATCGGAGAGATGACTGAAATGCCCGGCTCGCCGATCGTCGCCACACAGATATTGCCGCGTTCTTCGACTGCCAGGCTGTCAAAATAGCGAAAGCCGGCGGGGCGGTGGAGGAAGCGGCCGCCATGGCCAAACAAATTGGGGTGGGTTATAATCTCGCCAGGACCTGCAAGATCGAATGCCCAGAGCTGACAGGTATAGGTTTCCGCGACATAGAGGGTGCAGCCGTCTGGCGACAGACCGATGCCATTGCGAATTTCCTGCGGAAAGATCACTTCGCGGATAAAGCTGCCGTCCGCCTTGGCGTAGAATACCCCGACACGGTCTCGCTCGCGGTGGAAGGATTTGCCATGATCGGTGAACCAGAAACCGCCCTTGTCGTCGAAAACCAGATCATTTGGTCCGCACAGCGCAGTGCCCCCTGCGTTGGTATAGAGCGTCACCACCGCTCCGCTTTCTGGATCAACCCTTTGGATCGATCCGCCGGAATAGGTCGCGGCTGTCGCTACGGGAATGTTGATTCCATAGGCGTCGACGTCACCAAACTCGAAACCGCCGTTGTTGCATACGTAAATACCGCCATCGGGGCCGACCGCCGCACCATTGGGGCCGCCCGGCAGCGACGCGACGATCCGTCGGCTGCCATCGGCGGCGATACGCGTCAGGCACTGACCGCGAATTTCGACCGCAAGAAGGCTGCCATCGGGAAGCGCTACCGGCCGCTCTGGAAAGGCAAGGCCGGTGGAATTCTGAATGCCCGTCATGTCATGTCTCCCCCTCGGCCGATGCGTCGCGCAGCTCCTTGCGCGACAATTTGCCTGCAGCGGTTCGCGGCAGCGCGTCGTGGATTTCCAGCCGGGCAGGCAGTTCGTGCCGTCCCAGCTTGTCCGAAAGGAAGTCGCGCAATTCTCCCAGTTCCAAGCGCTGTCCCGCCCGGAGCTTGACCGCCGCGACCGCCACTTCGCCGCGATAGCCGTCGGGCGCGCCGTAAACGAGCGCCTCGGCAACCGATGGATGTTCGTAAATCGCATCCTCTACCGCCCGCGGATAGACATTAAAACCTGACGAGATGATCAGATCCTTCTTGCGATCGACGAGGTGAATCTGGCCCTGTGCGTCGACAAAGCCCATGTCACCGGTCAGAAGACGCCCTGAGGCGAAGGCCTCCGCACTCTCTTCCGGGCGATTCCAATATTTTCGGATCACATTC
This sequence comes from uncultured Parasphingopyxis sp., assembly GCA_905479515.1. The sequence continues at coordinate 9,211 of CAJQMX010000171.1, forward strand.
GGGCCGCTGATCGATATCTCGCCCGTTTCGCCTGCTGCGGCGGGTTTGCGGTCGCCTTCAAAAGACAGCACTTCGATCGAGGCGCCGGGCAGCGGATAGCCAATCACCCCGGCCTCATTGATCTCGTCCCATCTGCTGAGCGTGCCTGCGCCGCAGGTCTCCGTCATTCCCCAGCCGACGACGGGCGGACGCCCGATCAGCTTCGCCATACGGGCGGCCACCTCGCCGGGAAGCGGCGCGCCGCCGGAAACGCAATAGGCGAGCGAGGACAGATCATATTCGTTAATGTTCGGCAGCTCGAGCAACGCGATGAACATGGTCGGCACCCCAAAGAAAAAGGTCGCACCGCCTCGACCGATATCGTTGAGCGTCTGTTCGGGATCGAAACGGTCGCGCAGCAGCACCGTCTCACCATTGGCGACCGCGCGCAAGAGGACGCCGGCGAGCGCATAGATATGGAACAGCGGCAGCACGCCTATATGGCGTTCGCGTCCCGGTCGCCAAGCCGAAGTCGCCGCGATGGCTGCGTCGAACATCGCGACCGCGCTGACCAAATTGCCCTGCGTGATCACGGCGCCCTTCGGTGTACCGGTCGTCCCCCCGGTATATTGGATGAGTGCCATGTCGTCGGGAGCGACGCTCGCGACAGGGCAGGAAGCCGCGGTCGCTGCCATCGCGTCGAGCGACGCCATACCCGCGACAGGTGCAGGGGCAGGGTCCGCACCTAACCAATAGGCATCGCTTCCCAGCAGCAAGAGGTCGATCACATCTTCGCCCAGCAGGGCAGCGGCATGGTTCCGAAAAGGGACCGCGTCGAGCGTCGCGATAATCCGCGTACCCGTGTCCGCCAGCTTGAAGCGCAGTTCGCGTGGTGCATCGAGCGGAGTCAGGTTCACGACCACCGCGCCGAGCCGCATTGCCGCAAAGAAAAGGACGGGATAATGCGGCGTATTCGGGAAATAAAGCGCGATCCTGTCGCCTTTCCCGACACCGCGTACGGCCAGCGCAGCAGCCACATTCGTTACGGCGACCCCAATATCGCCGAAGGAAAATGCGCGGTCGCCGAACTCGATCATCGTCCGGTCCGCAAATTGGCGCGCCGCCTCCTCGAAAAGCGTGCCGACATCCTGTGCCTTCACATAGGGAGGTGCCCCGCCGTCTTTTATGCAGATCATCTGGGTCATCGCTGTTCCTCTCGTCGGTCACTTTTTCCGACTCCGCGCGGCGAACGCGAGCCATACTCTCTATAGCGCCTCTTTTGCGTCACCTCTGTTGCCGAGACGGCAATCGGCCTTGCGTCGCGCGCGTTTCGCACATTGTGCTGGGCGCAATGCGTATCGCAAACCCGTCAATGGCGGCGACAGCCCTTCTGCGTCATCATGTTAATAGGGCGAACCGTCACGAGTTCGTCGCAGTGGGGAGAATGGATATGAAAAACAGGTTTCTAAGTGGAATCGGTATCGGCGCCGTGCTGGCTGCCGTCCCGATCCAAACGGCGGCACAGGAAGCGACGAATACCACCGAACCGCCAGCCGCCTCCGACGACCGCTTGGACGAGATCGTCGTTACGGCACAAAAGCGCGACCAGAATCTTCAGGATGTTGGCGTGTCTATCGCCGCCTTCACCGGCGACCAACTCAAGGATCTTGGAGTGACATCGGCAGAACGGATTTCGGAATCGGTCCCGGGCGTCCAAGTCTACAGCTATCTCGGCCGCCAGCCCACTTTCGTCATCCGCGGGGTCGGCGTTCAGGATTTTGCGCCCAATGTCGCACCTGCGGCGGCGGTCTATCTCGACGAGGTCTATTTGGGCTCGAATATCCTGACCGGTTTCCAGATATTTGATACCGACCGTGTCGAGATATTGAAGGGGCCTCAAGGCACGCTGTTTGGGCGCAATACGACCGGCGGCGCCGTCAGCTACTCGACGCGCCGCCCTACCCATACTCCCGAGGGCTATGTCGAAGCCTCTTATGGCAACTTCAGCACCGCCACGTTGGACGCGGCGATCAGTGGGCCGCTGTCCCCGACGTTGAAAGCCCGGCTGGCGGGTCACTATGCCAATCAGATGCGCGGCTATTATACGAACGACTGGACGGCGGCCGACACCGCGCTGCCGCTCAGTCCGCTATTCTTCAATCCGAAGCGCCGACCGGGTGAACAGGAAAGCTGGGCTGCACGCGGATTGCTCGAATATGATGGTGGTGGCGCCGTCAACCTGCTGCTCAACGTCCACGGCGGCGAGACGACGGGTGACGTCCTGCCGCTGACGTCGATCGGCTTCACATCGATTCCCGGCGCCATGCAGCCGTGTGCCGCAACGCCGCTGGCCGGGATTCGCGATCCCCGCTTTTGCGGAGATGCCTTCGGCTACACCGACCTCGACGGCGATCCCTATCGCGTCAGGGTCGATTTCGTCGGGCGAAACCGCGAACATAATTATGGCGCCTCGCTGCGCGGCGAATTCGATCTCGGCGGCATAACGCTGACTTCGATCACCGCTTACGACGATGCGCGCAAGCGCGCCTTCACCGACACCGATGGCGCGCCGCATCACGAACTGAACCAGCTGCGCGATACCCGACTCGAACAATATTCGCAGGAACTTCGGCTCGCGTCGGATGGCAGCGGCAGTCTGTATTGGATTGCGGGTCTGTATGGCGCGCGCGAAAAGGTTGGCCTGCGCTTCTTCGGCACGCTGTCGCCGCTCCTCGGCCTCACCAACTTCACTGATCCGGCACTCGCCACGCGTGTCGCCGACCAGCTTGAACTTAATTTTTCGCAGGACACGTGGAGCGCCGCTGCCTATGGCCATGCCGAATGGAAGGCGAGCGACCAGCTGACGCTGATCGCCGGTGCGCGCTATTCATACGAAGACAAGGATTTTCTCAGCAGATCCGAATGGATTTACAATGACGGTCTCGCGCCGACGCGGGCGCCCGTCAATTTCGGTTCTACCTCTGCAGATGCCGCAGTCGTTGATGACGAAGCGATCTATAAGAGCTTTTCCGGCAAGATCGGACTCAACTTCAAGCCGTCTGATGCCGTGCTGCTCTATGGCAGCATCAGTCGCGGGTTCAAAAGCGGCGGCTTCGACGGCGATTTCGCATTCACCCGGCAACAGCTCGAACCCTTTGAGGAAGAAACGCTGACCGCCTATGAAATCGGCGTGAAATCGACATTGCTGGACCGGCGCCTGTTCCTGAATGGGTCGGTCTATCATTATGATTTCCGCAAGCCCCAAGTTCGCGTCGCACAGGTTGATACAGTCACCGGCTTGCCGTTCAATCAGCTTCGCAATTTGGCTAAGGCGCGGGTTACTGGCGTAGAGATCGACGCGACCTTGCGCCCGGCGCGCGGCTTTGACCTGCGCGGCGGGCTTGCATGGATCGACACGCGTATCGACGACCCGGCCCAGCCTGTCTTTGATGGAAACGATCTGCCGCTCGCCGCCAAACTTTCGGCGAACCTGCTTGCCCGATATCAGTTCGCCGTCGGCGGTGGCTGGGACATGGCACTCCAGGTCGACGGCAAGTATAATGGTGCCTTCTTCCTGAACGCCGAGAACACATCCTATCTGAAAGAACGCCCCTATACGCTGGTGAACGCGCGGGTCGGACTCCTTTCGGATCGGGGATGGGATCTGGCACTGTGGGCACGCAACATCACCAAGGAAAGTTTCGCTGTTCAGAGCTTCGCCCTCTTCGGGGCCTATTCGGTCGCCTATAATGCGCCGCGCACCTATGGCGCCACAATCCGGTTCGACTGGTGAGCGTGCCGGTCGATCCTCCGGCGGGGTTTGAACGCCACTTTCGCCGCAGCCCGGTAACCGATGCTTGGGAACCCCTCTACTCGAAACGGGAGAGCGATTGTTTTGTGATCGGACTACGCGTCGCAGCGGTGCACTGCAATGCACGTGCAATGCTGCACGGAGGAGTCCTGTCGACGCTTTGCGACAATGCCATGGGGATCGCCTGCGTACTGGCTGCCGGCGACGGAACAGGCCTCGTCACCGTGCACCTGTCGGTCGATTTCCTAGGCGCAGCGCGCGAAGGCCAATGGCTCGAGATCGCCGCAACGCCTACCCAGAGCGGCCGGACGCTTTCCTTTGCATCGGCGGAAGCGGCAGCTGACGGCCGGATCATCGGCCGCGCGACCGCCCTCTTTCGTGCCGGTAATAGAGCACGGCGCGCGCAGGCCTGACAAAAAGAGACGATCCTACCCACGCCCGCTTGGCGATTCCCTCGACAGCGGTTGAGCCGGTACCCTTTGAGGATACCGGCTTCGTTTGCACAATTATCTCAGTTTTGTTCGCACGGTCAGGCCATAGGTGCGTGGCTCGCCCTGTGCACCGACCAAAGTCGCGCCCTGGAAGGGCGCCGGAATCGAGGCCCCAATATAGCGCTGGTTCGTCAGATTGCGCGCCCACAGTTCCAACGTCCAGCGCTCGTCGGGCGCCCCAACGCCGATGCGGGCATTGAACAGGGCATAGCCCTTTTGGCCTGACGTCGGGCGGAGCAGGCGTTCGGTCAACACATCCGACTGATAGCGTCCGTCGATCTGCGCAAAACCGCGCAGGTTGCCCCCCGCGACGAGATCGTCCCACCCGACCGAACCGGTGACGACCCATTTGGGCGCATTCGCGAGCTGTTGCCCGGCGATCGCGACGACATTGGCGGGCGGGCCGGCCGGGATGGCGCCGTAACGCGAGCTGGCATAGGTGACACCTGCCGCCAATTGCCAGGCCGGGGCTGGCCGCGCACCAAATTCCAGCTCAAAGCCCTTCGCCGTGACCTGCGGGATATTGGTGGTGATCAGCGCCGCGCCTGTGTTGTAGCTGAGCTGATAGTCGGTGAAGCGGGTTAAGAAAACCGCGCCGTTGATCGTTACCGCGCCGCCCGGAGCCCGGAATTTGAGTCCGGCCTCATGATTGGTCGCGAGTTCGGGGTCGAAGGCAAGATCGTCGGCGCTCGGCGCTTTCACCGTGATCGGCCGAAACCCGGCGCGATCGAGGACGAAGCCACCCGCCTTGTACCCCCGGCTATAGGTTGCATAGCCGTGGAGCGAATCGCCGAAATCATAGCTCATCGTCGCAATCCCCGACCACTCTTTCTCAACCTTTCGCGCGGTGTAAGAACCATCATAGCGCGCATCAAAGAGTTGCAGACACTGGATCCCCGAGATCGGTGTCGCGCCGGGCGCTGACAGGCCCGCCGCGGTCAACGCCTGACAGCCCGGGTTCATCGTGTCGACAATATCGACATCCACACGCTTGGCCTCACGCGTGAAACGAAGACCGCCGATCAGATCGAGCCGATCGGTGACATGCCAGACATTATGCGTGAAGATTGAGAAGCTGCGCGACGTCTGGCGGAAATCGTCGCGCCCAACCCCCGAACCTTCCGGATAACTCGCCCCAACCGGCAGGCCGGTATAGAAGGATATCGGATTGGTCTGTCCGGTCGCCGAACTGAACAACCGGTCGAGGAACGGCTCCAGGTCGCGCCCAGCCCGATAGCCATAGCGACCGAACGCCTTTTCATGACTGTAGAAGCCGCCGACCATCCAGTCCACCGAACCCACACTGCCATCGAGGCGGAGTTCCTGCGTAAATGTGTCGAACGCCTGCGCGGCGGCCTTGAACGGGATATAGACGAGGTCAGCTTCGGCATAGTCAACTTCGCGCGCCTGATCGTTGCGCCAATGCCGGTATCCGGTGATCGATGTCAACTTGGCATCGCCCAGATCCCAGTTCAGTTCGCCCGAAAGGCCCCACTGGTTGGTTTCCTCTACCGATGCACGGTCCTGCGTCGTCGTGATAGTAAGATCCTCGCGGCCGATATGGCTGTCGAAACCCATTGCTTGGAAGATACCGACATAGACCGGGTCATTGACGATCGGTGAATAGGTGTCGGGGCCGGTTTCGCGGCGATGCCCAAAGTCGGCAATCAGCCGAACATCGACATCGTCCGTCGGCGTTAGCAAGAACTGACCACGCAGCGTGACCCGGTTGCGATTGCGATAGCGCTGCCCACTGTCGAAATCGCGCAGAATGCCGTCGCGCTGTTGATAGGCGGCATCGAGCCGGACGGCCAGCAGGTCTTCGACCAACGTCCCGCCACCGCCAGCGTTCAGGCGGACCATGTCGTAATTGCCATAGGAAGCCGCCGCATCAAAGCTTGGTTCGAACTTCGGTGCGAAGGTGATCACATTGATCAAGCCCGCCGACGTGTTTTTGCCGAACAGGGTCCCCTGCGGTCCGCGCAAAACCTCGATCCTCTCGATGCCTGGAATGTCTGTGAGGCTGAGGTTTGATCGGCTGCGATATACGCCATCAACAAAGGTAGCGACCGAGGATTCGAGACCGGGATTGATTGCCTCGCTTCCCACCCCGCGCAAACGGATGACGACTCCGGCCGAATCTGACGTCGTGCTCGTGAGGTTGAGGCTGGGCGCCAGCGTCATCAACTCGCGCGTATCGTTGATTCCCGATTTCTGAAGCTGTTCCGACGAGAACGCCGAAACGGCGATCGGCACGTCCTGCAGATTCTGAGACCTTTTGGTGGCCGTAACGACGATCTCGCCGTCAGTGTCAGCTGTCTGGTCAGGCGATAGATCGCTCTGTGCCCAGGCGGACGGAGCCGCCACCAATGCGCCGAGCGATAGCCCGCAAAAGAATTTACTTTTCATAGTTTCTTCCTCATTTTCTACTTCTGATTAAAGTGATGCGACAATCGCCAAGGTCGGATCGCCATTTCCGAACCGGATACGCGACCAGGCGTCGCGAATGGCATCGGCCCCGCGCACAGCATCGATCGTCAGCCAATCCCGCGAGGCGCCAATGAAATCGCGTGTGGCTCCCGCGAGCGCGGCATCGAAGCCGACGGGACCCAGTTCGGCAGCCACTGCGATGATGGCATCTGGCGCGAAAAAAAGTTCCTCATCGGGATTTTTGGCGCTTAGTGCCCCCTCATCCCGCCCATGGGTCATACCCACGCGACAAAGATGGGCTGGCTGCGACGAGTCGTAGAGGCGGTCGAGCAATGTCTGGTTTCCTGCAAAGTCAACAATCGCCGCGCCGGAAGCGGTCGGCAGCGCGTCATAGCTGGCAACCTCATCAAAGATGCCGAGACCGGCAATTGCGGCGATGTGCCGTTCCGACGTGAGCCCGACCGTCCTGATCCCCGGACGATTACGGCGCAACAACCAGCCGAGGCCGAGCGCGGTCTTGCTCGACGCGCTGGTAATGACCACGGTGTCGCTGCCCCGGGCATTGGTTCGTCCAACCAACCTGTCGAGCAGGAAGGATGTAATGAATAATGGACGGATGACCGACTGCCGGTCCTCTGTCCCTGGTGCATGGATCGGGTCTGCCATAACACGGAAATAGCTGTTGTAAGCGGGTGGCAGCGAACGCCGATGCGGTGAATTCTCTACAATCAGCCGGGCATTGATCCGGCCGGGTTCCAGCACCGCATTCGATGCCATCGGCCAGAGGCCGTAAAGGCGTTCGCCCGGCGCAACTCCCGCATGGCTGGTTTCAACAACGGTCGCGAAGCCCCAGACCGGGACCATGCCCCAGGGTTCGGGTCTGGGAAAGAGCGACCAATAGCCGAATCGATCGCCGAGCAGCACATATGTCAGATTGTTTGCGCTGAGGCTGAAGCAATCAATGGCAAGCCGAACCTGTCCGTCCCGCAAGGGTGGTTCCGGTTCGTTGTGAAGGATGGTCAATTCGCCGGGAAGAAATCTCCCACGATCGACAACAAGACTGCCGGCTCCGACGCTCTGCAATGACTTTCCCCTGCCTGTTGCGTATCGTTGCGACGAGCGCACGACACTGGTTGAGGGGCAAGTTCGACGAAGAACGGACAGGGATCAAACGGCGAAAATCGAATGGTAATTGCACCTGATGCAACGGCGCGCGCACGTCCATCCGGTAGCGCGAGCGATGCGGAGCCCGGCGTCAGGCGAAACCCGGCCGACCCGTTTCGATGGAGCGCCGCTCGAGCGAAAAGCAGCGTGCTACAGGGTCTATGAGCGAGCAGATGGCGCGCAGGTCGACGTCGATCCGTTCCGGCGCGACATGGAGCAAGGCATAGCCAGCATGCGCGTTGTCGTGATAGCAGACATGCGGATTGCGCAGTTGCGCCCCGTCGAACAAGGCCTCCGGTCCGTTGCGCGAGGCAAGACAGCTCGTCACCACCTCGCTCGCGACGATTTTTGATCTCGGATTGCCGAAATCGGCAAGGACATTGTTCAGCCAAAATGAATGAACATCGCCGCCCAGCGTTACCGCGTTGCGGACAGTCGGGCGCGCCAGGCTCGCAAGAGCCCGGTTACGGGCTGCCTCATAACCGTCCCACATATCGGACCAGCGGGCGTCGGGGCCCTGCGGCAGGATGAGGCGTGAAAACAAGGTCTGCTGCGTAACAAGGCTCCAGACAGACTGTTCGCGCGCCAGCCCGGCGTCCAGCCACGCCTCCTGCGTCGCGCCTAACATCGTCGCATTGGGGTCGGCGATCGCATCACAATCCTGCACCACCTGCCCACCGCGCTTTTCGCCCGAACAAGCCTGAACGCTCCGATACTGGCGGGTGTCGAGCATATGCACTGTCGCTAGGCGGCCCCAGCGGAACCGACGATAGAGTTGCAGGCTACCGTCCGGTCGCCAAGCCGAAGGACGCAGGGGCATATGCTCGAAATAGGCCTGCCAGGCTGCGGTGCGGCGGCGAAGAAAGGCCGCAGGATCGGCCGTTACACCGCCATGCTCGCCAGCATAATCGTTTTCGACCTCATGATCGTCAAGCGCGACGATGAACGGCATCGCCGCATGGGCGGCGGCCAAGTCTGGATCGGTGCGATAGAGCGCGTGGCGCGCCCGATAGTCATCGAGCGTCAGTGGGTCCGGGCTGCCGAACGCACGCACATTGGGACCGTTTCCGAAAGACTTTTCATAGATATAGTCGCCGACCTGCAGGACGGCATCCACTCGCTGTTCGATCATATCGCGATAAGCGCTGAACCAGCCATGCTCCCAATGCTGGCACGACGTCAGCGCAAGGCGCAGCTGCTGAGGATCGGCCGCCATGGTTGCGGTCCGGCCGACGCGGCTGACCGCATCGCCGAGATGGAAGCGATAGAAAAAGGGACGTCCCGGCGGCAATCCTCGCACTTCCAGATGTGCGGCACCGCCGCGCCCGGCTGGCGCGTCGATGCGGCCCGCACGAACGATCTTGCGGAAGTTTTGATCGCTGGCGATTTCATAGCCAAGCTGGACATCTTCGTTCAGCCCGGTCACCCGCGTCCAAAGAACAAAACCGTCAGTCGCGGGTTCCCCTGACGCCACGCCGAGCGCGAAGGGGTCGCTGACTAGCCGCGGCGCGCGATTGGTCGGGGCGGCATGCGCGGCTGCCATGAAGCGGCTGGCGGCCAGTGCTGCCGCCCCGGTGAGAAGCTGACGCCGACCGATCATCAGAAGCGCGCCGACAAGCGGGCATACCAGGTGCGGCCATTTAGGCCGATCGGCGTTTCCTCGCCCGTAGGAAAGCTGCCGCCGGTCGCCCCGATAAAGGATATCTGGTCGTCTATGGTATCGGGGTGAGCATCGAGCAGGTTCTGAACCCCGAAACCCAGACGCACACCATCCAAGATCTTGTAGCCAGCCGACAGATCGATCGTCTCCTTGCCGCCAAATGTCTGCACGGCGGCGATGGGCTGTGATGTGTAGGTCCCAAACGCCGCCACATTGATGCCAGCGTCAAAATTACCATGCGTCAGGCTGCCTTGAAAGGTGAATTTCGATTTTGGCTGCGCCTCGGTCACGAAGAGGATCGATTTGGTTCTTAGCAGCGGCAGGGTCGGCAGAACCGGGTTCGGACGAAGCGTGTCGAGCCGACTGTCGAACCATCCATAGCCGGCGGTCAACGAAAGGCGCGTGTCGGGACCGAGATCGCCTTGCCAGCGCGCAGTCAGTTCGATGCCATGCGTCGTCGTGTCGATGGCGTTGGTAAAGAAGCGCACTTGCTGGAAATTGGTGATCCCTGCCGCAGCCAATATGTTCACGACCGCCGCACCACCCAATTGCTCGCTGAGCGCGATCCGGTCTTTGATCCCAATATGGAAATAGTCAGCGGTAAAGGAAAAGCCTTCGATCGGTCCCACGACGATCCCCGCCGTAAAGTTGCGCGACCGCTCGGGCTTGAGTTCGCTGGCGCCAAGCGCCTGTGCGACCGGGTCGCTGACCGGCAGCGTCCCGACCGTCACGAGCTGTCCCCCGCTAAGCGCACCCTGCACCGCGCTGAAAAACTGTTGCTGCAGCGACGGCGCTCTGAATCCCGTTCCTAGCGTGGCGCGAACGGCGGCACCTTCCATCAGCTCAAGCCGTGAGGTCGCACGCCACGTGGTCTTGCCGCCGAAGTCACCATAATGGTCGTATCGGACTGCTCCACCGAGGAGCAGCGGTTCCAATGGACGCAGTTCGATGTCCAGAAAAGCGGCCCAAGCATTGCGGCTTTCATTGGTCGGATTGCGAGGATTGAAACCCGCAAAGCCGTCTGCTCCGGTACCAAAATAGGCGCTCGGTTCGCCGCTGCGGATCTTGTAGGTTTCACGACGATATTGTCCGCCCCCAGCGATATTCCCGCCAGCGAGCAGGGAGTCGAGCGGAAGCGATAAGGTGAAATCAGTCACATATTGACGATAGGTCACGCCACCTGAATCAAATGCCGTGGGGCTATCGTTGCCCAGCGACACATTTGCGGTGTCGAACACGCTAAAATCGGCCTTGTTCGATCCGAACCCCTGGCTGAGATCGGCTTTCAACCGGCCGAAATCGCCGCGCACACCAACGGTAGCGCCGATATCCCAGATTCGTGGTTCGATGACGGGGAGGAAGCCGTCCGGATGAATGACGGAGTAGCCCGGCACCCGAAAGCCCGCGCCATTGTTGGATATTTTGCGCGTTAGCGTGCTAAAACCATAGATTTCGCCATTGCTTCCAAGTGGAAGAGCTGTGTCAAGCGCCAGACTGGCAACCGATGCTTTAGGGTCACCGATGCGGTAAGTGACACGGTCAAAGCGTTGGTCGATGAATGCCCTGTTGGTCGGCTGTTGGTGCCGCGCCGATGCGCTGATCATCAGGTGCCCGCCGTCGCCGACTGCAAAGCCCGCGCTGGCACTCGCAAGACCGGTTTCGCCGTCGCCTTCTTCAGTGATGCTTGCGAAAAGCTCGCCACTCGCGCCGCTCGCATTGGATTTCAGGATGATATTGACAACGCCAGCGATGGCGTCGGACCCATATTGCGCGGCGGCGCCGTCGCGCAATATCTCAATGCGCTCAATCGCACTTTCGGGTATCGTATCGAGATCGACTGCGGCCGATCCGCGGCCGATGCTGTTGTTGACGTTCAGCACCGCATTGGCATGGCGGCGCTTGCCGTTGATCAGCACTAGGGTCTGATCAGGCGAGAGGCCACGGAGCGTTACCGGCTTGGTATTCGCCGCCGTTGCCGTGGTTGCGGCGCGGGCAAAATTGACCGACGGCTGCAGGAAGTTTAGCGCGCGGCCAATATCCGGGAAGCCTGTGTCAGCGATTGTTTCGCCGCTAACGACGTCAACCGGCGCTGAAGATTCGAGCGCCACGCGGCCCGATGCGCGGGTGCCGGTCACGATGATGACATCGCCGGACTCGCCACTATCTTGCGGCAGCGACTGCGTCTGCCCCTGTGCGCTCCCGGTCGCCAAAACCGCGAACCCTGCCAATGTAACTACATATTTCATATCCATCGCCCCTTTCAAATCGTTGTTCGATTTAGGCGAAAGTGGTCGGCTGCCGTTATTGCATAGGCGGATATCGGTGTTGCGAGATACGCAACGCTCATGCATTCAAATTGTCATCAAAGGCTATTAGAGTGATTCGTTTCCAACTATTTCGACAGTGAATGAAAACGACCCCTCTTCTGTTGATGATTTGCCGACATGGGCGGAAATCGAGGGTAGAGAAACCGAGTAAACGACGGACCTAACCCAGCCCTTTAGAGTCTCTATCTAGTGAGTGGACTTGTAACGGTCGTCTAATCGCATCCCCGTCAAGAGGGATTTTTCACATATTTCCGCACTCTACGTTTGGAGATCGTAGCGATGGGTAAGCAAATGGTCACGACCGTTTTGTCGTAAACCTGACGTAGATTTTGGATCATATTATGAATGTTTATTCTGGTTCCTGCCACTGTGAGGCGGTCGTTTTTGAAGTTAGTTCTGTGGATATTCTTGACGGTGTATATCGCTGTAATTGTTCGCTTTGCCGAAAAAAGGGCATCCTAATGAAGGCTGAGCATAAAAGTGCGTTCAAGTTGGTTTCTGGAGCGGACTCACTGCTGTCTTACAAATGGAACAAACAGATTGCTGAGCACTTTTTTTGCAAAAAATGCGGTGTTTATACTCATCATAAACGGAGGCGTGATCCGGATCAGATCTGCATAAACTTTGCTTGCTTGGACGATGTCGCACCACTTCCCGAGGATAAAATTGGTCTCGCAAATGGAGCGAGCCACACCTAAAACTTGTCAACAAAGTGGCGCATCCATAGACGGATTGATACGATTTGGACGAAGCCAAGGTAGCTGTCGACGGTTTTATCGTACCGTGTTGCAAGGCGTCGAGCGTTTTTGAGTTTGTTGAAGCAACGTTCGACTATGTTGCGCAAGGCATAGATAGCGGTATCGACGGGTATCTTTATTTTACGGTTCCCCTTGGTCGAGAGGTGGCTCGGGAAAACTGCACAGCGGGATAAGTGGATTTTCTGTCTAACGTCGGCCAGATTGGCCGCATGACAGGAGCATATATGAGCAAACGACCGCGCCGGAACCACAGTTCGGCATTCAAGGCGAAGGTGGCATTGGCTGCCGTGAAGGGTGAGAAGACGCTGGCCGAGTTGGCGCAGCAGTTTGACGTTCATCCGAACCAGATCACGACGTGGCGAACGCAGTTACTGGAGGGGGCTGCTGGTGTTTTCGGCTCGGCAGGCGCTGCCGCAGCGGCGGAACCGGCGATTGATGTGAAGACGCTGCACGCCAAGATTGGAGAGTTGACGCTGGTGAACGATTTTTTGGCCGGAGCGCTCGGGAAGGCGGGACTGTTGCCGAGCGCAAAACGATGATCGCCCGTTCGCACGCGCTTCCGTTGACGCGGCAGGCACAGGAGCTCGGGATCAGCCGGGGCAGCGTCTATTACCTGCCCAAGCCGGTGTCCGCCGCCGACCTAGCGATCATGCGGCAGATCGACGAGCTGCACCTGGAGTTTCCGTTTGCAGGCAGCCGAATGCTTCGCGATCTGCTTCGGCAAGAGGGCATCAAGATTGGCCGGCTGCACGTCGCCACCTTGATGAAGAAGATGGCGATCGAAGCCATCTACCGCCGCCCGAACACTTCGAAGCCGGCTCCAGGGCATAAGATCTACCCGTATTTGCTGCGAGGGCTGCCGATCGTGCGGCCGGGTCAGGTGTGGGCTACAGACATCACCTACATCCCGATGGCCAAGGGTTTTGTCTATTTGGTGGCTATCGTCGACTGGTTCAGTCGCAAGGTTCTCTCATGGCGACTATCGATCACGATGGAGGCTGATTTTTGCGTCGAGGCCCTGGAAGAAGCACTGGCCCGCTATGGCAACCCTGAGATATTCAACACCGACCAGGGCAGTCAG
>CAJQMX010000172.1 GCA_905479515.1 uncultured Parasphingopyxis sp.
ATCGGCGAGCACCGCATTAACTTTAGACGCATCAATTATTTTTAGGTCTTCCACAGCGCCAAACAGCAAAACGCGGCCCATCAGCGTGTTGAGGCGGCGCGGAACGCCGTCCGTAGCCTGATAGAGCGCGGCATAAGCATCAGCCGTAAATTGCGGCGTGCCCTGCCAACCGGCAATCGAAAGCCGGTGCGCGATATAGGGCTCAACCTCATCGGGCTGCATCGCATCAAGATGATGGGTCGCGATCACGCGCTGGCGCAGCTGTTCGAGATTGGGCGCTTTTTTCACCCGATCCCGGAATTCAGGCTGGCCGAGCAGGAATATCTGCAACAGAGCCCGTCCGGCTGACTGGAAGTTGGAGAGCATACGCAGCTCTTCAAGCGCCGAGATTGAGAGGTTCTGGGCCTCATCGACAATCAGCAGTGTCCGTTTGCCATCGCGCGCCTGGCTGTGAAGAAAGCGTTCAACCTGATCGAGCAATTCTGCTTTCTGCAGCCCATGGACGTCTAGGCCGAGCTGTTGCGAAACGAGCCGCAACATATCGTCGCCTTCAACCTGGGTTGAAACGATCTGAACCGCTGTCAGGCGCGATGTGTCGATTGACGCCATCAAATGGCCGACCAGCGTCGTCTTGCCGGCACCGATATCGCCCGTAATGACGATGAACCCTTCGCCCTGCGCCAAGCCATAACCCAGATAGGCCATCGCCTTTTTGTGGGTTTCGCTTTCAAACCAGAAGCGGGGATCCGGCGTCAGCTGGAACGGGTTACCGGTCAGGCCATAATGTTCACTGTACATAGGTTTTTCCTTCACACGCTTTCACGCGTTTTCCTTAAAATCCGTAGCGCACGCCGAAGAGCAATGTGCCGAGCCAGTCGGTTTCTTCGCCATCGACATCGTTTGCGAAAAGTCCGGCCGAGGCCTGGGCGCTTAGGCCGCTATACAGAGCGACGCTGTAGGTTGCTGAACCACCGCTGCTGAAGACATCGGCTTCACCCGGGATGCCGCTCTGGAACCATGTCGCATACAGGTTGCCGTCGAGGCCCGAATTCGGTGAAAGCTGGTATCCCAGATTGGCCTGAAGCGCATATGCTTCATCGGTTACCCGATCGAGCGAGAAATTGGCGCTTGTCGTTGGGGCGAGATAGCGGCGGTTTTGATAGCCGGCACCGACGCCATAGTTCCACGGTCCACGGCCACCGGTCCAGATCAGGCTACCGCCGCGGCTGCGGAAGTTTGCCGCATTGAGCGACTGGAATTCATTGTCGAAACAGCCACCGGCATTACTGCCTTCACCAAAGGCGCACCCGCTGAACTGGCCGAAGCCATTGCGGCTGACCGTGAAGTTCGTCGGCAGGCCGGCAAGCGTATTGGTCGTGCCGCGCCCGAAGCTGCTGATCTCGTTATACACCGATGCCTGCAAGGTGCTGTACTGGCTGGCCTGATAGCTCAGATAGCCGGAATAATATGTGGAATCGTAGCGATGGCCGACACGCGCGGACAGCTCGAGCCGTGGATTGGGCCGCCACAGGATGCCGCCATCATAGATGAACCCATCCACCGCATAGGTAAGCAGGCGCGGTGTGCTCGTATCCGACTGGAAACGACCATTATTGTCGAGCACCGGATTACCCGTGCCATCGACCAGAATGTCACGCTGGCTGATCTCGATATTTTCATACCCAACGCCGCCAATCAGCGCGAGAGTCGGCGTCACCGGAACAGTGACGTCAACCCGGCCATAATAGGCTTCATAGCGCTGATCGAGCTGGCTGGCGTCTTCGCGCTCATAACTGCCCGAGGCGACCCAGCCAAAGGGCAGCATATCGCCGGGTGACATGCCAACACTGGCAGTTGCCTGGTGATAGGTTGAGTGATCGACATAATCGACCGGTGCCTGGCCCACAGTAGTGTTAGCGGCAGAATTGTCCTCAACATGGGTGTAACCAAGCTGATAGGCTGCTCCGATTTCAAGCGGACCGGCATTGGTTGCGAATGTCGGGCCAGCGTAAACCGAATAGACCTGCGTGCTGTTGTCATTGTCGCCGGTCAGCGAACCCAGGCCGTTGCCGCCGATTTCCGTCCGGGCTCGGGCCGCCAATGCGCCAGCTTCAAAGCTCAGGCCGCGCGTAACGTTTGCGCGGGCGCGAACAAGCCCGCTATGGACATCGTCATCGGCAATATCATTGCCCCAATCGATGCGGCGCTCATACCGATAGCTGGCACCCACTTCGATCCGCCGCGTCGCGATGGACGCATCAACGCCTGCCGCGATGCTCGTATAGGTAACGACATCGTCGCCCAGCGCATCATTGTTGCTGAGATCGAAATCAAGCACCTGCTGAACTTCGATATAGGGCGAAATCTGGCTGCGCGCCTGAACCGGTGACGCCATGCAGGCCAGCGCGGCTGCGCTTAATCCTGTCGCGGCAATGATCCGGTATCGCGGTGAGAACCTAACCATGTTCATTCCCCATATCCGTAATAGCTGCTGAACCGCTTGCCATTGGGCGTGAATGTGACGCCGTTCAGAAGCAGTTGAATGTGATCGCAGCCGCCGAGCAGGCCCAGAGCCTCACGCAGTTCGGCTTCGCTCGTAGTGTCCGCTTTGACGACCATCACTGTCTGCCCGGCAAGCATCGCAAGCACGGAGGCCGGAGAGGCAGACAAGGCGGGAGGCGAATCGAAAATCACGATCCGGGTCGGGCTACGGCTGAGTAAATCTTCAATCATCATGCTGGTCCGCTGTGACGCCAGCAATTCGGTGGCGTCATCGGTGCGGCGTCCAGCGCGCAGGATTGAAAGGTTCGGAATATCAGTCCGCGTCAGGCAGGATTCGATATCTATCGAAGGATCGGAAAGCGCATCAATCAGGCCCGGGCCATCTTCGATGCCCATCAGTTTTGCGATTTCCGGGTTGTTCAGATCGCTGTCGACAAGAACGATATCAAGATCGGTTTCCCGCGACATGGAAAGGGCCAGGTTGACCGAGCAGAATGTCTTGCCCTCATCGGGATTGGCCGAGCAGACCAATATCATCCGGCCATTCTTGATCGGAGCCCCGCCTTCACCGGCAGCGCGCAACAAGAGCTGGCGTTTGACGATGCGGAACTCTTCGGCGAGCGGTCCCGGCCGCTGGTCAGGCAGGATGAAGCCTGCTTCTGCGAGCGCAACGCGGTCGACTATTGCCAGTTCGGATGGCGCGGCAGGCGCGACCCGGTCAGCAGCAGGCGCTGTGCTGATCTGGACAGGCGCTGCGTCAACCGCAGGGAATTCGGTTTCGACGCCGCGCAGCGCAGCAGCGAAATCGAACTTCTCTGCCGCTCGTTCGAGCAGGGATCCCGAGGATCGGATGGAACTATGCTGGTTCATTACTACCGCTCCCTCAGGCCGCCAGGCCGCGTTGGACAAATTCAACCACCATCAGCAGCGCGAACACGCCAAACAGGGCGGCTGCCCCACCAGCAAATCGCCGGAAATTCTGACGGCGAATGTCCTGTTGTGTTGGATTCACGATCTCGCTGATTGCGCCCAGAACCGGCAGCCCGGTTCCGCTGCCAAGGCGCCTTGCCGTGGGATAGGTGGTTTTGAGCTGGCTCTGCGCGAAGGCCGCACTGATGCCGGCCGCAATCGCTGCGATTAGCACCAGGATGAGAAGCAGCGGCCGGTTGGGCGCCGCCGGGGCGCTTGGCATGCTTGGCGGATTAATCACACGAAACGTGTTGCTGTCGGTTTCCGTCACCACTTCACCGCGAAGACGCACGCGTTCACGGTCAGCGACGAGCTGGTTATATTGCGTCTGGAGCGCCAGATAGTCCCGATCCAGCTGCTGCTGCTCGGCAAGAGCGCCCGGATTGGTTCTGCGCTGGTTTTCGATCTGCTCAAGACCCGCACGAAGCTGGTCGCGCCGTGCCGTCAGCGCGGCAACCGTCGCCTGCCGATCGGCAAGCATCGAACGCAGCGAGGTGTAGAGCGGGTTGGCAGATGTGGATCCGCCAACCTGACGTCCCCCACCCCCGCCGCCGCCCTGGGCGCGCGCGCGGGCGATCTGCGACCGCAATGCAACGACATCAGGATGCTGATCTGTCCAGCCTCTGGCCTGTGCGTCTGCCAGTTGGGACTGCAGCGCATTCAAGCGCGCATTTCCGCCTCCGGGCACATAGGTACCGGGCACGCTGGTTGTTGCCGGTGTACTGCCCAGTTGCGCCTGCATCATGCTCACCGAGCTTTGCGCCGCAGCAAGATCATTCTCGATATTCTGCATTTCGGACCGCGCCTGATCCATGCGCTGGGAAATCGTGCCAACGCCGGGCAGCGAACCGCTGAATTCCCGTTCGAAATTCGCGCGCCGCTCTTCGATCTGCTGGAGACGCGTTTCGCGTTCAGCGATCTGGCGATCGAGAAACTCTACTGATTGCGTGGCTTCTGCGCGGCTACCGGCCAGATTCTCTTCAACGAACACATCGATGAGCTTTTGGTTGATTTGCTGGGCGAGACCCGGACCACTCCAGCTTGTGCTGATTTCAAACACATTGCTGGGCTGGCCCATGCTATCGGGATCCTGCTGCGCAGCGACAGTGATATTCTGGCGCAATTGCGAGGCGAGCGAGCGAACCTGCGCATCGGTTGTCGCCTGCTCGGCGAGATCTGTCTGTCTTACAACCTGTTCCAGATTGCTCGTTGAAGCGAGTGTCTGCCGAATGCGTTCCATGGTGGCGCGCTGCTCACGGTCCGTAACCCCAACCTGGTTGGAGAGCACGGTTTCCTGCTGAACATAAATGCGGGCTTGCGAGGTATAGCTGCTCGGAATCAGAGCGATCACCAACCAACCCAGAACCGCTACGCCCCAGGCAACCGCCAGCGCCAGCCAGCGCCGCTGCCAGATCGCGTGCAATGCAATCCTGATTTCTTCGT
>CAJQMX010000173.1 GCA_905479515.1 uncultured Parasphingopyxis sp.
ATTGAAATTACCCGGATGTTGTGTGCGGCCTGAACGGCAGGTGTTGCCTCAATTGAACTGGTAATAACCAGTTCCTTCAGTTTTGACGATGTGATACGCGCAACAGCACCACCGGACAACACACCATGTGAGATGTAGGCCGTTACGCTGAGCGCGCCGTTCGCCAAGAGGGCTTCGGCCGCGTTGCAAAGCGTTCCACCTGAATCGATGATGTCATCAATCAGGATGCAGTCTTTACCAGAAACATCGCCGATCACGTTCATGACTTCGGATTCACCGGGCTTGTCGCGACGCTTATCGACGATCGCCAGCGGCGAGTTGACGCGACGCGCCAGCGCCCGGGCGCGGACCACACCGCCGACATCGGGCGAAACCACCATCAGATTGTCAACATTGTAATTGGCCCGCAAATCGCGGCTCATCACCGGCACGGCAAACAGATTGTCGGTGGGAATATCGAAGAAACCCTGAATCTGGCCGGCATGCAGGTCCAGTGTCAGCACCCGATCGGCGCCAGCTTCGGTGATCAGATTGGCCACCAGCTTGGCTGAAATGGGCGTCCTGGGGCCGGGCTTGCGGTCCTGGCGGGCATAGCCGAAATAGGGCAGCACGGCGGTGATGCGGCGGGCTGAAGACCGGCGCGCCGCGTCGATCATGATCAGCAATTCCATCAGATTGTCATTCGCGGGATAGCTGGTTGACTGGAGCACGAACACATCTTCGCCGCGCACATTTTCGAGAATTTCGACGAAGATTTCCTCGTCTGCAAAGCGCCGAACATTCGCGTCAGTCAGCGGAATCTCCAGATATTGGGAGATGGCGCTCGCGAGCGGCAGATTGGAGTTACCCGACAGCAATTTCATGGACGCTCTTCCCCTTTGCGCGCTGTTTTAGGGCGTGCCCCGGAAAAAGAAACCAGTTTGCGGCGCTTTTCTGGGGAGATCCGCCGCTGCGACCGAACGATGGCCCGCGTCACAGCCAGCCTTCACGCTTCAGGGCTTCCTGGCGGTTGCGGGAAACCGGCGCGAGGAGGCCGTTGGCAAGCTCCAGCCTGATCGCGCGGCCTTCGCGGCGAATCGCCCGAACCTGGTTGCGCGCGACCCACCAGCTGCGATGCACCTGCATGCCTTCGACCCCGTCGAGCTCGGCAATCGCATCGCGCAACCGCATCAGGATCATCTCGCTTCCTGACAGCGTGTGCGCGCAGACATAATGGTCCTGCATTTCAAGGCAGACGAGATTGTGGCCCAGCTGCGGTGGCAGGCGTTTGAAAAAGGGGGCGTCGGGGCGTTCGGGAAGCGGCACGGCTGCAATATCCAGGGGTACGGGACGGGGAGCGACGGCATTGCTCGGCTTCTGATCAGGATTTCGCACACCTAGCAGCAGCCACATCAGCGCAAATATCGCCAGGCCGATGCCGAACACCTGCGCATAGAGCAGCGGGAAAATGTCGTTCATTCGCTGCGCATCATAGCGCATCCCGCTGATCGCGAAGCCCACCACCGCAGTGAGCGGCAATGATGCCAGCGCGGCAGAGGCCAGCAAGGCGGCCCATGTCGGCACCGGTGTCTCTTCGGCCATCCAGAGCGCCACCGCCTGCACGGGGCGAAAGATCGCATACCCAACGAGAATAAAGCCTATCCAGTAGAGCAGGCGCATGGCAGGCGGCATTGCAAAGGTGCCGAACGGTCCGATCAGACCGAATGCACAACCGATTATCATGATTATGAAAATTTCGATCGCCAATTGACGCAGCCGCATGGTTTATCCTGTTCCGTTGGCGCTTCGTGAATGGGCAAATAGACCATTTCGGCGGGTTTGGCGAAGAAAATCCGCCAGCCACGCATCCGCGATTGAGGGGGCAACACTCTCGGCCATAATCGACAGATGTTCCCGCTTGGAGAGAATGATTATGCCCAATGACAATCCCAACCAAACCGTCCGGCGCTCTGGCGATGGCCCCATCATGATCATCATCGTGATACTTGCCACGACTCTTGTCACGCTCACCTTCATGGCGCTGAGTTTCGGCTTCGGTTCTGCTCCAGAGGCTGGTGCGCGCATATCCTTGGAGCGCCTTCCGCTGGCGTTGATCATTCACCTCGCGACGATCCTCCCCGCGCTATTGCTTGGCGCTTATGTCCTGATCCGGCGCAAGGGGGACAGGCGGCACAAACTGCTCGGCAAAATCTGGGTTGCGCTCATGGTGACAACGGCGATGTCGGTTTTGTGGCTGGGTGAGAGCTGGTCCTTCATCCATCTCTTTTCCCTGCTGGTCTTCATCTCCATCCCCCGCGCCATCTGGGCGATCCGGGCCGGCAATGTCATCGCTCATCAACGCGCTATGCAGGGCATGTATATCGGGTCGGTGGTCGCAGGTGTATTCGCTTTGCTGCCGGGGCGCCTGCTCGGAACGCTTATGTTCGGCTAAGCATTATTGCCGCCCGCGCCACAACCGCTTAAGAGCCGCGCATGACAGACCGGCTGGCGATAGCGTTCGCGCAACTCAATCAGGTGATGGGCGATCTGCCCGGCAATGCCGATGCGATGCTTGGTGCGCGCGCCGATTGCCCCGATGCCGATCTGATCATTTTCCCCGAATTGCAGCTTATCGGCTATCCGCCCGAGGATCTGGTGCTCAAGCCCGCGCTGATCGAACGCGCCAGGGCAGAGCTGGAGCGGATGGCCGAAGCAACGGCCTCTGGCGGGCCCGCCATGTTGGTCGGCACGGCGATCGAGGAAGACGGCGCGCTCTACAATGCGATGGTCCTGCTTGATGGCGGGGAAATCGCCGCAATTACCCGCAAGCATCGCCTGCCCAATTATGGCACTTTTGACGAGCTCAGGCTGTTCAGGGCCGGGCCGCTGCCTGATCCTATCGAATTTCGCGGCGTCAGGCTGGGCATACCGATCTGCGAGGATATCTGGGTCGATGGCGTGTGTGCGCACCTTGCGGAAAACGGAGCCGAGCTTTTCATCGTTCCCAATGGCAGCCCCTATGAGGTGGAAAAGGACAATATCCGGCTGGCGCTTGCCCGGGGCCGCGTTGCCGATACCGGGTTGCCACTTGCCTATCTGAACCGGGTCGGCGGACAGGATGAGATCGTCTTCGATGGCTCTTCTTTTGTCCTCAACAAGGATGGCGAGATCGCCTGGCAGTTCGCTGACTGGGAAGAAGAGATTGCGACAACGATCTGGGAGAAGCAGCCGGATGGTTGGGCCTGCACCGATGGCCCGCAACACGCACTCGATGATCATCCGGCAGATATCTATCACGCGATGCTGGTGGGCCTGCGCGACTATGTGAACCGCAACCGCTTTCCCGGCGTTGTGCTCGGTCTGTCGGGCGGGATTGATAGCGCGCTTTCCGCTGCCGTGGCGGTTGATGCGCTGGGTGCAGACCGGGTCTGGTGCGTGATGATGCCATCGCGATTTACCAGTCAGGAAAGCCTGGATGATGCCGCCGAATGCGCGCGGCTTCTTGGCTGTAAGCTCGATACGATCCCGATCATGCCGGCGGTGGAAGGGTTTGATGCGATGCTGACTGACAGTTTCGCGGATGCCGAAGTCGATATCACTGAAGAAAATATCCAGTCGCGCATTCGCGGCGTCACCTTGATGGCGCTTTCCAACAAGTTTGGTCACATGCTGCTCACCACGGGCAACAAATCCGAAATGGCGGTCGGCTATGCGACCATTTATGGCGATATGGCGGGCGGCTATTCGGTGTTGAAAGACGCGTACAAGACCACCGTGTTCGAACTGTCGCGTTTCCGCAATCAGACACGGCCCAGCCTTGCGATGGGCCCCGACGGCCCTGTCATGCCCGATATCGTGATCTCGAAACCGCCTTCGGCAGAGCTGCGTCCGGACCAGAAAGACAGCGATTCCCTGCCGCCCTATGATGTGCTTGATCCATTGCTGAAGGGGCTGATCGAGGAAGAGGTGGATATTGATACGCTGGTTGAGCGCGGTTTTGACCGGGCAACGGTCGCCCGGATTGAGCGGTTGCTCTATATCGCTGAATATAAGCGCCGCCAGTCACCGCCCGGCGTGAAGATCGGCGTTCGCAATTTCGGCCGTGATCGCCGCTATCCGATCACCAACGCCTTCCGCACGGTTTGATGCGCCTGCCAATGCCATCGGTTCAGACACGTCATGCTGTCCTACAGGACGCGCTTTGCACTATGCTGGGTTTTGCCATGGCCCAGCACAGCAAATCCCGAGATCCGGCATCGGTCCGAAAGGTCACAGTCGCCGCCGCTCCGAAAGGCAAGAATCGTTGGTTTTCAGGGGCAGGTCGGCAAAGGTCACGGGGGAGAAAAATGGCCTTTCGTGTCAACGCGCCATCCCTGTCGAACAGAGGCAACTCCCAATCATTATGACCATCACCCGATTCGCCCCCTCTCCGACTGGCCGTCTCCATGTCGGCAATATCCGCACCGCGCTGCATAACTGGCTCTGGGCGCGTAAAGAGGGCGGGCGTTTTCTGCTCAGGCTCGACGATACCGATAGCGAGAGATCGCGCGAAGAGCATGTCGAGGCGATCCGCGCCGATCTGGCCTGGCTCGGCATGGATATAGACGGCGAAGAGCGCCAGTCCGCGCGCTTCGATCATTATGAGGCCGCGTTCACAAAATTGCGGGCGGCTGGCCGCGTCTATCCCTGTTACGAAACGCCGCAGGAGCTTGAGCTCAAGCGCAAGATTCAGCTCGGGCGCGGCAAGCCGCCCGTCTATGACCGCGCGGCGCTCGACCTCACCGATCAGCAGGTTGCGGATTTCGAGGCCGAGGGCCGTACCCCGCATTGGCGGTTCAAGCTTGATCATGACACGCCGATTGCATGGGACGATCTGATCCGCGGGCCGCAGCATTTCGATCCGGCGTTGCTCTCCGATCCGGTGATCCGGCGCGAGGATGGCAGCTGGCTCTATATGCTGCCGAGCGCCGTCGACGATGCCGAGATGGGCGTTACCCATGTCGTGCGCGGTGAGGATCATGTGACGAATACGGGGCTGCAATTGCAGATGTTCGAGGCTATGGGCGCGCCGCCGCCGGCCTTCGCGCATGAAGCGCTTCTGGTCGGCAGCGAAGGCAAATTGTCCAAGCGTCTGGGCTCGCTCGGCGTCGAGACGTTCCGCGAGGATGGTATCGAGCCGATGGCGGTTGTCGCTTTGCTGGCGCGGATCGGAACGAGCGATCCTGTCGAACCCTTTACCGAGGCCGCGCCGCTGATCGAGAGTTTTGATTTCGCCCGCTTTGGCCGCGCACCCGCCCGGTTCGATAGCGAGGAGCTCCAAACGCTCAACGCCAAGATCCTCCATCAGCTCGATTATGATGCGGTCGCTGGGCGGCTGCCGGATGGCATGGGCGCGGATGGCTGGGAGGCTATACGTCCCAATCTTACAACGCTCAGTGAAGCCAGCGACTGGTGGCATGTGGTTGAAGGGCCGGTTGATTCGGCCGCGTTTGATGCCGAGACGGAGGCGTTTCTTGATCAGGCTGCCGGGATCGCCGCGACGCTGGATTGGTCGGACGGCACTTGGAAAGCCCTTACCGCTGAGCTCAAGGAAACAAGTGGCCGCAAGGGCAAGGCGCTGTTTCTGCCGCTCCGCCAGGCACTGACCGGACGCGATCACGGGCCCGAAATGGCCGCGCTGCTTCCGCTGATCGGCAAGGAGCGCGCCGTGGCGCGATTGTCTCGAAATTAGACCTCGAATTCACAGGCCAAGGGTTGGTATCCTCGGTGACGCCTGACTTATTGAAGTCGCCAATTAACCTGGTTTTCGAATATCCCTTCGACGGGCTCTCCATCCGCTCCGCAAGCCGGACGGAAACGGGCCTGCTCGCGAATACGGTTACACGTTTCGCGATCAAGAATGCGATAGCCACTTATTCGCGTGACCTCGCAATCCGACACGCGACCATTGGTATCCACCGTGACCTGGAAGCCAACTATGCCCTCAAAACCTCTGCGAGCCGCAGTTGCTGGATAGTCATAGCTTATCCAGCGACTGACATGAGGCTCGGAGGGACTGGAACAGTTGTTGTCCGCCAAACCAGGCTGGATCAGCAATAATATTGCGAAAATTGAAATCATGCCATGAAGCTAAATAGTTCGTAGAGCCGTGGCAAGCAGCTGGCCTTCGCAAAGATGGTCGTGCTGCTGTTAAAAAGTGAAAATGGCGGCTCAAGCAATCCTGCTTGCCAAAACCGCATGGGGCATCAAAGCTAGTTTCAAAGCAAAACCAGTGTAGGAGAGGTAGCATGAGTGGATTGCGGATGGATCGGCGACAGTTTCTCGGCAGCGTCGGGGCGAGTCTTGCGCTTGCCAGCATGCCCGGTGCCCGCGCTCTGGCTTTCCAGTCGGCGGCATCCCCCTGGTCTGCGGTTGAAGCGTTCGTTCCCCGGTTTGCCGCCGAATATCCGGTATCCGGGGCGTTGGTCGCCGTTGGCCGCGGCCAGTCAGCACCCGAATATTTTGCCAACGGTGTGGCAGCATTTGGCAGCGAGCATCGGGTCGATGCCAATACGCTCTGGCGCATCTATTCGATGACCAAGCCGGTAACCGGCATGGCGACAATGATGCTGATCGAAGATGGCGCGATCAGTCTCAATCAGAATATTGCCGATTTCCTGCCCGGCTTTGCCGCGCCTCAGGTTCTGGTCGATCCCGAAAACAGTCTGGAAACCCGTGCGGCGAGCGGGCCGATCACCATCCGGCATCTGCTCACCCATACGGCGGGCCTCGGCTATACGATCGTCACGACGGGGCCGTTGCTCGCCGAATATCAGCGACTGGGACTGGAGCCCGGCGTGATCATGCATGAAGCGCCGGAGGTGGTTGCACGCCGCCCGCACAGCCTTGAAGAATTTGCCGACCGGCTGGCAACGCTGCCGATCATTGCCGACCCGGGAACGAAATGGAGCTATTCGGTTTCGCTCGATCTGCTTGGGCGGATCATCGAGATCGCATCGGGCATGCCGTTCGATGTGTTTCTCCAGCAGCGCATTTTCACACCGCTCGATATGCGCGACACTTTTTTCGAGGTGCCCGCCGACAAGATCGATCGCATGACGGCAAGCTATACAATTCGGGACGGCGCGCCCGTTCTGGTCGATCCGGCTGAAGGATCGGTTTATGCGCAGCCGCCGCGCTACCCCTATGGCGGGGCCGGCCTGGTTTCGAGCGCGCGCGACTATGATCGGTTCCTGACCATGCTGCTCGGCGAGGGCGCCTTGGGCGATGTGTGCATCATGGGAACCGAAACTGCGCAGATTGCGATGTCCGATCTCTTGCCTCCCGGCGTCGACAAAAGCAGCATGTATGATCCATCGGGCTTTGGTGCCGGTGGCCGGGTCACGATTGAACCGGGTGCTTTGGGCGAAGGCATCGGCACCTATGGCTGGGGCGGCGCGGCTGGCACCGTCGCCTGGGTGGACCGCGCTAACAATCTGCGCGCCTCGGGCTATATCCAGAACCTGCCGAGCGAGGCTATGCCTTTTCGGGATGGCGTGCTTGGCGCAGTCTATGCCGACCTGCAAGCATAGAGAAGTTTGGTGCCAGGGCTTGAATTGCGCGAGTCACTGAACGAAGGCGGGCGCGACGCTTATTGCGCGGACTGACCTGTACGAATTGAAGGACGCATATTGGAAAATGACAAAGATGCGATGGCTGATAGCCTGAAAACGCCGGAAGAGCTGGTCGCGAAATTGTGTGATTTGCTGACGGTCGAGGAGCTGGATACCGATCTCTATCGTGGACCGCGGCTGCCGGGCGGCGTTGGCCGGGTGTTTGGCGGGCAGGTGATAGCGCAGGCGCTGGTCGCGGCGAATCAGTCTGTCGACGACGCGCTGGTCGCGCATTCGCTTCATGCCTATTTCATGCGGCCGGGCAATGAGGATTACCCGATCATCTATCGGATCGAGCGCGATCGCGACGGGCGCAGTTTCTCGACCCGGCGGATTATCGCCTTGCAACGCGGCAAGCCGATTCTGAATATGGCGGCGAATTATCAGCGCCCTGAAGAGGGTCTCGCCCACCAGTTTGCCATGCCGGACGTGCCGGGCCCTGAAACGCTGCAAAGTGAAACGGAGTATTGGCGGGAGAATATCGACCTGATCCCCGAGCCGTTTCGCAAGCGGATGCTGCGCCAGCGCTCAATTGAGCTCAGGCCGGTTGAGCGCCGCAATCCCACAAAACCAGAACCTTCAGAACCATATAGCTATACATGGTTTCGCGCTGTTGCCCCCATTGGAGATGACAAGCGCATGCACCAGGCGATTCTCGCCTATGCATCGGATATGAGCCTGCTCGGTACCAGCACGCTAAAGCACGGTATCAGCTGGATGCTCGATCCACTACAAATGGCCAGTCTCGACCATTCTTTGTGGATGCATGAGGATTTTTGCGCCGACGAATGGCTGCTCTATGCAACGGATTCGCCTTGGACGGGCCATGCGCGCGGCTTCAACCGTGGCCAGATATTCACGCAGGACGGGCGACTTGTCGCCAGTGCAGCTCAAGAGGGATTGATGCGTCTGCGCAAAAAATAATGCGCGGCTTTCTACTTCGTGACTCGATCACAAATCCGCCGGTGAAGTGCCCAGCAATGCCGTTCTGGATTATTTTAATGATATAGTGTAACATTACCTTTCCAACAATGAACGAGGAGAGAGGTAATGGTTGGACATACAGCAAAACAAACCAGCTTTCTGGGCCAGTCACGGCACAGCGGTTCGGGGCTTGCGATCGTTATCGCACTGCATGGAGCGGCGATTGCTGTTGCGTTTCTGATGAAATCAGGTGTGATTACGATTGTCGGTCAGGGTGAGCCGCCCGAGGTGATCAACATAATGCAGGAGCCAGACCCGGCGCCGCTTCCGCAGCAACTGGAGGCTGAAACCCCACTTCCGACCCCGCCTGTCGTGAACCTGACTCCCGAACCCACTTCGCCCGATCGCTTGGTTTCGGTCAATTTGCCGTTCACGCCGCCAAGCCCGCCACTTCCGCCGTTTCAACCAATTGAGGTAGCTACGCCGGAGCCCGTGATGGTCGCCGCACGCATCCATCCATCGCATCGCGGGGCGCTGCAACCGCGCTATCCCAACGGGCTATTGCGCCGAGAGCTTGAGGGGAGTTGTACGATTCGCGTGCATATTGCCGCCAATGGCCGGGTCATCGCGGCCGAGCCCGTCCGCGCGACTCATCCGGCTTTTTGCGAGGCTACGCAACGCCAGGCGCTAAGCCGCTGGCGGTTTGAACCGGCTACGCGTGATGGCGTTGCCGTTGATAGCTGGCAGCAGCATGTGGTGGAATTCCGGATCACCTGAGCGGTGAATCCACCGGCCCTCTGGCGCCGGGCGGGACGATGGACTATTTGGGGGGCATGGTAATGATACCCCCCAAGCCCCGCGTGATCGTGAACGACATCGTGTCTTTCTTCACGCGCCGCGAACGGCACAGCTGGGTCGCGCTGGTCATGGCTATTGCAATTCCAACTGTGGTGATCGGCGTGTTTGCAGCCGACACCGCGTCTGGCATCGAGCCGACTGAGCCGACCATAACCTATGTCGAAAGCTGGCCTGCCGACCGCACCGATGAGGAAATCATCGAACGCCAGCGTGTTCTCGCCCTTGCTGAGAATGAGCGGCGGGCGCTGTCACGTCAGCGATTCCAGGAACTCGCCGATGCCTCCGGCGTCGATTATGATCGTGAGGCTGCTGCCGAGGCAGACCGGATCACCGAAGAGAATCGCAGGACACTTGCCCGCCCGCAAGATGGCGATGCGACGGAGCAGACAACTGACGGCCTTTGACACGCGGTTCATGGGCATGGCGCTTGCGCTTTCCTGGCGTGGCCGTGGCCGAACCGCCCCCAATCCCAATGTCGGCTGCATCGTCGTTCGCGATGGCCGGATCGTTTCGCGTGGCTGGACCCAGCCTGGCGGCCGCCCGCATGCCGAAGCGATGGCACTTGATGGCGTCGATGCAAAAGGCGCGGATATTTACACAACGCTTGAGCCTTGCGCACACAAGAGCGCGCGCGGCCCGGCCTGTGTCGACCTTCTGATCGCCGCCGCGCCGCGCAGGATTATTATCGGCGCAGAGGATCCCGATCCGCGCACAAATGGCATGGGAATCAAGCGGTTACGGGCGGCGGGTCTCGAAGTTGTCGAAGGCGTGCTTGCCATTGAGGCGAAGCGGGCCATGGCTGGATTCTTCATGCACCAGGAAAATGGGCGGCCTCACGTCACGCTGAAACTTGCAACATCGCTGGACGGACAGGTCGCGCTCCCGGACGGGTCCAGCCAGTGGATCACGGGCCCCGAAGCGCGGGCGCATGCGCATCTCGAACGCGCGCTCGTGGACATGGTGGTGGTTGGTCGGGGAACGGCGAGAAGCGATGCGCCGACCTTGAATGTCCGGTTGGATGGATTGGGCGAACGCACCCCGGGCCGCGCGGTATTGACCAGCGATCACAGAAATTTCGCCAAGCTGCAGCTCCATGCTGACAGTCCTGCCTGGCAACATCTATCCAGCCCGGCGGCGATTGCCGATCTCGATCATGTCGATCATCTGCTGGTGGAAGGCGGTGCTGGCGCGGCGGCTGCCTTTGTGAAGGCGGATCTTGTCGACCGGCTTATACTCTATCGCGCGCCAATCCTGATCGGCTCTGGCCTGAGTGCGCTTGGCGATATTGGCCTTGCGAAACTGGATGATGCTCATGGCCATTGGCGGCTGATCGAAACACGCATGCTTGGCAAGGACCGGATGGAGGTTTACGAGCGCGCCTGATGTTTACCGGAATCATCACCGATATCGGCACGATAGCCGAAGCCGAACAACGCGGCGATCTGCGTCTGCGGATACAGTGCGGCTATGATATGTCATCAGTGGACCTTGGCGCATCGATAGCCTGTTCGGGCGTTTGCCTGACGGTCGTCGACAAGGGCGCTGACTGGTTCGCCGTCGATCTTTCCGCCGAGACTGTGTCTCGCACGGCGAAGGGCTTATGGAATTCCGGGGCCAGGCTGAATCTGGAGCGCTCGCTCAAACTGGGTGAGGAAATGGGCGGCCATATCGTGACCGGCCATGTCGATGGGGTTGGCGAAATCATCACGGCTGAACCTGTTGGCGATTCGCTGGAATTGACGATCGGCGCGCCGGACGAGCTGGCGCGTCTTATCGCGGCCAAGGGCTCCATCACGCTCAATGGCGTTTCGCTGACGGTCAATTCGGTGAGCGACAGTGATGACGGCTGTCGCTTTACGATCAATCTTATTCCGCATACGGCAGAAGTCACGACGTTTGATGCGGTTGCGGCTGGCCAGCCGATAAACATCGAAATCGATATTTTGGCACGCTATCTGGCGAGAATGACCAAAAACTAACACTACAGTGTGGATGGACACTAGACATCACATTTTGATGTGATAATTAACTTCCATGTCTACACCTTTGATCAAAAACATTCGCAGCCTTGTCGCTTCCGGAGAAGCCAGCAAGGCGGGCCTCGCCAAAGCCGCCGGTCTCCATCCCAATTCATTGCGCAAGCTTGACGAAGATGACTGGAATCCGACGGCCGAAACGCTGCTCAAGCTCGAACGCTATCTGATAACCGGCGGCGGCAAGGCGCTGGCCAGTCCCGAAGAGATTATCGAGGCGGCGCGCAACGGGCGGATGTTCATTCTCGTCGATGATGAGGATCGCGAGAATGAAGGCGATCTTGTCATCCCCGCTCAGATGGCAACGCCCGACGCGATCAATTTCATGGCCAAATATGGTCGCGGCCTCATTTGTCTGGCGATGACGAAAGACCGGACCGAAGAGCTGGGACTGGATCTGATGAGCCGCCACAATGGCACCCGGCATGAAACTGCCTTCACCGTTTCCATCGAAGCGCGTGACGGCGTGACAACCGGGATTTCCGCCGCAGATCGTGCGCGGACGGTCTCCGTTGCGATCGATGCCTCGAAGGGCAAGGACGAGATCGTCACGCCCGGCCACGTCTTTCCGCTGGTTGCGCGCCCCGGAGGGGTTTTGGTGCGTGCGGGACATACCGAAGCGGCGGTCGACATATCGCGGCTGGCAGGCCTTAATCCATCCGGCGTGATTTGCGAGATCATGAATGATGACGGGACGATGGCGCGGATGGGCGATCTGCTGGCCTTTGCCCAGCTCCACAATCTGAAAATCGGCACGATCCGCGATCTGATCGCCTATCGCCGCCGACATGATCATCTGGTCGAGAAAAAGGCGGAAGCTCCGTTCACCAGCCGCTGGGGTGGTGACTGGACTGCGATGACCTTCTTCAACAAAGCGACCGGAACCGAACAGGTTGCGCTCGTCAAAGGCAGGGTAGATCCGGACAAGCCGACTCTGGTCCGCATGCATGCCCTGTCCGCCTTTACCGATGTGTTTGGCGAAGAAGGCGTGCGCGGCCAGATTCTGTCGCGTTCGATGGAGATTATCGGCGAAGAAGGCGCGGGCATCGTGGTTGTGATCAACCGGACGATGCAGGGCGCCTTCACCAAGGCGCTTCAGGTCAAAAGCGGGCAGGAGGTGCCAGATATGGAAGAGATACGCGACTATGGCGTAGGCGCGCAAATCCTGACCGAGCTTGGTGTGCAGACCATGACCCTGCTCACAAACACGCATCACAGCCTTGTCGGACTGGATGCCTATGGGCTTTCCATTGTCGGCGAGCGTGCGATTGATGTTGAGGAGCAGGACTGATGGCCAATTTCCTGATCGTCGAGGCGCGGTTCTACGACCAGTATAATGACTGGTTAATCGAGGGCGCAAAGGCTGCGCTTGAGGCGGCCGGGCATAGTCATGAGGTGCTGACGGTTCCGGGCGCGCTTGAGATACCGGGCGCTGTTGCGATGGCAGCAGAAAGCGGGCGCTATGACGGCTTTGTCGCCATTGGTGTCGTGATCCGTGGCGAAACCTATCATTTCGAGATTGTCGCCGGCGAAAGCGCGCGGGGCTTGATGGCATTGACCATGGACGGCGTCGCCATTGGCAACGGGATTCTTACGGTTGAAAACAGCGCGCAGGCAGAGGTCCGCGCCCGTCCGGATCAAAAGGACAAGGGCGGCGAAGCGGCCAAAGCCGCCATCGCAATGTTCGATCTCGGACAGCGCTTCGCTGGCGAATAAACGCTCGCCTGATATTCAGGCCGTGAAAGCTACTCCGCCGCTACTGTTTCTTCCGCAAAGGGATAGTCGGTGTAACCCTCAGGCACCGGTTGATACCATGTGGGTGCAAAATCCCATGGACCCTTGCCTTCAGCTATGCCGTTGAGCGGAAGATCATCGCGGAAACGTTTCGGCAAATCCGGGTTGCAGATGAACGGCCGTCCATAGGCTATGGCATCGCATTTGCCCTCGGCGAGAGCGGCTTCGCCTTTCGCCTTGTCATAATCGCTGTTGAGGACCAGCGGCGCGGAAAAGACTTTGCGGATATGCGGGCTGACCGGAGGAATATCGGTACTCCCATAGGTTCCATCG
The DNA here is from genome assembly GCA_905479515.1 of uncultured Parasphingopyxis sp. The sequence continues at coordinate 13,514 of CAJQMX010000173.1, forward strand.
ACCGGCGGTTCGCGCAGCTCAAGAAAGGCAATGCCGATATCGCCGAGCATTTTCGCTGCGGCGGTGAAGGTCTCGATCGGCGTAGCGTCATCCGCGCCCTGGCTGTCACCATTGGGGGACATGCGGACCGACACGCGATCATTGCCCCACACATCTATCAGCCGCTGGGTAACTTCGCCGACAATGCGGATACGGTTTTCGATCGGTCCACCATAATCATCATCGCGGAAGTTGGAATTGGACCGGATAAACTGGTCCATCAGATAGCCATTGGCCGAGTGAAGCTGGACACCGTCAAACCCTGCGCGCTTCGCATTCTCCGCCGCTTTTTCATAATCGCCAAGCAGCCGCGGAATCTCGCTGAGCTCCAGCGGCCGCGCCTCTTCATAGGATTTCTTGCCCTGGTAGGTCCGGACTTGGCCGGGTGCGGTGGTCGCGGATGACGATACCGGCTTCTCGCCGTTCAGGAAATCGGGATGGACGATCCGGCCCATATGCCAGAGCTGGCAGATGATCCGTCCGCCCCCCTGATGCACCTGTTCAACAATCGGCTTCCAGGCTTCTGTCTGTTCGTCGGACCAGATCCCCGGCGCAAATGGCGTGCCGAGACCTTCCTGGCTGATCCCGGTCGCTTCCGAGATGATCAGCCCGGCGCTTGCGCGCTGCGCATAATAATCTCCCATGATCGGCGTCGGGACATGCGCCGCAGTCGAGCGTGTCCGCGTCAGCGGGGCCATAAGAATGCGGTTGGGGGCCTCTATGGCGCCGAGAGTGATCGGATCAAAAAGTGATGGCATGTGTCGAATGTCCCTGAAAATATTGTCAGGACCGAACATAGGGTGCGGGCATCATTCGGCCAGAGGCAAATGCGCTGCCACCGCGCAAGCATTTCTAACCGGGTCTAAAGGGCGGCTCGATTGCGGGCCGGAAAAGCCGGGCGGCGACGGAAACCGCCGCCCGAGCTAATCAGTTAGCTGCCAAGCCAGCCTTGCGTGATCATGCAGTAGAGCATGGGGATGGAGAGCAAGGTGTTCAGACGTGAGGCAATCAACGCGCGCGGAGCGGCGGCGGCCTTGGCTGCGTCATCGGCTTGGACAATGCCGAGGATCTTCTTCTGCGCGGGCCAGATGATAAACCAGACATTGAACGCCATGACCAGCGCCATCCACATGCCGATCCCGATGATCTGCACACCGGACTGCAAGGTCAATGCTTCGACGAGATAGCCATTGAGATGCGCGACGATGAGGCCGGTCAACACGGTGAAGGCAGCGCCCCAGCGGAACCAGAACAGTGCCTTAGGCGCGATATGGCCGGTTACAGCTGGCTTATGTTCGGCCGGAATGCCGGGCATCGCGGGAACTTGCACGAAATTGAAATAGTAAAGCAGCCCGATCCACATGATCCCGCAAAGAACATGGAGAAAGCGCATAATTCCGTTCGTATAGTGTGCACCGTTCTCCATCGCGCCGCCGTGCATGCCGAATGCTATGACCAGCAACACCACCACGCCGGCGATCAGCACCATATTCAAATTTCCGAAAAACTTAGCCATTTTGCTTCCCCTCTTGTTTTCAAGGCCCCAGCCAAGAGCCCATTGGGGAGGAGCGATACCAAAGGCACGGGAATCTGTCACTAAGCGCGTGCACAGGTCTTGGCCTTATTTGCGGATGCCGTATATACAGGGCCATGGCCCAGCCTCTTCCCGCCGACCCGACACTTGACGAGATTCGCGCGCACCTTGCGCCGATCATTGCCGGGCATGCCGCTTTTGATGGTTGGACCGAAGAGGCGGTGCATCGAGCCGCAATTGAAGCGGGTATCGATACCGGGGCGGCGAGCCTCGCCTTTTCGAAGGGCGCAGCGGACATGATCGATGCCTGGTTCGCGTATATCGACGCGGAAATGACAGCATCATTCTCTCCAGAAGAAATCGCCGCGATGCCGGTTCACAAGCGGATCCGCAGCGCTATTCTAAAGCGGATTGAGCTCGTACGCCCCAACAAGGAAGCGCTGCGCCGCGCTGTGGCGATACTGGCCACGCCAAAAAACATTCCGCTGGGCGGCAAGCTTGCGTGGCGTTCGGCCGATGCGATGTGGAAACTGGCAGGCGATACAGCGACCGACTTCAACCATTATAGCAAGCGGACCATCCTCTCAGGCGTCTACGGGTCGACAATCATGGCCTGGCTGGATGACGAGAGCGAAGGCGAAGCCGAGACAATAGCCTTTCTTGATCGCCGGCTCGGTAATGTTGCGCAGTTCGAGACATTCAAGAAAAAGCTGCGCGGTGATCCTGATCGCCGTTTCAGCGTTTCCCGCTTTGTGGGGCGATTGCGCTATCCCGGTCGCTAGCACTCTGGCGCATCACAGAGCGCTAGCTTTTCCTTTCCGATATTGATAATCACTCGCAGATAACCACATTGGATGGATGGATGATTCTCGTGAGTCTTGATGACCTGCCTCTTCGCCAGTCCGCGCGCATTGCAGCGATCGACTGGGCAGCTTTATCGCCAGCAGATGGCAAAAGGCTGCGCGAT
>CAJQMX010000174.1 GCA_905479515.1 uncultured Parasphingopyxis sp.
GTCGAAATCTCGGGCGATGTTCGCGAAGGCGATACGCTGCGCGACGTGATGGTTCGCGATAACCCCGCCGCTGAAGAAGAATTGCGCGGCAAGGCACGCATGGCAACCGCGCTGGTCGGCACGATGCTGAGCGAGGTCGAAACGATGCTTCCCGCGCTCGAAAGCTGGGCCGAAAGCCTCAGCCGCTCACTGCCCGAATAGACCGGACCGGGCGAAGCTGGCCGAATAACCGCTGGACGGTTACGGCCACTGCGCTACAACCGCGCCTATGTGGGAACTCATCCAATTTCCGTTATGTCCGTTCAGCCGCAAGGTCCGCCTGCTGCTTGGGGAGAAGGGTATCGGCTATGATCTGGTGCGGGAATCGCCATGGGAACGGCGCGATGAATTTCTCGACATCAATCCTGCCGGCAAGACCCCTGTCATGGTGGACAAGGACAAGGGCGGCACGCTGATCGACAGCCGCGCCATCTGCGAATATTTCGAAGAAACGGTGGACACGGCGGGCATGATCACCGGCCCGGCCCCGGCCCGTGCCGAGATCCGCCGGCTGGTCGCCTGGTTCGACGAGAATTTCTATATGGATGTCGTCGCGCCGCTCATGCACGAACGCATGTTCAAGCGGCTCGTCCACCGCGAAGCGCCCGATGGGACCGCGCTGCGCGAAGCCATGAAGGCGGCGGATTCCCATCTCGACTATATCGACTATCTGCTCGATCATCGCCGCTGGATCGGCGGCCCAACGCTGAGCCTTGCCGATCTGGCAGCCGCGGCGCAGATCTCGGTGGCCGATTATCTGGGCGGCTTCAACTGGTCGAGCCATAGTCAGGCCAAAGCCTGGTATGCGGGCCTCAAATCACGCCCCAGCTTCCGGCCTCTCCTCAATGAACGGATGGAAGTGATCTCGCCGCCCGCGCATTATGACAAGGTCGATTTCTAGGCGGGTGTCCGCACCGCCGTCAGCAGATAGTTGAGCGCCGTTCGTTCTGAAATCTCAAACCCGCGCGCGGGTGAGAAGCTCAGGCCTGAAATATCGGTTACGGTCAGCCCGGCACTTTCAAGCAATCCGGTCAGTTCTGCCGGCGTCAGGAATTTGTCCCAGTCATGCGTGCCCTTGGGGATCAGGCCAGCGCCCTCTCCTACCGTAATCATCGCGAGCTTTGACATGCCGGTCCGGTTGGGCGTCGACATGATGAGCAGGCCATCGGGCTTCAGCGCACCGGCCAGTCCGCGCACAAATTCCGCAGGATCGGTCACATGCTCGACCACTTCCATGCAGGTGACGAGATCAAAGCTTCCTTCCGCCGCCTCAACCCCGCCTGCGCGATACTCGATAGCGAGGCCGGATTGCTGTGCATGCGCGCGCGCCGCAGCGATATTCTCTTCCGCCGCATCGATGCCCGTCACCGCAGCGCCCAGCCGGGCCAGCGGTTCAGCGAGTAGCCCCGCTCCGCACCCTATATCCGCCGCGCTTTTTCCGGCGAGCGGATGCCGGTCCGCCGCGTCCAGATCCCAATGCTGGTTGATGGCTTCGCGGATATAACCGAGGCGCGGCGGATTGAGCCGGTGGAGCATCGCGGACGAGCCCTTCGGGTCCCACCATTCAGCGGCGAGCTTGCCGAAATGTTCGGCTTCCTTCGGATCGACCGAATGGGCCGGAGAATCCGTTACGGCTGGGGGCGTTGCTGCACTTGCGTTCATAACCGCTCCTGCCTAACAGGATCGCCCGCTCCGTTCCATGGGGCAAAGCGCATTTTTTCGGGGGTTTGCTACAGATCAATGGCCCGCATTGTGATGAAATTCGGCGGCACGTCCATGGGCGGGATAGATCGTATCCGCGCCGTGGCCGAGCGCGTGAAAGGCGAAGTCGACCAGGGCAATGATGTTGCCGTGATCGTTTCCGCCATGGCCGGCGAAACGGACCGGCTTGTCCAGTTCTGCCGCGAAGCCTCTTCGCTCTATGATCCGCGCGAATATGACGTGGTCGTGGCGTCCGGCGAACAGGTGTCCTCCGGGCTGCTCGCGATCATGCTGCAATCCATGGGCGTGAAGGCACGCAGCTGGATGGGCTGGCAACTGCCGATCCGCACATCCGAAGCCCATGCCTCGGCCCGCATAGCCGGGATCGACGCAGACATATTGGGCGGTGCCATAGAAGGCGGGCAAGTCGCTGTCATTCCCGGATTTCAGGGTATGACCGAGGAAGGCCGCGTGGCCACGCTGGGCCGCGGCGGATCGGACACATCAGCCGTGGCGATTGCCGCTGCGCTGAAAGCCGATCGCTGCGACATCTATACCGATGTCGACGGCGTCTACACGACCGATCCGCGCATCGTGCCGCGCGCGCGCAAGCTTGCCAAGGTCACCTATGAGGAAATGCTGGAACTGGCGAGCGTTGGTGCAAAAGTGCTCCAGACCCGCTCGGTCGGGCTGGCAATGAAGCACCAGGTACCCTTGCAGGTCTTGTCATCCTTTGAAGACAAGCCCGGCACGATGATTGTCGATGAACAGGATTTTGAGGACAGCGAAATGGAAGAACAGCTGATAACGGGCATCGCCTATGCCAAGAATGAGGCCAAGGTCACGCTGACTTCGGTGGCCGACAAACCCGGCTCCGTGGCCGCGATCTTCACGCCGCTCGCCGAGGCAAATGTCAATGTCGATATGATCGTGCAGAACTTTGCGCGCGAAACCGGCAATACGGACGTTACCTTCACCGTCCCGTCAGACGATCTCGCCAAATCGCTCGATGTGCTGGCAAAGGCGAAGGACGAAATCGGCTATCGCGAAATTTCGCACGACACCAATGTCTGCAAGGTGTCGGTCGTCGGGGTGGGCATGCGCAGCCATGCAGGCGTTGCCGCGACGATGTTCCAGACACTGGCTGATCGCGGCATCAACATCATGGCGATCACCACCAGCGAGATCAAAGTCAGCGTGCTGATCGAGGAAGATTATACCGAGCTGGCCGTGCGCGTGCTTCATACAGCCTATGGGCTGGACGCGGAGGATGATGCGGCGTGAGTGATTTTATCATCGTCATGCTGAACTCGTTTCAGCATCCACCACGCGACTGGGGATATCGCGCACCGACTGAACATGACTGTGCTGCACTGTGGACCCTGAAACAAGTTCAGGGTGACGGAGACATATTATGACCACCGAAAATGACATCAAGCGCATGATGCAGCGCGGCCGCGAGTTTCTGGGCACGGAATATGCCATTCTCGGCGGCGCGATGAGCTGGATCTCGGAGCGCAATCTCGTTTCGGCCATCTCCAATGCTGGCGGCTTCGGCGTTATCGCCTGCGGCGCGATGGAGCCGCATATGCTGGACGAGGAAATCGCCGAGACAGCGAAGCGCACCGACAAGCCTTTCGGCGTCAACCTGATCACCATGCATCCGCAGCTGGAGGAGCTGATCGAGGTCTGCGCTAAACATAAAGTCAGCCATGTCGTGCTCGCGGGCGGCCTCCCCCCCGGCTGGGCGATCCCGAAGATCAAGGAATTCGGCGCAAAGCTCATCTGTTTCGCACCCGCCTTCGCGCTCGCCAAAAAGCTGCATCGCAGCGGCGTGGATGCGCTGGTGATCGAAGGCATGGAAGCGGGCGGCCATATCGGGCCGGTGAGCACCAGCGTTCTCGCACAGGAAATCCTTCCCGATCTGCGCGACGAGCTACCCATCTTTATCGCGGGCGGCATCGGCCGTGGTCACGCGATTGCGGCCTGGCTGGAAGTCGGCGCGGTTGGCGTTCAGCTCGGCACGCGGTTCGTCTGCGCGACCGAATGTATCGCGCATGAGAATTTCAAAAAGGCCTTTATCCGCGCCCCTGCCCGCGATGCCATCGTCTCCACCCAGATCGACGACCGCCTCCCCGTCATCCCGGTCCGCGCGCTCAAAAATAAAGGCACGCAGGAATTCGCCGCCAAACAGATCGAAGTCGCCAAACTGCTCGATGCAGGCGAGATCGAAATGGGCGAGGCCCAGCTCCAGATCGAACATTTCTGGGCCGGCGCCCTGCGCCGCGCAGTCATCGATGGCGATGTGGAGAATGGCTCACTCATGGCCGGGCAGAGCGTTGGCATGGTGAAGGCTGAGGAGCCGGTCGCCGATATCATCACAACGCTAATGGACGAAGCGGTGAAGGCGCTGGAGAAGAACCGGGGTTAGATATTGGGACTATAACCCATGAACGCGTATGCATTCAGCGCGATTGTCGGCATCGTAGTTATTCTGCGCAATTTTTAGTCCGTCATTCTGTTTGTAGACCGATACGGGCTGAGCTCCGCCTAATCTACTCGACGATCTCTACCTCTCCCACCCATCGACAGGCTCAGGGTGAGCGCGAGCTTATGCACTCCTAACCAGCCAGATTCTCAGCGCAGCCAATCCAAAATTATACGTCCCAATCCCTCCGCGCTCACCCTGAGCTTGTCGAAGGGTCAGCATTGCGCCACATTTCAGTGGATGCCCTTCTACGTCTATATCCTTCAATGTGCCGATGGCCGCTATTATACCGGCCATACCGACAATCTTGATGTCCGGATGGGGCAGCATAGCGATGGAACCGCCAGCGCCTTTACCGCCAAACGCAGGCCGCTCGAACTGCGCTGGGCAACCGATTGTCAGAGCCGGGAGGCAGCGTTTGAATTGGAGCAACGTCTGAAAGGCTGGTCGCGCGCCAAGAAAGAAGCTCTGATGCGCGGCGATTTCAAAGCGCTGCCGGGGCTGTCACGCAATCACGAAGCACGGCGTGAGGGGCCAGACCCTTCGACAGGCTCAGGGTGAGCGCGGCCCTGGGGGATCCGCAGCCACAATTTAAGCGGATGAGCGGCCTAACTCGCCGATAACAGAAATCTCTGATCGCCTCACTAACCCGCCGCGCTCACCCTGAACCTGTCGAAGGGTAAAACACCCCGCCTAAAACGGGTTCAGCGTAAACCCGTCCTGCTGGAGCAGCGCATGCGCCGTCATCGCGGATAGCGCCATATCCACGCCCGGCAGCAAATCCTCCACGCCGATCTCATAATAAGCGGCAGACTGGCCGCACAGGATGATGTGGACATTGTTCGCGATCAGCGCCGCGATGGCCGCTGCATTGGCATTTTCCGCGCCGTCATAATGGCCGCCATAGCTTTCCGCATTGGTGAGATCGAACCCGGCGCTGCCATGGACGACGATGGCCACGCGGATATTTTCCACCGGCACGCCCGCCTCGACATGCATGTTGATGAAGCGCGCCGCGCTGTTCAGCGTGCGGTTGATCTCGCCCGGATCGGCGGCGGTCGATGTATCGAAAGCCACGGCGAAAGAGGCATCGGACGGCATCTCCATCGTCGTCTCCACGCTCGCCACATTGCCAAACTCGGTAAAGACCGGGCCGGAGTGGAAGGCATCGGATTGGGCGGCGAGCGGCGCGGCGGCAAGGCTCAGGGCCGTGAGGGCGGCGGCGTGTTTGAACATCGGGATTGTCCTTTCGAGAAGCGGCGGGGTTGCATCCCCCTATCCTCAGCCGCCTTCATAAGCCAGACGAATGCCCTAAATCCCCCGCCACATATCCCCTGCCACATACCCCTGCCAGCCTGAGCTCCGGGTCAGATCCCGAATGCCGGATTTGCGCGATCGCGCCTATTTCCTGTCCTACAGGCGCCTGCGCATGCTAAAATGGTGCCAGCGGTCCAGCCGCCGGCTCTTTGACCCTGTCGATCCCAATCCCTTGCCGCCGCTGGATGGCTCTCGCTTTTTCCGAGCCGGGCGATATGCGCCCACTTTGTAAACTTTGGACGAAAACCGCCCGCTCCCCCCCGGCCTGTGTCAACCAGTGTCAACTTGCCCGCCCAAACCCGTCTTTTGCGCCGCTTACCGTTTCCGCATTGGCGCAAACCGCACACCTCTGCTAATCGCTCCCGCATGAGTTTTTCCGAAGCGACAATGGCCTCCCGTGAGATATTGACCGGACTTCACGAAGTGATGGCCACGCGCAACCATGCGCAAGCTAAACTGAACCGTGTTGTCGAGATTATCGGCGAGGCACTTTCGAGCGAAGTCTGCTCGATCTACCTGCTGCGCGAAGGCGTGCTGGAGCTATATGCGACGCTCGGCCTGAACCAGGATGCCGTGCATGTCACCAAGCTGGCATTGGGCGAGGGGCTGGTCGGGGTTATCGCGAAAACAGGTCGCATTCTCAATCTCGACGAAGCGACATCGCATCCCGATTTCGCGTACAAGCCCGAAACCGGTGAGGATACCTATCACAGCTTTGCCGGCATCCCGATCATCCACCGCGAACGCACGGTGGGCGTGCTTTCCGTCCAGCATGCCGATCCGCGTTCCTATGGCGATGTCGAGATCGAGGCGCTGCAGACCGTGGCCATGGTGCTGGCCGAACTGATCGCCAATGCCGAGCTGATCGATGACAGCGCCACCGATGAGGAAATCGCCCGCCAGACCGAGGCGATGCGCCTGACAGGGCAGAAGCTGGTCGTCGGCATGGCATCGGGCTTTGCCGTGTTTCACCAGCCACGCGTCAATATCGAGCATACGGTTGCCGACGATACCGAGGCCGAACGCGCCCGCGTTTATGCGGCTTTCGGCAAGATGCGCGAACAGATCGACACGCTCGCCAAACAGGCCGAATTCGGCGCGGGCGGAGAGCATAAGGATGTGCTCGAGACATATAAGATGTTCGCCTATGACGAAGGCTGGAGCCGCCGGATCAACTCCGCGATCGATTCCGGGCTGACAGCGGAAGCGGCGATCGAGCGCGTCCAGCAGCGCACCCGGGCGCGGATGCATGAGATTGACGATCCCCTGCTCGCCGAGCGGATGCATGATCTGGAAGATCTGGCGAACCGGCTGATCCGTATCGTATCTGGCCAATTGGGCACGGCGGCGCAACTGGGCCTGCGCGGCGATTCCATCCTGATCGCCCGCAATCTGGGGCCGGCAGAGCTGCTCGAATATGATCGGCGTCGGCTGAAGGGCGTGGTGCTCGAAGAAGGGTCTCTGACCGCGCACGTTACCATCGTGGCGCGCGCAATGGGCGTTCCCGTGCTTGGCCGCGTCGCCAATGTCCGCCGGCTGATCCATGAGAATGACGCGCTTCTTCTGGATGTCGAAGAAGGTTCGGTATTTGTCCGGCCTTCGGCGTCCATGATCGAAGGCTTTGAAGCCAAACAGGCACTGATGAAGGCCAAGCGCGCCGAATTTGATGCGCTGCGTGACACGACACCCACAACGCTATGCGGCAAGCGGCTCAACGTGATGATCAATGCGGGCCTGCGTGAGGATGTTGCCGCGATCAATCTGGCCGGCGCGGATGGCATTGGCCTGTTCCGCACCGAATTCCAGTTCCTCGTATCGGCCACCCTGCCCCGCCGCGATGCGCAGCAGAAGCTCTATAAGGATGTGCTCGATGCGTCGGGCGACAAACCGGTTATCTTCCGCACGCTCGATATCGGCGGCGACAAGGCCGTGCCCTATCTGCGGACCGAGACGAGCAAGGAAGAAAATCCGGCAATGGGCTGGCGCGCCCTGCGTCTGTCGCTTGACCGTGAAGGCCTGATGAAGGTTCAGGCCCGCGCGCTGATCGAAGCGGCGGCCGGCAAGACTTTGAATGTGATGTTCCCGATGGTGTCTGAACCCTGGGAGTTTGATGAGGCCCGGGCGCTGTTCGAAGCGCAGCGCGTCTGGCTGGAAGACCGCCATCACATGATGCCGCATGATATCCGCTATGGCTGCATGCTCGAAGTGCCTGCGCTTGCCGAGGTGCTCGACCAGCTTTTGCCGCGGCTCGATTTCATCTCGATCGGCACGAATGACCTGACCCAGTTCCTGTTCGCCGCTGACCGTGCCGATCTGCGCCTTGCTGATCGCTATGACTGGCTCAGCCCGGCGATCCTGCGCTTTATTCGCCGGATTGTCCGTGCAACGTCAGCAGCAGGCGTTCCGACAACCATTTGCGGGGAAATGGGCGGCAGGCCCATCGAAGCCATGGCTCTGATTGGCCTTGGTATTGAACAGCTTTCGATCACACCGGCGGCAGTGGGCTCGATCAAGGCGATGATCCGTTCACTCGACGCCGATCAGTTGCGCGGCAAGATGGATGAATGGCTGGCTGAACCGCCCCATGACATGCGGCAGGCTCTTCTCGACTGGGCCGAGCAACGGTCGGTCGCAATCGCCTGATAATCGGGAGTCCGCATAGCGGAAGCCCTTGACATAAATGTCAGCAGCTTGCGAAAGCCGTTGGTGACGCAGCTATCCAGTGCCGCGTCTACAGGGAGCGCAGATGTCAGAAGAGACTGGCGACGACGCCGCACTATTCGAATCCCTAGTCGGGACTAAACTTCGCGATGCCCGCGAGAGCCAGGGCATATTGCTTGAAGACATTGCAAAGTCGACCCGGATCCCCCTGCGCCAATTAGAAAATATCGAAAATAGCGATTACGAAAAGCTGCCCGCGCCAACCTATGCCATAGGCTTTGTAAAAGCCTTTGCGACCGCCGTGGGGCTCAATTCGCCCGAAACCGCTGCGGCCTTTCGCGAAGAAATCAACTTTCGCTCTTCCGGACAAACCACCGGCGACTATTTTGAGCCGACGGACCCGGCGCGCGTACCGCCGCGCAGCCTTGCCTGGATCGCGGCCGGCATCGCTCTGCTGCTGATCATCGGTTATGCGATCTGGCGCAGCGGCATGTTTGGTCTCGATGCCGATGACCGGGCACGGATGGCCGCAGGAACCGACAGTGCGCTCGCCAGCGAGAGCGCCGGGGCCGATTCAAGTCAGAATGCAGCGGCCACCACGCCGCCGCCCACCGAAGGCACAGTGATGATTGAAGCAACCGACACCGTGTGGATGCGGATTTATGATCTGGAAAGCGGAGACCGGATTTACGAAGCCGAATTGCAGGCCGGCGACACCTATGAAATCCCGTCAGACGCCCCCCATCCCGCCATCCGAACGGGCCGTGCCGATGCACTTCGGGTGACGGTTGCCGGGCGCGCGGTTGATCCAATCGGCCCGCCGCAGACGGTGGTCAGCGATGTCAGCCTGTTACCGGCGGATCTCGCTCGCCCACGCCCCGCTGCAGAGCCATCGCCAGCCAATTAGCAGCCGAAGCCCATTAACAGCCAAGCCCCGCTTCATGTTGGCGACAGGAGCGGTGCGCGATATACGTCCCGAAACGGGTCAACGGAGGGAACAAGCCATGCGTCCTATGCTTATTGCTGCACTGCTGGTCACGACCGCAGCCACGCCAGCACTATCGCAAAGCAGCGAGATGGATCGCCGCGTTGATCGGGTAGAACGTGAGGTCCGCGCACTGCAGCGTCAGGTTTTCCCCGGTGGCAACTCCGAATTCTTTGAACCGGAAATCCAGACGGGAACAGGCAATACGCAGGCAGGTAGCCCAGCTTCCGCGCCGCTTACGGCCCTGACAGACCGGGTGAATGCGCTAGAACGCCAGCTGGCGACGTTGACCGGCCAGGTCGAAGAGAACAGCTTTGAACTGCGCCAGCTCCGTTCGATGGTTGAAGGATTGCAGGGGCAGGATGGGCCAGCAACATCCACGCCGATACCATCAGGAATCGGCCCGGCGGGTGACGGCGAAGACCCCGAAGACCCTGCCGAAGTGGAAACACCCGCAGTGGACTCGCCAGCAGAAACGCCGGCACCAACGCAAAGCAGCGAAGCGCCACTGCCCGACGATGAAGCCGAAGCCGCCTATGTTCGCGGTTATCGTTTATGGCGCGACGGCGATTATGCTGCCGCCCGGACACAATTGCAGAGCGCAGCGGAAACCTATCCCGGCCACCGGTTTGAAAGCTATTCGCGCAATCTTCTGGGCCGCGCCTATCTCGACGACGGCAAACCGGCCAATGCCACAGAGGTTTTTGTGCGCAACTATCAGGAGCTGCCCAATGGGGACCGGGCCGCTGACAGCCTGTTCTTCCTTGGCATCGCGTTGACCGAACTCAACTATAATGACCGCGCCTGCCTCGCTTTCGAAGAGCTTGAAGAGGTTTACGGCGAAAATCTGCGTAGCACGATTCGTGAGCAAGTTCCCGATGCGCGGGCCGCCGCCAACTGCAGCTAACGGTTTCGCTATTGGGATAAGCGCGGCTATGGTCGACCTATGCCAACGCAGCTTCTTCTGGACCGGTTTCGCAGTGAAATCGAACGCCTGACCAGCGCAGTACCGACGCCCGATGACCGGCTTGGTCTGGCGGTATCGGGAGGCCCGGATAGTCTGGCGCTGCTTGCATTGGCCGCCAAAGCCTATCCGGGAGCGATTGCCGCCATCACTGTTGATCACGGCCTACGGGCCGAAGCAGCCGATGAGGCGGGTTATGTTGCTTCGATCTGCGCGAAACTGGGCGTTCCGCATACCATCCAAACGCCCGCGCGACCGATCACCGGAAACCTTCAGTCAGCCGCACGAACTGCGCGGTATGCGCTTGTGGAGGTGTGGTCCGAACGCGAGAACCTGCGCTGGATCGCCACGGCGCACCATGCCGATGACCAGCTCGAAACCGTATTGATGCGACTAATGCGCGGCAGCGGGATCGACGGGCTATCCGCGATCCGATCGGTAAACGGCAAAATAATCCGTCCGCTGCTTGGCGTTCGCAAGGCGGACCTCATCGCGCATGTTGAAAGCTGCGGCCTGAAGGCGGTTGCCGATCCCAGCAACGAAGATGACGCCTTTGACCGGGTGCGCCTGCGCAAGGCGCTGACAGGCTTTCCTGACTTCGACCCTGACCGTCTGGCGCGCAGCGTTTCGGCGACGCAGGAGGCCAGTGACGCTTTGAAATGGGTATGTAAGCAGGAGGCTGAACGGCACGTCGAACAGCGTGCTGATGGCATAGTTCTGACGCGGACAGACTATCCTGAAGAGCTGCTCCGCAGGCTGGTCGTTGCATGTTTGGACGAGGTCGATCCGGACCATGCAGCGCGTGGCCCTGCGCTTGACCGGGTTATCGAGAGCCTTTCGCTAGGCAAAAAAACCACCATCGGCAAAATTCTCTGCATGGCCAAGAGTCCGGATAATTGGCGGTTTTCAAAGGCTCCACCCCGAAAAACAGGCTGAATAGCCCCAGCCACCGGACGTTAACACGAACCTGTAGATTGTCTTTTGGCCGCAAAATCCTATTTTGGAGAGAACAGAAGGGCCTAGACGCAATGAACGACGATAAAGAACCTCAAGAAGGTGGACCAAACCCTTGGATGAAGAGCCTCTTCATCTGGGCCGGGATATTGGTCGCTCTTATCCTTTTCGTCACGATGTTCGACAGCAGTGCCGAAGCAACGGACAACACGCTCGCCTATTCGGATTTTCTCAACAGTGTCGAACAGAATGAGGTTCAGCAGGTCGAGATCAACGAAGGCTTTATCAATGGCACGCTGACCGACCAATCCACTTTCCGCACCGATCTGCCACCGCATGTTGCGCTTCCGATCGAGGAGATGCGATCCGCCGGTATCGAAATCAGCGGTCGGCCCGCAGAACAGGCCAGCATCTGGACCTATGTGCTGCTCAACCTCCTGCCCTTCATCCTGATCTTCGGCATTGCCTTTTTTATCATCCGCCAGATGCAGAAAAATGCCGGTGGCGGCGCGATGGGTTTCGGCAAATCGAAAGCCAAGATGCTGACCGAAAAGCAGGGCAAGGTTACGTTTCAGGACGTGGCCGGGATTGATGAAGCCCGTGAAGAGCTTCAGGAGATTGTTGAATTCCTGAAAGATCCGGGCAAATTCTCCCGCCTTGGCGGACAGATTCCAAAGGGCGCCTTGCTCGTCGGGTCTCCTGGCACCGGTAAGACGCTGCTTGCCCGTGCGATTGCCGGCGAAGCGGAAGTTCCCTTCTTCACCATCTCCGGCTCCGACTTTGTCGAGATGTTTGTCGGCGTCGGTGCAAGCCGCGTCCGTGACATGTTTGAACAGGCCAAAAAGAACGCGCCCTGCATTGTCTTTATCGACGAAATCGACGCGGTCGGTC
>CAJQMX010000175.1 GCA_905479515.1 uncultured Parasphingopyxis sp.
CCCCAACAAGTACGCACCGCTCGGGTTCGGCCTCCAGCCGCTGAAAAACCTTGGCAATTTCGCCCTCAGTGGGAGGGTGTTTGAACACCGGTAGCCCAAACGTCGCCTCGGTGATGAAAATATCACATGCCACAAGTTCGAACGGAGTACAGGTCGGGTCAGGCCGCCGCTTATAGTCGCCGGTCACGACAACCCGCTCGCCCGCATGTTCCATCAAAACCTGTGCGGAACCGAGCACATGACCGGCAGAATGCAAGCTGAAGGTCACGCCGCCCCTCTCGAACGTCTCGTCATATGCCAGCGGCGTTCCAGCTTCGGTGCCATAGCGCAGGCCCATGATCGCGAGCGTTTCCGGCGTTGCCCATACATCGCCATGGCCACGGCGCGCATGATCGGCATGGCCGTGCGTAACGACTGCATGATCGCAGGGTTCGGACGGATCAATCCAAACATCCGCCGGACGCACGTAAATACCGGTTGGATGGGGCTCGATCTAGTGTTTGCAATTGACCATTGTCATATAGCGCATAACTGCGCTGGGGGTTGCATAACAGCCAAATAAAACAGCGTTGTCGCCTTATCCTGAGACAGGCGTCATGACGCAGGTTCGTCGCGAGCATATGAAATTGTCTCAGGTCGTCCGGATTGCGATCGCTGTTCTTCAGCGATGCGCTCCCTGTTCCGTCGGCGCATTTCCCTGATATGCGAAAAAGAATTCCCTGTTACTTTGACTAGGGAATTTGCTGCCAAAAACCCCGGTTAGCTGCAGTTTTGACGGCTCGAATAACCCGAAAAAATGCAGAGAAAATGACATTTTCCCTGTTAATTCCCGCAAAACAGGGAAATTGAGGTGGAGACCAGTTCGCTCAAGACTGCGTCGCGCACCACACAGTCCTTCTTTTCCACCGTGGGACTATTCTTGGCGGCGACAAGCCAATTTATCATCGTAAAAACAGTGATATAGTGTGATTGTGGTAGGGGCGTTATTTGCCAGAGACCGTGTTGGCACGGCGTTATCGGTCTAATTCAGGCGACTTTCTCTGACCCCCGAAAAGCGTGCCACCAGTTGCAGAGGCATTGTCACGTTAACTTGAAGTGGACGCGTTTGTCATTTTCGCCACCTAAGCTACGCAGCCTTGGACGCGGCATTCCAATCGACAAATGCACCTTCACGATATCGTTTGAAAGTCGCTCGATTGAGCAGATGGCGTTGGAAATAAAAGCTGTTGTAAGTGGCCGATTGAAGATTGAGGAAGCGTTGTGCTGATCCAGGCGATTTGAACCGCTGCATTTTTCGTTATCTTCGGCGAACAGGCTGATGCGAGTTTTCTACTCGATTGTTGGCGCGTTCTTCGGTGACATGCTCGATGCCCAATCCAAGTTTCCTGAATGCTGCGCGGTAGGATCCTAGCTTGTCGGTAATCAGGCGCGTTGGCGTAGACTGCTTCTTCAGAAGCTTACGCATGAGCTTTTCTGCGGCCTTCGTGTCCCGACGTGATTGTACCAGGAAGTCGAGAACTTCGCCTTCACTGTCTACAGCGCGCCAAAGCCAAAATCGCTTGCCTCGAATGACGATCACCATCTCATCAAGGTGCCAATGATCGCTTGGGGTTGGCCGCCTGGATCTCAGGTTTCGAGCGATCGCTGAACCAAACTTCAGACACCAACGCCTAACTGTTTTATGGGACACGTCCAATCCGCGCACTGCGAGAAGGTCTTCGACATCTCGGAAACTCAACGTGAACCTGGCGTAGAGCCAAACGGCATGCCGAATGATGTCAGGAGGAAAACGATGGCGATCGAATGAGATTAGTTTCATCAAACGGCAATATCCCGCCGATCGACGTTCAGCTATGAGTTAACGTGACAATGCCATGCCTCACCCGTCATCTCAACTCCTGCAGCTGAACGAAGCCGTGCCAAGTCCGGCGATGGTGACCTTCACCTCGTCACCCGGCTTGAATGCAACTATTGGTCCCAAGGCGCCGGTCAGGATGACATCTCCTTTGCAAAGCGGTTCTCTCTTTTCGGCGAGTACGTTGGCGAGCCAAGTGGCTGCATTGAGGGGATGGTCGAGGCAAGCGGCGCCCGTGCCGGACGAAGCGATTTCACCGTTGATCTCCAGCACCATGCCGCAGGTCCACAAATCGAGTTCGCCGATCGGCATGCGCTCCTTGCCGAGGACAAATCGGCCTGCAGCGCCATTGTCAGCAACGGTGTCGGCAAATGTGATGTTCCAGTCGGCGATCCGGCTATCGACAATTTCTATTGCGGCCACGGCATGGCTGATGGCGGCTGCAACCTCGTCTCGGTCAACTAAGCGGGGCGGTAAATCTTCTCCCATGGTGAAGGCAATTTCCCCTTCAGCCTTTGGTTGCAGCATCGCGCCAAACGGAACCGTTCCACCGTCAGGGATTTCCATGTCTTCGAACAAGGCACCGAAATCCGGTTGGTCGACGCCAAGTTGCACCTGTACCGTTCTGGCCGTTAGCCCGACTTTGCGACCGACCAGCCGCCGTCCATTTTCTGTCCAAAAGGCGGTATTGATGGCCTGGATTGCATAGGCGTTATCGCCGTCCAGCGGCTCGATCAGGTCGCGCATCGGCGGAACCGCGCCGTTGGCATATGCGTCGCGCAGCCGTTTCGCTGCAGTTTCCATAGTGGACATTTTGGGTCGCTCCCGGTTGCGGTGGTTTCGGCGCAGCGGATAACATTCGCAAAAAATCCCCGCTAATGCGCTGAGCGCCGATATTGTCATCCCGGCGCGGCGGCTTTCCGGTTTGGCGACGCTGCGCGCGGGTGCGACATCATGGCCATCGTCTGCGTAAAAATCCTATTCGCTGCGCCCGGCAGGCAGTCCGACGATGCCCACCTCACTACCAACTGACTCAAAATATGACGGTTGGAGGAGTGGAATTATGACGCAACAGCTTGCCTATTGCGGCTTCGGAGTCAGCGATCCGGAGAGCTGGGTGCGGTTTGCATCCGAAGGTCTCGGCCTTCCGGCCTATGCCGAAGGCGGGACCACCTATTTACGGATGGATGATCGCCCCTGGCGTTTTGCGCTGCACCCTTCTGGTGAAGACGATATTCTCTATGCGGGTTTTGCGTTCGATAGTGAGCGGGAATGGCAGGACTTTATAGATTCGCTTTTGGATTTGGAATTTCCGGTCACAGATTTCTCGGACGAACAATGCGCTGACCGCAATGTGACGGCCGGTGTCTGGCTGAGTGATCCACAGGGATTGCGTCTCGAATTTGTCCATGGTCACGAGAGACTGCCCAGCGAAACCGATGCTGACCGCGTGAGCGGCTTCGTCACCGGGGATCAGGGCTTGGGGCATATCGTCGTTTCAGTGACCGATTTCGACAGAGCTCTCAAATTCTACGAAACGATCGGCCTGAAACTCAGCGACACCATTGTCACTCCGTTCGGTCCTGCCGATACATTGCGCATTGCATTCATGCACTGCAACCCGCGCCACCATTCGCTGGCCTTTGCATGCCTTCCGGGTGAGAAACGGCTCAATCATGTCATGATCGAGCGGGCGGAGGTCGATGGCGTGCTGATCGCCCATCAGCGTTGCCGTGACATGGAATACATGCCGGGCAATATCGGGCGTCACCCGAATGACCTGACGCTCTCTTTCTATGTGCCAACCCCATCCGGTTTCGATTTCGAACTCGGATATGGCGGTGTCGCAGTCGATGGCGATTGGCAGGTTCGCGAATATGAAGCGATCAGCCTCTGGGGGCATGAGCGAGCGTCATAAAGCTATTCGGCGCAGCACTTAGTCGCAGACAGTCATTGCCCGATTGTGGCGGATTTTCTCTGTTTCAATCCCCTGTCCGGCGCGCGTTGCTGGAGGTTGGAGGGGAGAACATAGCGATGCGCTGGGCGGCCATCTTCTGCTTTTCGGACGTAGCGAGATCGCCTGGCACCAACTTAGTGTTCGAAGATCGTTGCAGTCCGTACCGAATCCCTGACCGGGCTGGGTGGACGAGGATACGAACGGGATGAAAAGAGGCGGAGACAATATGAATAGCCAACCCAAACAGCGCTGGGCTGACCGATATCCCGAGTTGGGAACCGGGCCGATCGAAACGGAAAGCCTGATTTCGAAGGATGCTTTTGAACGCGAGCGGGAGCGGGTCTTCAAGCGGACATGGCTAAAGGTTGGCCGGGTGGAAGAGTTGCCCAAACCAGGCGATTACAAGGTCAAACGCATTGCCGTGGGGCCTGCATCGGTCATTCTGGTTCGCGGCAAGGACGATCGTATCCGCGCTTTCCACAATGTATGCTCTCACCGTGCAAACAAGGTCGTGACGGAAACCGGCGAGGAGACCTTCGGCAGCAGCCGCGCAGCCGTGATGACCTGCCGCTTCCATGGCTGGGTGTACAATGCCGAGGGGCAGATCGTGGCGGTGCCGGAAGAGGAGCGTTTTTCGGCCTGCTTTGCGAAGGAAGAAAATGGACTGGCCCCTGTCCATTGTGATGTTTGGGCCGGCTTCATCTTCATCAATCTTGATGAGGGCACGCCCAAGCCTCTCTCAGAATTTATCGGAGGGTTCGATACACATCTGGGTAGCTTCCCTTATGAAAAATATTCCCACTGCTTCAGCTATATGACTGAGTTGAACTGCAACTGGAAAATCGGGGTTGATGCTTTCGCAGAAGCCTATCATGTCCCCACGATCCATTCCGGAACATTCCCGCTGGCATCCATCGACCTCGAAGATGTTCAGCTTATGGGCGATCACCGCACAGGCGGCATCTATATCGATCTTACCGAGCCGCCCACGCCGACCGCGCAAATTGCGCAGCGGCTGTCGCGCTCTTCGCTGGTTGAGCAGGTCGCCGATGCTGATCGCCTTCCACCGTCGATAAATCCTCATCGGCGACCCAATTTCATCTTCGAACTGAGTGTGGTCTTTCCCAATTTCCTGATTCACGTTTCAGACGGCATCTGGTTCACGCATCAGTTCTGGCCATTGTCTGAAAACCGGACGCTGTGGGAGGGCAAATATTATGTGAGTCCCCCCACCAGCTATGCCGAACAATGGGGCGTGGAGCATGCCCAAATTCTGCAGCGCAATGCCTGGCTGGAAGATACGGCAACGATGGAAGCAACCCAGGAAGCCCTCGAAACCCGCGTGAAATCGAAGATGTTTCTGCAGGATGACGAGGTCCTGCTGCGGCATGCCTATCATGTGCTTGAAAAATATACCGGCGACACAGAGGGGGTGCGATAATGGCGGCTATTCTTCCTGAAGGGTTTGAGCAGCTCACCCCTTTTGTTGATCACTGGGCACTGGAAACCCAATCCGAGCGCGAAAATCGTCGTCGGACCTCTACTGGAGAGGAAATGCAGGCATTCTTCGACGCAGTTTTTCCGGAGATTGAGCGCATGCTTGGTGCGTGCGACAAATTTCCGTTCGGGTCTCTTCCGCCATCGCATCAGCCCTTGCTCAATATGGCGCTGACGCTCGCCGAGATAGCCCCAAGTGTCGAGCATTATGACGGAGCGTCTGCCGTACCGCATTCCTTCGAAGAAACCCGTTTTATCGCGGAGCATGCCGACCATCCGACCTGGAAGGGTTAGCCGTTTCGCGAAGGCAATTCATAAAAAATGACGCGCGTGGAGCCAAAAAAATAGGCTTGCCGCGCTGGCTATTGAAAACAAAGAAAAATGCAGGGGATAATCATGAAACACAGTCTTTTTTCGAACCGATCCATTCTCTTATGTTCGGCGGCCGCAATTTTCGCTGGCCCGGTCTACGCCCAGAATGCCGATGATGGGGCGGAAGAAGATACAGCGGCCGCTGCCGCCTCTGCTGATGCGGATTATAATCCCAATGTGATTGTGGTGACAGCGCAGAAGCGGACGGAACGGCTGACTGATGTCCCGCTTTCCGTGACTGCCGCGACGGGCGACGCGCTCGCCCAGCGCGGAATCACGGATACGTCTCAACTCGATCAGCTCGTGCCCGGTTTTTCCTTCCAGCAAGGCACCTATGGCACGCCAGTGTTCGCGATCCGCGGCGTTGGTTTCTATGATCTGTCCGTACTCGCCGGGCCTACTGTCACCACCTATATCGATCAGGTGCCGCTGCCCGTTTCGTCCATGGCGCGAGGCGCTATCCTTGATATCGAGCGGGTCGAGGCGCTTAAGGGGCCGCAGGGCACATTGTTTGGCCTGAACTCTACGGGCGGCGCGATCAACTATGTCGCGGCAAGCCCGACCGACGAACTCGCTGCCGGTTTTGAGCTTGGTTATGGGCGTTTCAACGAGGTGAATTTCACCGGCTTTGTCAGCGGCCCGATTTCCGATACATTGCGCGCGCGCGTCGCAGTGAGTGCGGATCGCCGCGACGGCTGGCAACGAAGCGTTACGCGGCCCGGTGATCGAAATGGCCGTGAGCGATTCTTTAACGGCCGGTTGCTTCTGGACTGGCAACCGTCTGAGCGTCTGACATTTACGGCTAACATCTCCGGCTGGACCGACCAATCAGACCTGCCGGCTTCACAATTCATTCGCTTTGCACCGATCGTTCCGGTGTCACCACGTACGCAATATGTCGCGGACGCTTTGTCGGTAGCTCCCGGGTCGCCGACCAGTCCGCGCGATGCGGACTGGGATCCGGGTTTTGATTTCTCCCGTGACGATGAATTCTATTTGCTGTCGCTACGCGCCAATTGGGAGGTGAGCGATACGGTCAACCTGACTTCAATCACCGCCTATTCGCATTTGACGACTGACCGTCCGCTTGACACCGATGGCACCGCGTTCAGCAACTTCTTCTATCATGATCAGGAAGCCCGGGTTCGCTCCTTTTCGCAGGAATTGCGGTTGAGCGGTGAATCCGGTCCGCTTAACTGGATGGTTGGCGGCAACTATCAAAGCCTGAACGGACGAGAACGGCAGCAGGTGCATATCGAAGGCACATTGGGTGCCGTTATTCTGCCGATCGGCAATTTCTATTTCGTTGAATCCACGAACCTGCATGCGCAGCGACCAACAACCTATTCCGCTTTTGGTAGCCTGGAATATAGCGTTACGGACCAACTCACCCTTCAGGGTTCGATCCGCTACACGACAGAGGATCGGGAATTTGAAGGCTGTCTCGCCGATCCGGGTTATTCGGCGTCGCCGGGTGTTGATCCTGCGCGGCTGGCTTTTGGCGCACTATCGACCCTCGTTTCCGGTTCACCGACCGTGATACCGGCTCTCGGTTGTATGACGCTGGATGATCAGACGCCCACTTTCAAACCGGGTCTGGTTACCGATACGCTGGAAGAAGATAATGTTGCATGGCGTGCAACAGTCAGTTGGCAACCGAACAATGATTCCCTGCTCTACGCCTATGTCGGGAATGGCTATAAGTCGGGCAGCTATTCAATCCTTCCGGCAGTTCTGGCCTCGCAGTTCCGGCCGGTTACGCAGGAATCCGTTCTTGCTTATGAGGCCGGCTTCCGGGTCGGGATGTTCAATCGCACAGTCCAGCTGAGCGGGGCTGCATTCTATTATGACTATCAGGACAAGCAGCTTACCGGCACATTCGATACCGGCCAGTTTGGCGCCATTCCCAAATTGTTCAACATTCCGGAATCACGGGTTATCGGCTTCGAGCTTGAAGCCACGGCGAGACCAATGGATGGGCTTGTGCTCACCGGCGGCCTCACATTCGTCGATTCCAAGGTGCAGGCCGATCCCGAGTCGACGCTCGATCCGTTCAACAATGTGGTGACGTTCGTTGGAGAATCCTTTCCCAATACGCCGCGCTGGCAGTTGATCGGCGATGCCCAATACAGTTTCCCGGTATCCGACCGGATCAATCTGTTTGTCGGCGGTTCAGCCCGGTATCGCAGCAGATCCAATGCCGCATTTGGAGAGCATCCAGACTTCAACATTCCCGGCTATGCCCTGTTTGATCTGCGGGCGGGCATCGAAGACGGTGATGGCGACTGGCGTCTGCAATTCTGGGGCCGAAACATCACCAACGAGCTTTACTACACCAACATTTCCAATCTGGTGGACTCGGTAGCGCGGACGGTTGGTGAGCCGGCGACGTATGGTGCGACCTTCTCGTTCAGATATTGAGGCATCAACCCGGCGCGTGTTGCACGCGCCGGGTGGCTAATTTGTGCCGGGGTCGGTTAGCTGTCAAAACCGGCGCATTGCATAACAACTAAAGTGTGGCCTGGGCCAATGGAGCCTTGGAAGCCGAAAATTTGGAGAGGTGCAGGGAATGAATGCAAGTATTGCGAGTATCGAAAATGCCGCGAAGAGCCCGGATGGCGCTGCGGATTCAGGATCTCTTGCAGAGCGCGTGCGTGCTATCCTGCCGCAGCTTGAGGCACTGGTTCCAGAAGGAGAGAAGCAGCGCAAAGCACCGGAAGAGCAGCTCCGGCTGTTCACCGAGGTCGGGTTTTGGCGGCACTTTGTTCCCAAATGCTATGGCGGCAGCGAAGGCGGCGTTTATGATTGGATCCAGGCCGTTCGTCTCGTCGGTTCGGTTGATATGTCGGCAGCCTGGACTGCGGGTCTGGCGAGCTGCCATTCCCCGCCTTACACCTATTTCGATGAGCGGGTTCAGGATGAGATGTGGGGCGAAACGCCTGACATTAAAACCGGCACTGCCGGTGCGCCTCCCGCGGCTGCGAAACGCGTCGACGGCGGCGTTATTCTGAATGGCCGTATGAATTTTTCCAGTGGCTGCGACCATGTGGATTGGTTGCTGACCTATTTTGTCGAGCCAGATGAAGACGGTATCCCCCAGCGGATTGGTGCGCTGATGCCCAAGGGGGACTATCGGATCGAAGACACCTGGCATGTCAGCGGCATGCGCGCGACGGGCAGCAACACCGTGGTGATCGAAGAACTCTTCGTTCCCGAGTACCGTCTCTCGCCATTTCCCGTGGGCAAGGCGGGTCCTATACGGCGCACAAATGGTGCACCGCTCTATCGTCTTTCCCATTGGGCTTTATTCGGTGCCGCTTTCGCTCCGCTGATTGTTGGCGGAATGGAACGCGCGCTGGAGATCGTCCGTGATGCGATGAAGAAGAAGGTCAGCGCCGCCACGGGCAAGACGGGCATGGACAGCGTGTCAGCGCAGATGCGTTACGCGCAATGCAGGCTCAAAGCGGATGCGGCAATTGCACTGGCTGAAAATCGTTGGCGCGAGATGGACGAGCAGTCCCTTGCCGGCGAGGTGGAGACGATTGAGGATTTTCATCG
>CAJQMX010000176.1 GCA_905479515.1 uncultured Parasphingopyxis sp.
CCGGAACGCGGCCACGCGGCAAGACGGCCAGTGAAGACGCCGCCAACCGCGAAAGCCTGCTCGCCGATCCCAAGGAGCGCGCCGAACATCTGATGCTGCTCGATCTGGGTCGCAATGATGTAGGCCGCGTTGCCAAGGCGGGAACGGTGACGGTGACCGACAGTTACGGCGTCGAGTTTTACAGCCATGTCATGCACATTGTCTCGAATGTCACCGGCGAACTCTCGCCAGGGCATGACGCAATCGACGCGCTCTTCGCAGGCTTTCCCGCAGGCACGGTATCGGGCGCACCCAAGGTCCGTGCCTGTGAAATCATCGCCGAACTCGAGCCCGAAACGCGCGGTGCCTATGCGGGAGGCGTGGGCTATTTCTCCCCCGATGGCAGTATGGACAGCTGCATCGTGCTCAGGACGGCGGTCGTCAAAGATGGCACCATGCATATCCAGGCCGGTGCCGGCATCGTTGCCGATAGCAATCCCGAATATGAGCAGCGCGAATGCGAGGCCAAGGCAGGTGCGTTGTTTGCCGCGGCGAGAGAAGCGGTCGAACGCGCTGACGAACCGGGGTTTGGGCAATGAAAATACCAGTCATCGCACTCGCGCTATGCGGACTAGCCCAGCACGGCACCGCACAGGCCGGGCACAGCTTCACAGCCAGCCCATTTCGCCTGTTCGACATGGCAGAGCATATGACCGCCGCCGTCACGCTTGGCGATGTGGATGGAGATGGCGATCTTGACGTTGCGGTGGCGAACGGTCGTCACTGGGCCGAACAGGATTATGTCTTTCTCAACGCTGGCAATGGCCGCCTGCTGGAGGCCGTACCGATCGGCATGACGCTTTCCCCCAGCTACGAAATTTTGCTCGGCGATGTCGATAACAGCGGGACTCCCGATGCGGTTGTGATCCGCGACGACCTTCCGGCCCAGCTTTATCTCGGAGACGGGCGTGGGGGCTTCACCTTTGCCGCAACACTCCCCGGCTCGGGCAACAATACGCGCGACGCATTGCTCGTCGATATCGAGGGCGACGGCGATCTGGACATTGTCGTGGCACGCCGCCGCGAGACCGACCTGTCAATGCTCAACGATGGTACGGGCGGCTTTTCCGAGCCCGTTTCGCTGGGCGAAACGGTCGGGGCATCGACCTCGGTTGCTGCTGAGGACATTGATGGAGACGGAGATATCGATCTTGTCTTCGCGCGACGCGATGGCGAAGAATCGGCATTCTATCTGAACGATGGAGCTGAAGGCTTTTCCGAATCATCCCTGCCCGGCAGCATTGGTGACAACCGCAAAGTCGGGCTCGCCGATATGAATGGCGATGGCCATCTCGATATCGTGCTGGCCCGGATCGAATCCGTGAACCTCATCTATTACAACGACGGCCACGGCGCGTTCGGTGCACCTGCAGCCTTTGGTTCGGAAGAAAGTCGCAGCTACACCATCGCGCTCGCTGATCTCGATCTGGACGGCGATGTTGATATCGTCATCGGCAATGATGAACAGCCGAACGAGGTTTTCATGAACGATGGTGCAGGCGGATTTGCGGGGCAGACACTGGGCGAGGAAGCCTTTGAAACCTATGACGTCGCTATCGGCGACATGAATGGCGACGGACTGCCCGATATCGTTTTTGCCAATTCAAGCGAGGCCAATGAGATTTACACCGGCAGGGCAGATACGGACTAGAAGCCGTAACAGGATCGGGCTTCGCTCAATAATCCGGCAATTCAACCTCATCCGTCAGCCCGGCGCCCATGGCCCAGTCGGCAACCCAGCCGATCCCCATCGCCCGCGTCACAAGGTTGCGTGCCACTATCCCGAACCGTGTGCGCGGCGCAAAGGCACCGGCGAATTGCAAGGCGGCTTTCTGTTTCTTCGCCAGAAAAGGCTGCAGCAGTGCTTCATACGCCGCGAAAGCCGTTACATGATCGCCGCCGGACCGCTTGAGCTCTCCGGCGAGCACATAAGCCTCTATCATCGCCAGTGCCGATCCTTGCCCAGCGAGGAAAGACGGCCCGGCCGCCGCATCCCCGATCAGGGCCACCCTGCCCTTTGACCAGCGCTCCATCCGCACCTGGCTGACTGTGTCCATATAAAGATCGCGAGCGCCATCGAGCGCACTCAGCATCGCGGGCACCTCCCAACCCATATCGGCAAATGATTCGCGGAGCCGGGCTTTTTCTGCCGCTTCGCCATCCGGCAATCCAGGCCCTGCATCGTCAATATAGATCAAGAGGACAAGCGCCGATCCGTCACGCAATGTGAAGCGCGCCGCCTGTCGCCCCGGCTCGGAATAGCTCAGATAGATATCGGGATCGCGCGGGTGATACTCAGGCGCAATAAAGGCCGCGAATTTATAGCCGAGATAATGTTCAAACTGCTCTGGCGGACCGAATTTCATGGCCCGTGTCGACGAATGAATACCCTCCGCGCCAATCACCAGATCAAACCGCCGGGGCGGTGCCTTGGCAAATGTGACGTCGACGCCTGCACCATCATCATTCAGGCTGGCAATCTGATCGCCGAAAACCGTTTCAGCGCGGTTCGCGGCAGCGCGCACAAGCGCGGCTGACAATTCTCCGCGCGGCAGACTGACAAAGCGGGCAGCGGTGGCCCGGTTGAAGACATCGGCTGAAAATCCGCCGGTTCGCTGGCCATTGCGGCCGACAAGACGGATTTCCTCAACTTGGTAGCCAACCTCCATCAGCTCCGGCAGCAACCCCATCTTCTCGGCAATGTCGAAACCCTTGCCCCAGAAATCGATGATATAGCCACCGGTTCGCGGCTCCGGAGCGCTCTCGATAAGGGTTGGGCGATGGCCTGCCTGTGCAAGCCACCAAGCCAAGGTCGGGCCAGCAATTCCTGCGCCGCTGATCAGGATATCCATGAGCCGCAGATTAACGGATTTGCACCCTGCGGGCCAGCAACAGACACGAAAAACCCCGAAGCGTTTCCACTCCGGGGCATTTCATTTTCAGCAGCTCGTCATGCCGGGCTTGATCCGGCATCCAGGGTCACGAGTGCCAACACCTGCCGCCCTGGACCCCGGATCAAGTTCCGGGTGACGACAAGGGTGTCAGGAATTCGCTACCAAATCCGCACGCGCTCTTCAGGCGGAATGTACATCGCGCTGTCCGGACCGACATTAAAGGCTTCGTACCAGGCATCGATATTCCGAACCGGCCCGTTGGCGCGATATTGCTGCGGGCTATGCGGATCGGTGAGGATACGCTCACGCAGGGCGTTTTCGCGAATCAGCCCGCGCCAGACCTGCGCCCAGCTGAGGAAGAAGCGCTGGTCGCCGGTCAGGCCGTCAATCACCGGCGGTTCGCCATGGTCGGCAACGTAACGGCGATAGGCGGAATAGGCCATTTCAAGGCCGCCAAGATCGCCGATATTCTCACCCATCGTCAGCTGGCCGTTTACGTGCAGGCCCGGGATCGGTTCGAATGCGTCATATTGCGCGCCGAAGCGGGCAGTGCGCGCTTCGAACTCGGTTGCGGTTTCTTCGCTCCACCAGTCCCGGATACGCCCGCTGCCATCAAACTGCCGGCCCTGATCATCGAACCCATGGCCGATTTCATGACCAATCACCCCGCCAATCGCGCCATAATTGACCGCAGGATCGGCATTGGGGTCGAAGAAAGGCGGCAGCGATCCTGCAGCCGGGAACGTGATCTGATTGAGCAGCGGGTTATAATAGGCGTTTACCGTTTGCGGGTTCATCGCCCAGAGTGAGCGGTCAACCGGATTGGGAAGCCGGGCAAGTTCAAGGTCGAAGGCGAACTGCCGTGCCCGCTGGACATTACCGAGCAGATCATCACGATCCACTTCAAGACCAGAATAATCGATCCAGTTTTCGGGATGGCCGATACGCGGCTCAAAGGCGGTGAGCTTGGCAACCGCTTCGGTGCGGGTCGCCTCGTCCATCCAGTCGCTATTCTCGATACGCTCCTGCAGGGCAGCGCGCAGATTGGCGATCAACTCTGTCATCTGGCGCTGCGACTCAGCCGGATAATGCCGGTCGACATAGACCTGACCGATGGCTTCACCGATATTGTCGTTGACCAGCGAAACACCGCGTTTCCAGCGTTCGCGCTGCTCGGGAACATCGTTGAGCGTGCGGCTGAAGAAATCGAACCGGGCCTGGTCAAACGCTGCAGGCAGATAGGAAGCATTGTCGCTGATGAAGTGGAAGGTCAGATATTCTTTCCAGGTATCGAGCGGAACAGAGTCGAGAAGCGCACCAGCGGCGGTGATTGCAGTGGTTTCGGCAGCGACAACCGTATCGACGCTACCAAGGCCTGCGCCTTCCAGCCAGTTGGCCCAATCGAACTGCGGCGCAAGCTCAGTCAGCTGCTCACGGTTCATCGGGTTGTAGATTTGCTGGATATCGCGTTGGCGGGCCGGCTCCCACTGGCTCTCGGCGAGCTGCGTTTCGAGCGCGATGATCCGGTCTGCGCGCGCCGCGCCATCTGCGACACCCGCCAGTTCGTGCAGCTGGATAATATAAGCGCGATAGGCAGCGCGGAACGCTGCATATTCCTCACCATCTTCGAGATAATAATCGCGGTTCGGCATGCCGAGACCGTCCTGACTGGCAAAGGCGATATAGCGGGTCGGGTCGGCCGGATCTTCCAGCGTGCCGACACCGACCGGTGAGGCATAGCCAACCGTGCCGAACAGAGCGAGCAGGTCCGCACGATCTTCAACCGCATCAATGCGGGCAAGATATGGCGCGAGCGGCGCGGTGCCGCGCGCTTCGATGGCATCCGTGTCCATCCATGCGCCGTAAAATTCGCCAACCATCTGACCCATCGGACCCGCAGCGGCAGGATCGGCAGCAAGGTCGTTCAGGATCGCATGAACCTGATTTTCAGCGCGTTCGCGCAGAATATCGAAGGAGCCATAGCGCGCCCGGTCACCGGGAATTTCTGTATTCGCGATCCAGGTGCCATTGGCATAGCTGTTGAAATCGTCGCCGGGGCTGACCGAAAGGTCACGCGCGTCGAGATCGACACCCCAGTCTCCCAGTTCAGCACTACCGGCGGCGGGCGCTGCGGCTTCCGCCGCTTCTTCGTGGTGATCGGCAAGTGCCGGAGATGTTGCGGCAATCGCGAGTAGCGATGCGGCCGCAAGGGCAATATGGCGTGTGGTCATGGCAAACTCCTGGAAGTTCAAAGGGATTTCGCGCTTGGAAAAGCTGTGCAAATATTAGGTGCATTATCTAACTATGACAGCCGGTTTCTGCAAGCCGATTGCGCGGTTCGGCGAACGACAGGTCTTGGCGGCACGCGGCGAAGCGGATAGGCAGCAACCCATGATCCTCGTCATCGACAATTATGACAGCTTTACCTGGAACCTGGTCCATTATCTGCGCGAGCTGGGCGCAAAGGTGGAGGTCGTCCGCAACGACGCGATGACGGCCAGCGAAGCCATGGCATCAGGGGCATCAGCCTTCCTGATCTCGCCCGGCCCCTGCACCCCCAATGAAGCGGGCATCAGCCTTGATCTGGTCGCCGCCTGCACCGAGGCCAAAACGCCTTTGCTCGGCGTATGTCTGGGCCATCAATCCATCGGTCAGCATTTCGGTGGCCAAGTGGTGCGCGGCGGCCTGATGCACGGCAAGACATCGCCGGTGACGCATGATAGTTCGGGCGTCTTCGTCGACCTCCCTTCACCCTTCACCGCAACCCGATACCACTCGCTGATCGTGCCAGAAGAGGGCTTGCCCGAAAGCCTTCTCATCAACGCACGCGGCCCGGACGGAACCGTGATGGGTTTTCGCCATGAAAGCCTTCCCATCCATGGCGTACAATTCCACCCTGAAAGCATCGCCACCGAACATGGCCATGCGCTGCTCGCGAATTTCATGAAGCTCGCCGGGATGAAGGCCAAAGAACTGGCCTGAGCCGCGACCCAAGCAATTCTTTCTGGCCTTTGCGCGTCTCTCATGCTTTGACCCCGCGCCATGACCAGTCTCCCCGATCCTTCCACGCCGCTTGATGAAGCGACCGCTTACCAAGCCTTTGCCGACATGCTCGACGGCAAGCCGAGCGAAGAGGCGATTGAGCATTTCCTCACCTCGCTGACCGAGCGCGAAGAAACCTCTATCGAGATCGCGGCAGCTGCCTCTGCAATGAGCGAGCGGCTGATTGCCATTGAAGCGCCCGCCGGCGCGATTGATGTCTGCGGCACGGGCGGCGACGGACAGCATACGCTCAACGTTTCAACCGCCGTTTCGATCGTCGTCGCGTCACTGGGCGTACCGGTTGCAAAACATGGCAATCGCGCAGCCTCCAGCAAGGCCGGGGCTTCCGATACGCTCGAAGCGCTGGGCATCGATCTTGATCATGCCGGCGAGATTGCTGAGCGCAGCTTGGCCGATCTTGGCATCTGTTTCCTGCATGCCGCCAATCATCATCCGGCGATGAAGCGCATTACGCCGATCCGCAAACGCATCGGCAAGCGGACCATTTTCAACCTGATGGGCCCGATCTCCAACCCTGCCCGCGTCACGCGGCAGCTGATCGGCATTGCCCGGCCGGACTATGTTCCCGTGTATGCCGAAGCGCTGCGCCAGCTGGGCGCGGACGGGGCCATGGTCGTTTCCGGTGAAGAGGGACTGGATGAGCTTTCCATCTCCGGGCCGAGCCGGATTGGCAGCTTTGGCAGCGTGGATGTTGGGGACAGCGTCACACCGGATGATGCCGGTCTCGATAGCTTTCCCATAGAGGCTATTCGCGGCGGCGAGGCAGACTTCAATGCGGCAGCGCTGTCCCGCCTCTTCGATGGCGAGGAAGGTGGCTATCGCAATGCCGTATTGCTCAACACGGCTGGCGCGCTGATTGTCGCGGGCCGGGCTGGCGGCTGGGAGCATGGCGTGGTGCAGGCGGCGAATGCTATCGATGATGGCGCGGCAAAGGACCTTCTGGCGCGCTGGGTGGGGTATCGATGAGCGACAAGCTTGCCGAGATTTGCGCGACAAAACGCGACGAAATTGCCCGGCGCAAGGCGGCGATTCCGTTTGCGGATCTCGAAGCGCGCGCCGAAGCGCAGAGCCCGCCCCGGGGTTTTCTGGATGCCCTGCGCGCCAAGGCCGAAACCGGCTATGCGCTGATCGCCGAAATCAAGAAGGCCAGCCCGTCCAAAGGCCTGATCCGCGAAGATTTCGATCCGCCCGCCCATGCAAAAGCCTATAAAGCGGGCGGCGCGGCCTGCCTCTCCGTGCTTACCGACACCCCTTATTTTCAGGGGGCGGACAGCTATCTGGAAGCGGCACGGGACGCCTGCGCCCTGCCCGCTCTGCGCAAGGACTTCATGGTCGATCACTGGCAGGTCACCGAAGCCCGCGCGCTCGGGGCCGATGCGATCCTCGTCATTGTCGCGGCGCTGGATGACGATGCGATGGTGGATATCGAGGCTGCTGCCCTCAGCTATGGCATGGACGTGCTTGTCGAAGTGCATGACGAAGCCGAACTGGAACGGGCACTGGCGCTGAAATCACCGCTGATCGGCATCAACAATCGCGACCTCAAAACCTTCACCACCGACC
>CAJQMX010000177.1 GCA_905479515.1 uncultured Parasphingopyxis sp.
TGGAGATCTTTGATCTTAACTTCTTTATCTTCGTCCTTTTTGACCTTGTCTGAGAAGACGCCTGCCATGCCCTCAATCGCCTACCGTTTCCGGATGCTCACCTGCGCTGGTAGAAGTTGCGTTTGGCTGCAATCTCCTGAACCGTCTTGTCTCCGCGCAGCGCCTCAAGTGGACCTGTCTCATTTTAGTGCCGCTCCGATTGCTCAATTATGCAGCCTTTGCTTCGAAGGCCAAGGGGCTTTTCCAGCCGAGGGCTGAGTGCCGTCTTCGCGGATTGTAGAACCCGTTGATGTATTCGAAGATAGCGATCTCGGCATCGCGACGGGTCCGCCAGGATTGTTGCCACAGCAGTTCGGCCTTGATCGTCTTGAAGAAGGTTTCGACGGCCGCGTTATCATAGCAGTTGCCGGCTCCGCTCATTGACACTTTGAAGCCGTGCTGACGCATCAGCTTCTGATAATCGTGAGAACAGTATTGGCTGCCACGATCCGTGTGGTGAATGCAGCCTTTGGGCGGTTGCCGCAGAGCGATGGCCATGTTCAACGCTCGGATCGTGAGGTCACGCTTCATGCGGTTTGACACGGCCCAACCGATCACGCGCCGGGAATGCAGGTCAAGAATGACAGCGAGGTAGAGCCACCCTTCGCGGGTCCACACATAACTGATGTCGCCCGCCCATTTCTGATTGGGCGCATCTGCATGGAAGTCACGGTTCAAAAGGTTGGGTGCGATATTGAGGCTGTGCTTGCTGTCCGTTGTCGCCTTGAACTTCTTGTTCCGTTTCACCTCAATACCATTCTCGCTCATCAGCCTGCCGATACGGCGATGTCCGACTTCAAGGCCCAGTTCTTTGAGTTCCTCTGTCATGCGGGGGCGGCCATAGCTGCCACGAGATAGAGCAAATTGCTCGCGGATGTGCGCAAGTACTACCATATCTTTCCGCTGGCTTTGGCTGAGCGGACGATTGCGGAAAGCGCGATACCCTCGGGGGCTGACATCCATAATCTGACAAAGCCGATCAATCGGCAGCATGTCAGCGTTCTTTGCAATGAAAGCAAACCTCATTTGCTTCGCTCCGCAAAGAACTGGGTGGCCTTTTTTAGCACGTCCCTCTCCTCCCGGAGCATACGGTTCTCTTTCCGCAGCTCGGCGACCTCGCGCTCGAGATCGGATTGGGCGGCTGGCTTCTCAGGATTGCGCCGGTCCTGCTGTATCCAGCGGCTCAACGTCGAGAAGCCGATACCGAAATCGGCTGCCACTTGCTTACGAGGCAGGCCGCTGGTCAACGCTACACGCACTGCCTCGGCGCGGAATTCCGGGGTTGGTTTCTGTGCCATGATGTCTCTCCTTTGTGGCAAAATACCAAGTCAAAGGAGCGGAACAATTCCGTGACAGGTCCAGTTATGCAGGGCTTCGCGCGTCCGAGCCAACCCGACGGAGGACACGAGCTTGAGATCGAACCCAGCTTGGCCGAGATGATGCGCCAACGGCCGATGATAGTTGCCGGTCGCCTCGAACCCGATCCGCACGGGCAGCTCGTAGGCGCAAAGAGTGGCGGCCAGACGCCGGAAATCCTCCAGCGTGTTCGTGATCGTCAAGCGGCGGCGGCGCTTCTTTCCAGGAACGCCAATCAGCACCTCATGGCGGTGCTTGGAAATGTCGATGGCGACCAACAAGGTCGAGGCGGTAGTATCGGTGGCGGTCATAGCCGGTCTCCTCAGCGGTGTGGTTTACGCAAAACCACTGTTGAGACCTGAGACCCGGTTATGGCCACCCGCTGCGCTATTTGCGGGCTGCGCGCGTGGCCATAACCTTAAACAAGCGCTTCCTCCCGAGGTGCTACGGCACAGAGTTCACCAGTCGGGCGATCCTGAAGTGGGCCGATGAGAATACCGTGCCGTGGCACTACATCGATCCGGGTAAGCCCCAGCAGAATGCGTTCATCGAAAGCTTCAACGGCAGCCTGCGGGACGAGTTACTCAACGAGGAGATCTTCGACAGCCTGGACGACGCACGGAGAAAGCTGGCGCTCTGGCGCTACGACTACAATACGGACCGCCCGCATTCGTCCCTGGCCAACCAGACGCCGCAGCAAGCGCGCCGGACGCTTGAGCAATTTGAGGGCTCCGCGCCCGGCGCGCTTGCGCAAGACGACGAAGCCGAATACCCAAATCCAACCTGCAGACTCTCGTTATGAATGAGGGACCGGCAGGGGGCAGGTCATGAGCCTTGTTGTCTCCGCCCGCATGGCCGCGTTCTCGACCTCGAGTGCGGCGATCATCGCGCGCAACTTGGCAGGATCGTCAGGCGGAAGGGAGGAGGCTTCGGACATGCGGGACCTTACCATCCCGTGCGGTCCACAACCAGTAAAACAAGGGGTTTGAGAGAAGTATCAGATCACCCGAGCGGGAGGCGCACCCCAGTCCGGGCGGCGCCAGTCGATGCCTTCCCAGAGCATCGCCAGCTGCGCCGAGGTCATGCGGGGGCGTGGATCGAAACAGTTTGGAGACGCTCTTGCAAAGTTGGGGGATACGTCGCCCCCCATGCGGGGGCGTGGATCGAAACAGTGTGACCCACCGGCCTGCCCTCTTTAAATCGGCTATCTCTCTCACTGCTTTTTGGTAGCATGAACTTCAGTGCGGCAAAAATCGAGAAAATTCTGTGCCATCGGCGTTAGGCTTCGGGAACTCCAAGCCAAGCTTGTATCAAGTGTCTCGACAACCTCAATTATTGGTATGGAAATGATATCTGGCGGCAGATATGGCCCAATTGAAGCGTCATAAATAAGCCCACCGATCCCGGAAGCAACCAGTCTTAACAGGATAGGCAGGTCGTCAGCCTCTTCTACGAAATCCAATTGGATGCCTGCGCGCTCGCACAACTGCCCAACCACACGGCGGTATGTCGACCAACGCTTCTTCACGCCTGTAACGAGTGGTATACTGGATAGGATATCCGGTGTGATCCCGGAACAACGGACCAGTGGATTATCTGCCGCCAAAAGAAGAACCAGTTTCTCTTGCGAGACAACTAATTGCTTTGTGGATTGATCACAGGCCAGTGTCAGCAGAAAACCGAAATCTATGGTACCGTTTTCCAATGCAGATAGCTGTTCCGTCGATCCGAGCAATCGAAGACCGACACGCGTTTGTTCGTAATGCGTTTGGAACCGAACGATGAGATCTGACATTGGGCCATGTGCGGCAAAATTGGTGTAACCAATCACGATCTCGCCCACCTCTCCGGCAAATGAACGTCTGGCTTCGGATATGCTGTTCGCCAAGCTATTCATAATGTCTTTGAAATCGTTTTGCAGAATCTCGCCGGCCGGCGTCAACTGAACCATACGCGTCGTGCGTTTGAAGACATGAAATCCAAGACTGTCTTCCATTTTGCGAACCGCCCGGCTGATCGCCGGCTGAGCGATGTTAAGCTGTTTTGCGGCTGCACTGAAGCTGAGTTGGTCCGCCACGGCGAGGAAATAGCGGATCTGGTATAGATCGGGGGCATCCGACCACTTATACTCCCCAAGCATATATAAACTCTCATTTGGCATTAGACAAATCGCCGGATTTTTGCGACATTATAGGCATATTCGGCGAATGATAATGTGTAAGGGTATGAGATGACAGCAAATATTCGAGACCCCAAAGAGAATGAAGATCGCGCATCACGGCCTGTGACAATTTCGATCGTGCAGATTAATGCCCGGGACGACGACAAGGAAGGCAATATCCGTAAGGTTTTGAAGGGGTTGGAAGTCGCCGGTGAGCGTAAGTCAGATATTGTTGTGCTTCCCGAGACATTTACCGGCTCCGGATTGGCGTTGCATAATGCGCAAGCCTTGGCTGAACCAATCTCCGGTCCAACCATCAAGCGACTGGCTGAGTTGGCCGAAAAACACAAGATGTATATCGTCGGTTCGCTGTTCGAGGCCGGGAGCGATGGCAAAACCTATAACACGGCCCCCCTGATAGGCCGCGATGGCAAGATAGCCGCCGTCTATCGCAAGACACATCTGTTTGACCCACAGAGTCGCCCGGACATTCCAGCCTATCACGAGTCGGAAAAAATTACCGCCGGCGACAGCTTGTGCCTTGTTGATCTGGATTTTGGACGCATCGGCATCGCGATCTGCTCGGACATCCGGTTTCCGGAACTGTTTCTGGACTACGCGCTTCAGGGTGCCGAGATGGTGGTTCTGCCCACCGCTTTCCCTGCGCGTCTTGACCATTGGGAATTTCTCAACCGGGCGCGGGCTACGGACAATCAATACTATCTCGCATCATCGGGAATGGTCGGACATCTGGCCGACAGCACCGTTAATTTTGTTGGGCGCTCGATGATTGTCGACCCTTGGGGCGTCGTGGTGGGCCAGGCGCCTGACCGCGAAGACGTCCTTACTGTAACGATCGACCTGAGATCCATTGAAGCGGTGCGCAACTGGTGGCCGCTCAATGCACAGCGGCGCCCCGCGCTTTATGGGGCGCTCAATCAGGTGACACAGAAGTAATCTACGAGCATTGATGCGACCTCAACATCTACGTTCAAGGCTATCTAATTCGAACGCACATCCGATGCGTCGATGTTCTTATAGAAGTAATCACCCATAGATATTGGATGGATACAAAACCAACGCCGTAAAAAACTTACACGATCTGGAAATAATCGGCACACTGATCAAGGGAGTAAAAAAATATGTCAATGAGAAAGGTCATTCTGTCGTCCGCGACCCTCGCCATCGCGCTGTGGCTTGCGCCGGGGGCCGGGGCGGCAGATCCAATAAAGATTGGTATCGTCGGCCCGAACACAGGCCCAGCCGCCACCACCGGCCTGACCGTCACCGCGACGTGGAAGTTAGTGGCGGACGAGTATAATGGAAAAGGCGGAATCGCCATTGATGGCGAACAACGCCTGATCGAGTTGCTTCCGGCAGATTCTCAATCAAAACCCAGCACTGGTGTAAGCGCTGCACAACGGCTTTTGACACGGGATCAAGTTGATATTCTGGTTGGCGACACGCTGCACAGCGATGTGACGCTGGCAATAATGGAACTTGCCACAGCCTTTCCAGATACCCTTTTTTATGCTCCGCTGCCCGTAAGCTCGACAATATCGGACAAGATCAGAGATGAGCCTGAAAAATACGGCAACGTATGGAAATGGGATGCGGACACCGAAGCATATGCGACAAGTATCGCAGATTTCATGACATCTGATGCAGCGGCCGAAAGCCGGCATTTCGAAAATAAAACTTACGCGATTGTCGCCGAGCAGACCAATTACTCCTCTACTATCGCCGAAAGTGTGAAGGAAGCGTTGGCTGGCACCGGCTGGGAATTGCTGACAAGTGAAGGCGCTCCGGTTGGCAGCACCGACTATTATTCCCAAATCACAAAGATAAAATCGTTGGATCCCGATGTTGTGATCTCCATCATGACCGCAGCAAATTCCGGCCTTGCCTATATCAAGCAATCCAGAGAACAAGCCGTCGAATATGAGGACATCGGCGTTTATTATCCGGGCCTGCCACCTTTCATGAAAGGCGTGGGAAGCGATGGCAACGGGCTAATTTTTTTCACCGGAACCTTCGATACCAAAAGCGAGCGTGGCCGCGAGTTTGCTGACCTCATGGTTGCCAATGACATTCCCCCGTCGGGTGACGCCGTCCTGGGTTATTGCAGCGCAACTGTCATGTTCGATGCCGTTGCGCGTGCAGGATCTCTTGACGCAGCGAAAATTGGCGATGCCCTTCTGGAAACTGATGACGATACTTGCGCGAATTACCAGCGGATTGTCTTTGATCCCAAACGGCATTCACCCCTACTGGGTCCCGATCATGCATTCATGCCCGGCGCTCAGCTATACGCGGACGGCAAGGAGTTCTTCATCTTCTATCCCGAACGCGCCGCGACGGGTAAACTGGATGAGCTTCCGTAAGTTTGTGCGGTTGGTTAATATGACAACAAGGGCACCTTCTTACGATGGCTAAATTATTGGAAGCCCAGAAAGTTGGCGTTCAGTTCGGCGGTATAAATGCCGTACAGAACGTCAGCTTTTCTGTCACTGCGGGGGAAATTTTCGGTCTGCTCGGACCAAACGGAGCGGGAAAAACAACGCTGTTCAACCTCATTTCCGGAACCGTTCGTCCCACCAGCGGAACAGTAAAATTCGAGCAGGCTGACATTACGTATCGCTCCGCGCTTTGGCGTGCCCGGCACGGTATTGCGCGGACCTTCCAGATAACTCGTCCATTTCCCAATCTATCTGTTCTGGAAAACGTTATCGTGGGCGGGATGGGAGAAACGCGCAGCATGTCTCTCCTGCGCCGGCGTGCAACAGAGATTCTTGATTATGTGGGATTGGTGGAAAAACGCCATAAGTTTGCCGATGAGTTAAGCACCGGTCAAAGAAAACGATTGGAATTAGCTCGTGCCTTGGCAACGGAACCCCGTCTGCTGCTTATGGACGAGGTGACGGGTGGAGTCGACCAACCCAGTATTCCGAGCCTTGTAGAGCTCGTAAAAACGCTGAACGCCGGCGGAATGACCATTATCCTGATAGAACACAACATGACGATCATATCCCAGCTGTGCGATCGTGTGCTGTTCATGGACCAGGGTGCCCCAATTGCCCAAGGCTCCGCTAAAGCCGTTCTGCAAAATGCCAAAGTGGTTGAGCTATACTTGGGTGAAGCGCTCTGATGCTAGAACTGAACAATATCAATGTCCATTATGGACGAACGCAGGTGCTGTGGGACGTCGACCTGACGATCAACGATGGTGAAATGGTTGCCGTAATGGGGCCGAATGGGTCGGGGAAAAGCACAGTCTTTAAGGCAATTACCGGGTTGGTACCGGTCTCGTCAGGAACAATCCGGCTGGATGGCGTTGACATAACCAACACCTCGTCTCACCTTATGACCGGCTTGGGAATCAGTCTAATTCTCGAAAGGCGCCGCCTTTTCCCGCTAATGACCGTGCGTGAGAACGTGAGGATGGGGGCCTATTCCCTCCGAAACCCGGAGTCCATTCAGGCACGTTTTGATGACGTCGCCTCAATCTTTCCAATTATCGAAGAACGGGGTGATGCTATCGCCAGCAGTCTAAGTGGCGGCCAACAACAAATGGTTGCAATTGCAAGAGGGTTGATGAGCAAGCCACGGTTATTGATCATGGATGAGCCATTTTTGGGACTCTCCCCCATTCTGGTATTGGAGACAATGAAGATCATGAAGGCAATAAATGACGACAATACCAGTGTGCTTTTCAACGAACAAAACGCGAAACTGTCTTTCGAGAACTCCCATCGTGGCTATCTTCTTGAAAGCGGACGGGTAGTTCTTACTGGGAGCGGCGTTCAGATGTTGGAGCATCCCGACGTCCGTCGCGTTTATCTAGGCCATTAAAAACGCCCCCTACAGAGGAATTGAGCAATAATGGACGGCATACTTCTGTTGACGCAGATAATCAATGGCATCGTTACGGGATCCATGTACGCCTTGATGGGTGCGGGGGTCACATTGATCTATGGTACGATGCGCGTGATGAATTTCGCACATGGCGAATTCTTCATGTTTGGCGGTTATGTGCTTTTTATTGGCTTGGTCTGGTTCGGCCTTCCCGTTATTCCGTCTGTTTTCCTGGCAATTACCTGTTCAGCCGGATTAGCTATTTTAGTTGAGAGGGTGCTGATTTCCCCAATTATAAAAAACAATAGCTGGGAGTTGGATGCTATCGTAACGACGTTGGGCCTTTCTTTTATACTCCAGAATAGCGCGCTTCGAATGATCGGCGAAGAGTATTATTCCCTGCCCTATTATGTCGATGGAACACTGGAGGTATTTGGCATCGTGATATCTTATCAGCGCATTCTGATTCTGGCCGTGGCCTTGCTCGCCCTGATTGCTATGGAGAGATTCTTGCGAACGACACGCAGCGGCCAAGCGCTGCGCGCCGTCTCTCAGGATCCTGAAGCGGCCTCGATTGTCGGAATTCCAACGAGCCGGATTTACATGCTGGCTTTCGCATTGGGAGGATTGCTGGCCGGCGTAGCGGCGGTGATGCTGGCGCCAATACAGTCAGTAAACCCATGGATGGGCGCGCCCTTGCTTCTCAAGGCTTTTATCGTGGTTATTTTGGGCGGGATGGGCAGCTTTCGAGGCACAATTATTGCCGGGTTCATGATCGGTATTGTTGAGGCTATCGGCACAACGCTTACGTCAACGGAATGGCGGGAAGCTTTTTCGTTCGGAGTGCTTATTGCAATCATTTGGTTTCGGCCGGAAGGAATGTTTGCTCAGAAGGAGCGTCAGGCATGATCGACAAAAATGCGCACATCGAAATATCTGACCAGACTGGATCGTTTTATCGGCGCAAAATGCTGTCGAATAACGGGCTGTTGAGCGGCATAGTCTTAGTTGCGGCAATTGGGCTGTGCAGCGCGGTGATTGCGGACAAAATCAATATGTATTTGTTACACGTTTTGATTTTTTCCATCATCTGGGCGATTTTTGCGATCGGATGGAATTTGGCCGCCGGATTTGCCGGAATCAAGGCGTTTGGTCATCAGGCGTTCTTTGCAATCGGGGCCTACTCCTCGTCGTTGCTGTCGATCCATCTTGATCTGTCGCCGTGGGTCACGATGTGGGTTGGCGCCATGATTGCCTCGGTCGCCAGCTTGATTGTCGTGACGCCTGTTTTGCGTCTTCGCTCAACGCCACAGATCGCGATCGTAACCTTGGCATTCGGTGAAATTGTCCGCATTCTCATCGAGAACTTAAGGGATTTCACTGGCGGCGATATGGGTCTTATCGGTATTCCGCCGCTTCCCAATATCAACGTTCCATTGATCGGCGAAGTTCTTACCTATAGTCAAACGGATAAAGTTGGTTATTTTTTTACGGCTGTCGCGCTTCTCGTTCTGGTCCTTTCGTTGGCGGGAGGGGTGATGTTCAGCCGCTACGGCATGGCGATGACAGCCGTAAGAGATGCACCCGAAGCCGCCGAAAGTTTGGGCGTAAATGGCTCGGCATATCGGATTTCAATCTTTGCCTTGAGCGCGTTTATCGTTGGCGTGTCGGGGGCATTTTTCGCGCACTATCTTCTTATTCTCGCGCCAACTGATGTTGCCAGTTTGAGCTTGATGATCATGATCATCTCTATGACAATTGTTGGTGGTTACGGGAGCTTTTTGGGACCATTGCTTGGCGCCTTTATCCTGACATACATAAGCGAAACATCTCGCTTTATGTACGAATATCAGATGCTGATTTACGGGTTGCTTGTGATTATTGCTGTTCGAGTCGCGCCTGGAGGAATTGCGAGGCTTTTCTCTGATCGAAAAGTCAGTTAACTGTTCCATCCCGGATGGCGATGTTGCACGATGCCGGTTGAGGTGTGAATACTGGTACTGTCGCAAACTTTCTGGTTCCGCTTTTGCGTGATGGCCGATATACCGTTGCGCAAAAAAAGCGGGCAGGCAGAATGGCGGCAAGCTTCAAAGGGGTGCATTACCCCAAGAGCGTGATCCTTTACGCAGTGTATTTCTATGTCAGATACGCGGTTTCTTACCGAGATCTGGAGGAGATCATGGCAGAGCGTGGTGTCGATGTCGACCATGCAACACTGAACAGGTGGGTGGTGAAATTTTCGACAGACCTCGCGGCCGAGGCACAAAAGCTAAAGCGTCAGACAGCCAACTCGTGGCGGATGGATGAAACCTATGTCCAGATCAAAGGCCAGTGGGCCTATCTTTATCGCGCCGTTGATCGGGACGGCCGAACCCTTGATTTCATGCTATCTGCAAAGCGGGACAAGGCTGCCGCTCGCCGTTTCTTCAAACGTGCGATTTCAACGAATGGCACGCCTGATCGCGTTGCTATCGACAAGAGCGGCGCCAATCTGGCGGGGCTTAAGGCAGTGAACGTGATCCGCAAATTCGCCGGCAACGGGTGGTTGATCCAGATCATGCAGAGCAAATATTTGAACAATATGGTCGAACAGGACCATCGTTTCATCAAGCGGATCACGCGCGCAACGCTAGGCTTCAAGGCGTTTCACTCGGCAGCTGCGACGCTGGCTGGGATCGAAACCGCGCACATGATCCGCAAAGATCAAATCGCCGCGAATGGGAAAACAGGCTTCCAGAAATTCGCTGCCCTCGCAGCATAAGTGTGTCCGCTGACAGACCGTTCTGCACTCCCAGCTAATGTTTGCGACAGAACCCTTAAACCTTCTTCGTGTTCGGCACCTCGACGGGCGAGACCTGAAGTGACGGTTTTGTCGTTCAACGCGCGAGGGGGCGTTGTTCTGCGTACAGACCCTCTTGAGGGTCCCGGTCACGATTTCCTAATGTCGAGACGGCGCGGGTCTGCGACTGGAGCTGAACAGGGTCGTTATGTGCACTAAGCTTTCACATCGTTCAGAATGTCGGACAGGTTTTGCCGTCCGTCCCAGAAATAACCTGACCAACCGGCTGCTATTGCAGCTTTGACATTTTCACGCGTGTCGTCGATGAGAATATGCTCGTGCGGTTGTTGTTGGGTTTTGGTGACCGCCGCGTTGAAGAAAGCCGGATCGGGTTTAGCGGCCCCTATATCCGCAGAGTAAACAATACTGTCCACATAGTCGGCAAGCTTCAGGGTGCTCATGATGTACTTTGCGCGCTGATGTTCCTGATTTGTTGCAAGAAAAACTCTCAATCCTCGGTTTCTCAATGCCATGCAATCTGCAAGTACGCTTTCATCCAGGCGTGCATCATTTTTGAACCAGTACTGCATAAACTGCTCTGTCGTGATTCCATCGCCCAGCCTTGGAAGGCATTGATCAAGTACGTCGCGTATATCGAGTTGACCGGTTACGACCTGTTTCCAAAAGGGTTTAAAGAAATGTTGCTGCAAACCGGCAGGGTCCACACCCAGATCCTCGCGCAGAGACGTGGCCCATGAGGCGCCATCGCAGGGGCGGCCGTCGATCAAGACGCCATCGACATCGAGCATAATACAGCTAGGCATTTCAGAGTCCCTTCGGGTGTCAGGCCAGTTCCGCTTTCAGCCATGAGATGAGGCAATCCACGGCGGCGTAATTCGAGCGCCGGGTGCCTCTGAATACGGAAATCTCGTTTGGTCTGTCAATTTGCTGATCGCTGGCGGGGCGCAACCTGCCGTCCTCTATCATGTCTCCGACCGTTCTTTTCCAACCCAAGGCGACCCCCTGGCCGGTGACCGCCGCCTGCAGCACGAGGGGGTAGCTGTCGAAAGAAACCAGCCGCAAGCGGGACGGACGGGCAATGCCCGTGGCGGCGAACCATTCGGGCCAGTCAAACCAGTCCTGCGGCGTGACACGATGCGACAGGAGAGGGAGGTTGCCCAAAATGTCCGGCGCGCCCGGATCGATGTGATCCGCGAGTAGGGAGGGTGCGCAGACCGGAAAGATACTGTCCGCCGCGGTAAACAGCAGCCGGGCCGAGCCCGAGGCGCGTCCGGTGGTCTGTAGGGCGATGTCGAAGGGGTCGGTGGCCTCCGTAAGCGGGGCAAGCGCACTGACCAGTTGAAGCTGCACCTCGGGATGGCTGGTATGGAAATCCGAAAGACGCGGCATCAGCCAGTAGAAGGCCTCACAGAGCTGGCAGCGCAGCACAACCGTATCTGGGTCGCGGCTGCCGCGAAGGGCGGCGACCTCGGCCCGGATCGCTGCCAGAGCGTCGCCAGCGACCTGTCCCAATCGGCGGCCTTCCTCGGTCAGGAATACAGCGCGGTTCCTGCGTTCGAACAGGCGCAGGCCCAACTCTGCCTCGAGTTGGCCAATCTGGCGGCTGACGGCGGTTTGCGTCAACCCAAGCTCTTCGGCGGCGCGGGTGAAACTCTCAAGCCGGGCCGCAGCCTCGAACGGGCGCAGCCGCGCAAGTTGGATGTCGTCTGTTTGCATGACTAAGACTCATGTATTTTCTTCCTTTTATCATTTTAATTAAGGTCATGTGAATGATTGCATTCACTTATGACATCTTTCCGATATATTGGGCAACAGGTGCCGAGCCTCAGTTCGGGGATCGGCGCGATCACGGCGGGCGTGTTACTGCTTTCGCTGTCCGACGCGCTGGTGAAACTCAACAACGAGGGGCTGTCACTCGGGCAGGTTCTTACAGTCCGATCCGGCATTGCCGTGCTGTGCCTCGGGGCAGTGTTGCTGCTGACCACACGGATGAACCTCGGCCTGGTCCGTGTCTCGGGTTGGGTCTGGTTGCGCAGCCTGTGCCTTGCCCTGATGTGGGGCTGCTATTACGCTGGGCTGCCCGAGTTGTCGTTCTCCATCGCGGCTGCTTGTTATTATACTTCGCCGATGTGGATGGCTTTCCTGTCTTCAACGCTGCTCGGAACGCGCATCGGGGGGCGCGGGGGTGTTGCGATCCTTTTGGGTCTTGCCGGCGTGATGACGATCCTGCGTCCGGGGTTGGACGAGGTATCACCGATGATCGGATTGCCGTTGCTTGCCGGGTTCTTCTACGCACTCGCGGCCGTGATCACGCAGGGGCGTTGCCGCGCCGTGCCAGCGATGTCGATGGCAATGAACCTCAACCTTGTTCTGTTTCTGGGCGGGCTGGGGCTGGTCGCCGGCCTGTGGAAGAGCGGGCAGGGCAACGATGCGGGCTTCCTGCTGTCGGTCTGGCCTACGCTGAAGCTGGCGGATTTGGGGTTGCTGGTTGGGTTGGGCGTGCTGCTCGCTGTCATTACCGCCTTGGTCGCCTATGCGTATCAAAGGGCCTCCGCACCGGTCATCGGCTTGTTCGATAATGGGTATCTTGTCTTCGCCCTGTTCTGGAGCGTCTTGATCTTTGGCGATCGACCGGGCTTCATTGATCTTCTGGGTATTGTGCTGATTGGAAGCGGGGCACTTCTTGCCACCACTGCGTCGGCCAATCGTGGCTCGGACCAAAGCGAAGGGGATTGATCATGTCGCTGGACACCTGGATTGCCTACACCATTGCCTGCGTTGTCCTGACGGTGATCCCCGGACCGAGCGTCCTGCTCGTGATCGCGCAGTCGCTGACGCGGGGCAGGGTGGCTGCGGCGATGTGCATTCTCGGCGATGTCGTGGGGAGCATCGTGCTTGTCGGGCTGTCCTTCGCCGGGGTCGGGGCGATCCTCGCCGCCTCCGCGTTCCTCTTCCAGATCGTGAAATGGGCCGGGGTGCTTTACCTGGCGTGGCTGGGCATCGGCCAGATCATGCAGGCGCGGCGCGATGCACCGGAGAAGGTCAGCCATGCAGGGGGCGCTTCGTCCTGGAGCAGCTTTTGGGCCGGAACCGTGACCTCCGTGCTGAACCCCAAGGCGATCGTTTTCTAC
This sequence comes from uncultured Parasphingopyxis sp., assembly GCA_905479515.1. The sequence goes on from CAJQMX010000177.1 coordinate 13,343, forward strand.
ATGGCATTCCTTGCCCAGTTCATCGACCCACAAGGCGATTTGCCCGTGCAGCTTGCGGTGCTGACGGTGACCTCCAGCCTTGTTGTCGTGGTGCTGTTGGCCGGGTATGCGCTGATCGCGGAGCGCGCGGGTCGGCTCTTTGATAGTCATCGCGCGCGTCGCCGCATGGGCTATGCTGGCGGCGGGTTCATGATCGGCGGAAGCGCGATCATGGCGGTGACGCGTTAGGCAAGCGTTGTCAGCATTAAAGCGAAGTGCCGAAAATCCAAGTGTCGACATTGCTGGTTCCTGGGCAGGCCGTCTTTGCGGGGGACGCAATGCGGGCGCGATCCAACAACCCGGGTGCGTCATCAAACCGTTATGATGCCTCGACAAGACTGTTCGGCGACGAAATCCGACGGGCTGGAAGCGGTCGGATGGCATGTGGTTTGCCAACAATCCTTCGTCCATCTGCGCCACGATACAGGCCAGTGGCGCTGTATCGAGTATCTCACGGATCGCGGAAGGACCGGTCTCTTCAAAATGCGATGGTATGTACATTTCCGGCCCCTGTCGCGGTTGCAGTATTGTGACAAGCGGACGCAAGGCTGCCCCGGCGCCGGTGTAGCAGGGCGCTTATCGCCCGGTGCGCGCTTCGATTGCCTGGACCACCGCGATCATGTCATCCTTGTCGCGGCCCATGGCCTCGGTTTCCGCGTAGAGCGCTTCACAGACGTTCATCAGGGGAGAGGCCGTACCGGCGGTCCTCGCGGCCGCCACCACCAGACGGCTGTTTTTTAACACGTCCGAGATACCGGCCTGACGGCTGAAATCACGGGTGCGGAGCTTGTCGATCTTCACGCGGGAGACATCGCTGGCTATTGGTCCGGCGTTGAGGATGTCGGCGAAACTGTCCATGTCGAGCCCGTGGCGCGCGGCGAAATGCGCGGCTTCGGCAAGGCCGGTGACCATGGTGATCAGGAAAGTGTTGACTGCCAGTTTCATCTGCAAGGCGGCGGGCACGGCGCCACAGTCGAAAAGCTGCTTGCAGATCGGCGAGAGCAGGGGGCGCAGGCGTTCGATCTCCTCCGAAGGCCCGGCCAGCATGCCGACGAGTTGCCCCCTCTCCGCCGGTTTTCGAGAACCCGAGACCGGCGCCTCGACAAAGCACCCGCCTGCCGTGGCGATGTCTTGCGACAGGTGAAAGGAATAGTCAGCCGAGGTCGTGCCCATCGACACGATGCAATGCCCGTCGACGCGGCGCGTGAAGGCCTCGGTGCCGCGGCCCAGCACGGCATCGGTCGCCCCCTCGTTTTCCAGCATAAGGAGCACCGTGTTGCAGTGCTCGAAGACCTCGTCCACATCGGCGGCCACCACGGCCCCGACCTCTTTCAAGGACGCGGTGCGCTCCGGTGTCCGGTTCCAGACCATCAGGGGCCGTCCGGCGCGGCGCAGGTTCAGCGCCATAGGTTCGCCCATGGTGCCCAGCCCGATAAAGCCGATCTGCTCTCCTGTTTCCATGACTGCCTCCCGTGTCTGCGGAACACAAGCTAGCCGACCTCGACAATTTGGAATAACGAATTGATCGAAAGTTTGCATTCTATAAATCGGGTAGAATTTCCTGCCGCCGATGTTGACAGTGGCAGGTTTCTCGGGCAGCTTGCCACCACTCACCCGGGGGGTCTCGACAAGAGGCTGAGATACTGCTGGCACCCGTGCAGCGCAGTGACCCGATGAACCTGATCCAGTTCACACTGGCGTAGGGATGGTGCACTGGCCGCGCGGGCCCCGACCACGTTGTCGTGACAGGGGGCGTTCCCACACCGGCAATCCCATTCGACGCGGAACTGGGTCTCCAACGCTTTGAGCTATGGAGGCTCCGACCGATGAAAGACCTGACCCCAACCGTCACCACGGGCCCGCTGCCCGCCTCTCGCCGCGTCTGGCACGCGGGCGAGCGTCACCCAGATATCCGCGTGCCGATGCGCGAGATCGATTTGCACCCCACGGCGGGCGAACCGCCTGTCACCGTCTATGACAGCTCGGGCCCCTATACGGACCCGGATGCCGAGATCGCCATCGACCGCGGGTTGCCGCGTCTGCGCGAGGCCTGGATCGCGGCCCGTGGCGATACCGAAACCTACGCGGGGCGCGACATCACCCCCGCCGACAACGGCTTTGCCGAAGGCACCCGGCTGACGCCCGAATTCCCTATCCGCAACGCCCCGCGCCGTGCCACGAAGGGCCGCGCCGTGACGCAGATGGCCTATGCCCGCGCGGGGATCGTCACGCCCGAGATGGAATTCGTCGCGATCCGGGAAAACCTCGGCCGCAAGGCGCAGGCGGAACAGCTGACCCGCGACGGCGAAGGCTTCGGCGCGGCAATCCCGGACCTCATCACGCCCGAGTTCGTCCGCGACGAGATCGCCCAGGGTCGCGCGATCATCCCCGCCAACATCAATCACCCCGAGTCCGAGCCGATGGCCATCGGGCGCAACTTCCTCGTCAAGATCAACGCCAATATCGGCAATTCCGCCGTGACCTCTTCGATGGCCGAAGAAGTCGAAAAGATGGTCTGGGCCACGCGGTGGGGCGCCGACACGGTCATGGACCTGTCCACGGGCCGCAACATCCACAACATCCGCGACTGGATCCTGCGCAACAGCCCGGTGCCGATCGGGACCGTGCCGCTGTATCAGGCTTTGGAAAAGGTCGGCGGCATCGCCGAGGACCTGTCGTGGGAGGTCTTCCGCGACACGCTGATCGAACAGGCCGAACAGGGGGTGGATTACTGCACCATCCACGCGGGTGTGCGGCTGCACATGATCCCGATGACGGTGAACCGGGTGACGGGGATCGTATCGCGCGGCGGCTCGATCATGGCAAAGTGGTGCCTGCATCATCACCGCGAAAGCTTCCTCTACGAGCATTTCGACGAGATATGCGACATCGCCCGCGCCTATGACGTGTCTTTCAGCCTGGGCGACGGGCTGCGTCCCGGCTCCATCGCGGATGCCAATGACGAGGCGCAGTTCGCCGAACTGGAAACGCTGGGCGAACTGACGCAGATCTCCTGGGCGCGCGATTGCCAGGTCATGATCGAGGGGCCGGGTCATGTGCCCATGCACAAGATCAAGGCCAACATGGACAAGCAGCTTGAGACCTGCGGCGAGGCGCCGTTCTACACGCTGGGGCCGCTCACAACCGATATCGCGCCGGGCTATGACCATATCACCAGCGGCATCGGCGCGGCGATGATCGGCTGGTTCGGCACCGCGATGCTCTGCTACGTGACGCCGAAGGAACACCTTGGCCTGCCCGACCGCGACGACGTGAAGACCGGC
>CAJQMX010000178.1 GCA_905479515.1 uncultured Parasphingopyxis sp.
CTGACGGCCATCGTCGAACACGCGGACGGGCTTCCAGTCCGGACTGTCACCTGAGAGGCGGTAATCGAAGTTGAGGCCTTCAAGTGTCAGGCCGCGCTCAATGCGGCCGGTGTCTCTGGCGATCACCCGCTCATTCCTTGCGGTGAGGCCGGCCAGCTCATCGGCCGGATAGCGCCAGGAAAGCGCGGCCATGTAGCCGCCATCCGTGCTTTCCAGTTCCAGATGATAGGTCCGCCGATCGGTGGCGATCATCAAGTTTGTGCGGATACCCGACGAGATGGGTTTAACCAGAACATGCGCGCGGGCGGTGTTGCCGGAGCCGGAGATCGTGTCGCCGACCACCCAGCGCACCGTGTCACCCGCTGAGACTGAAACGAGTTCCTCACCGGGCTGCAGCGCGATGTCGCTGACCTGGCCGGGGCTGGCATAGAGCCGGAAAAGCGCACCTTCGGTATATGGATAGACCTGGATTGCGTTCACATAGCCATCGACCGAGGGTTCGATCAGGGCGCTGCTGCGGCCTTGCTGGATCGCTTCGGCGGCAGAAACGGGTTGGGCGCTAACGGTGCGGGTATCGGTCCGGGTCACGCTGCCATCAGCATTTGCGGTGATACTCGCGCCGACGGGCATCATCTGGCCGGGCAGCGGCAGCGGTATAGCGGTTTCGACAATTTCCACCGGATAGTCAGTCTCATCTTCGACCGGCGTTGCAGCGACAAAGGCGCTGGCGTCGATGGGTTCGTGTTCGGTCGTGGCGCAGGCGGTGGTGAGCGCGAGGGCGGATGTGGCGAGTAGAATACGAAGCATGGGGATCATTCTCCTGTGACAAGGTCCTGACCCCAGTTCAGGGCATGGACATAAAGGCCGAGCGGATTGGCGCGGAGCGTCTCTGCGTCGGTGGGTGGTTGGGTGATGATTGTGAAATTGCCGGTGAACCTTTGGGCGCTGACGAGCGCACCATTCTCATAGGTCTTCTCGATCCAGCGGGCCTGGAAGCTGTCCTCCGAGACGCGAACCACGCTGACCACGTCCACGGTGCGGGATTTGCGCCCGACATCGGCGAAAGGATCATTGGCGGAGGCGTATTCGTTGAGCGTGGTGGCGGCGCGGTCGGTCACGAAGTCATAGGCGCGCAGCCAGTTCTCGCGGACGACGACAGGGTCAACGGAAAGCCCCCGGACATGTTCTATGAAGTTCGCAAGGTGATGGGCGATCTGGGCATCGGTCGGCGTGTAGCTTGTCGTGGCCGGAGCCACAGCGCGGGCCGCACCCGTCTCATCGACTTCGACCACATAGGGCGTGACGGTGGATTGCATCGAGCGCCAGACCAGCGCGCCGGAGGTGACGAAGCAGAGCCCGAGACAGCCGAGCGCCATGAGCCGCCAGTTCTTCGCCTGCACGCGGGCGGAGCCTATTCTTTCATCCCAGACCTGTCCGGCCTTCTGATATGGCGTCTCGGGGAACGGGCTGCGGCCGTAGCTTGAAGATGAACGCTTGAACGCCATAGATCAGACCTCCTGTCTTGTTGGGTTGAAGCGGGAGCCTGCGGGCCGCTGCCGCGGCGTTCTTCGCCTACAATCCATCCCCCGGATGGATTGTTTTGCCTGCGGCAAACCGGCTGCGAACTCCCAGATCTGGCCCGCCTTCTGGTAAGGCGTTTCGGGAAACGGGCTTGGTCCATAGCTGGAGGAGGATCGCCTGAAAGCCATCGTCTAGTCGTCCTTGTCTCTGAGGGTGGGGTTTGCGCCCGAAGCGCCGCGATCACCGTCGCGCAGGGAGTGCGCGGCCATCTGGCCTGCCTGTCCCATGCGCTGGCTCGCCTGCATGCGCCGCGCCCAGCCGGGGCTTTGGCTTGATGATGATCCGGAGGCAGAGTTTTGCATGGACGCGGCCTCAGACCCGCCGGTGGCGCGCCAGGCGCCCTGACTGCCGCGTTGGTAGGCGTCTCTGAGGGCTTGAGCCGGGCGCGATGCTGTGCGACGCATAGCGTCGCCGCCTGCACGGGCGACACCGGCAAGGCCTGCGGCGACGCCCGCTGCGCCGGATGCGCCAGAGGCGACCGATCCCAGCGTATAAGAAGTGCGCGCCGCGCCGGCCATGCTGGCGCCGGCCTTGACGGCGGAGGACGCCCCGCCCGCGACGGCGCCGACGGCAGCGCGGCCGCCCATCCCGGCGACATAGGTTCCGGCTGTGACACCGGCGGCCGCGCCTGCGGCGGAACCCGCGCCGAGTTGCGGCGCACCGGTGATCAGGCCGGAGGCGATGCCGGGCGCAAAGATGCCCATCCAGAAGAAGACGATCGCGGCGAGCACCGTGCCCATGACTTGCGCGAGCGTCACATCATCGCCGGTACGGAACGCATCGGTCACGGATGAGAAGAGCGTCGAGCCGATGCCAATAATGACGGCAAGCACCATCAGCTTGATGCCCGAGGTGATGACATTGCCGAGGACGCGTTCAGCCAGGAACGTCGTCTTGTTCCAGAGCGCAAACGGCACGAGCACGAACCCGGCGAGCGTCGTCAGCTTGAACTCCAGGATCGTGATGAAGAGCTGCACGGCCAGCACGAAGAAGGCGACCATGATGATCGCCCAGGCGATGAACATCACCGCGATCATGATGAAGTTATGGAAGAAGGAGATTGGCCCCAGCATGTCGCTGATCTCTTCCAAGAGCGGCTGACCGGCGTCGAGACCGACACTGGCGATGAAGCCGGGGCGCAGGAGATCATCGGCGGTCATGGTCCCGCCGCCAGCGGTCACGCCAAGCTCCGCGAAACTGTCAAAGACGATCCCTGCGAGAAGAGAGAAATTGCCAATGATGAAGGCGAAGAAGCCGACATAGAGCACCTTCTTGAGGAGCCCGGCGATCACGTCCGTGTTCTGGGAGAGCGCCCAGAACAGGCCTGCCAGCGTAATGTCGATAGCGATGAGCGTGGTCGACAGGTATGCGACATCGCCCGCCAGCAGGCCGAACCCGCTGTCAATGTAGGCGATAAAGGTCGCGAGAAATGTGTCGATCACGTCCATGGGGCGCTACTCTGCGAGGAAGGCCCGGGTGCGGGCGCGGCCGCGTTCGGCCTCGGCCAGCTGGCGCGCGCGTTCCAGCGCCTCGGCGCGGTAATGGGCGGCCATCATGGCTTCCATCTGCATCAGCTGCTCAGTCTGCAGGGCCTCGATCTGGTTTCCCGCCTGCGCGACCTGGAGATTGCCGACGGCGGACTGGCTGTCGGCGATCAGCCGGCCGAGACTGTCACTGTCAGCCCGCGCTGTGGAGACGACCTGCGCCGTGACGGTCAGACTGTCCCGGTAAGCCGTGCGGGACTGACGCCAGCGGGCGCGGGCCTCTTCGACGAGGACGGCCTGGCGCGGCGGTTCACTGCCATAGTCTTCAGGGTACACCTCTTCATACTCGCGCTCGATTTCCTCGACGCGGTAGCCGATGCCTTCGGCCTCGCGCATCAGCTCCTCGATGCGGCGCATGCGGCGCAATATGTCGTCGACGATACTATCGGGCAGCGCCTCCAGATCGCGCGCCATGTTCTCCAGCATCTCGATTTCATGGGTGAGCTGCTGGATTTGCTGGTTCACTTCCTGAAGCGACCGGATCGCCTGGTAGATGTTCTGGATGTGATTGGCCGGGTCATAGACCGTCCATTGGGCGGCGGCTGGCGGGGCGATGAGGATGGAGAGCGGCGCGGCGCAAATGAGGGCGGAGGCAAGGAAGCGTTTCATCGGGGGCTCCTATTCGGCGGCGATGGCGTGGACTGATTGGATCGGATCGGCGGCTTCAGGCGCATGGCCGGGCCAGCGGGTGAGCAGCTCAGCCGCCCAGGGCAGGCCTTTCTCGATCAGCCAGCAGGCAGCAAAGCCGTCGCCTTCCGTCTCGGCCCAGATGCGGTCCATGCGGGCCTGATTTTCCGGCGAGGACGCCCCGCAAACCGAGAGGGCGATGGGTCCAAGTCCCAGATCAAAGACGCGCGCGCCGAGGGGTGACTGGTAATAATAGTCGCGCTTCGGCGTGGCTCTTGAGATCAGTTCGATCTGGCGGGTATTGAGTCCGAAGCGCTCATAGGTCTCTTTCGATTGCGGTTCCTGCGCGCGTTCATTCGGGAGGAAGATCCGTGTCGGACAGGACTCGACGAGTGCAGGCGCGATGCTTGAGTTCGCGATGTCGGCCAGGCTTTGTGTTGCGAACACGACAGACACGTTCTTCTTGCGCAGGGTTTTGAGCCATTCGCGAATGCGCGCCGCGAACATCGGATCATCGAGGAACAGCCAGGCTTCATCTAGGATGAGCAGCGTTGGTTTGCCGGTGAACCGGGCTTCAAGTCGGTGGAACAGGTAAGTGATGACGGGGGCGACCGCGCCTTTCGCGTGCATCAGCTCTTCCATCTCGAAACAGACTGTATCGGCGAGGGCGAGGCTCTCCTGATCGGCATCGAGAAGGCGGCCATGCGGGCCTTCCAGCGTGAACGGGTGGAGCGCCGATTTGAGCGTGTCGTCCTGCAGCATCAGGCTGAGGCCTGTCAGCGTGCGTTCGTTTTCAGGCGCTGAGCTGAGAGACTGGATCGCTTCCCAGAGCCGGGCTTTCAGGTCCGGCGTCATGCTGACGCCTTCATTTGTGCAGAGACCTGTCAGCCAGTCAGCGGCGAAACTCGCGCCATGTTCGGTGTCGATGTCCTTCAGGGGCTGGAGGCTTGGGGCGTTCGAACTGCCAAGGTCGATATGCGCGCCGCCCATGCAAAGCGTTGCAGCGCGCGCGGACCGGCCCTTGTCGAAGATGAAGACCTGGGCGTTTGTGTAGCGCTTCCATTGCAGGGCGAGCAGGGACAGGAGCACGGACTTGCCCGCGCCGGTGGGACCGACGACAAGCGTATGACCAACATCGCCAATGTGGAGATTTAGGCGGAACGGTGTTGTGCCGTCGGTCTGTGCCTGGATGAGCGCAGGGGCTTGTAGGTGTCGATTGGCGTCTTCGCCCGCCCAGACCGCAGACAGCGGCACCATATGGGCCAGGTTCAGCGTGTGCAGGATGGGCTGACGGACATTGGCATACGGATGACCGGGCAAGCTCCCGAGCCAGGCATCGACGGCGTTCAGGGTCTCGCGGATTGCGGTGAAGCCGCGGCCATTCACGATGCGCTCGGCCACGCGGATATGTTCGTCCACCACGCGCCGGTCGGGATCGGCGACAGTGATCGTTGTGGTCACATAGCCATAGGAGACAAGGTCGGAGCCGAGTTCCTGTAGCGCGGCGTCGGCATCACCCGCCTTATTGTCGGCGTCATTGTCTACGAGGGCCGCCTGTTCATTGAACAGGGTCTCGCGCAGGACCGCGCCGATCGATTTGCGTTTGGCGAACCAGTGGCGGCGCTTCTTTCCGAGCACTTTTTCAGCTTCGGCCTTGTCCATGGCGATGAAGCGCGTTGCCCAGCGATAGGCAAAACCCTGCCGGTTCAGCTCATCAAGGATGCCCGGCAGGGTCGAGGCCGGAAAACCGAGAATGGTCAGCGTGCGCAAATGCGCGTCACCGATCATCGGCTCCAGCCCGCCAGCGAAGGGCTCATCGGCGAGCACGGCGTCGAGGAAGACCGGCAGCTCAGGCGTCACAACAGGATGGCGCTTGATCGAGATGGTCGAGTGGAGATAGGTCAGCGTCTCATCGTCAGTTAGCTTACCAATCTCGGCGAGGCAGGTGGAAAGGAGATCGAAGACGCGGTCCGCGTGCTGCTGGAACGTCTCCAGCCGGTGCCGCCAGGTCGCGGCATCTTCGGTCTCAGCGCGCTGGATCAGCGCCTTCTCGGCGCGGCCCGTCGCATCGGCAGGCGGTAGCCAGAGGAGGTTTAGATAGTAGGCACTCTCGAACCGGGCGCCGCTTTCTTCGGCTTGCAGCGCGCGTTCCTGATCGATGAGCCAGGACAGCGCATCTGGAAACTCCGCCTCCGGATAGTCATGCACCTCGTGGCGCTGCGCCTCGAAGAAGAGCGCCCAGCCTGAGCCAAACCGGCGCAGGACATTGTTGACCCGGGCCATAACCGAGACGAGTTCTTCCTCGGTCGAACTTTCAAGGTCAGGGCCACGATATTTGAATGTCGTCTGGAAGCTGCCGTCCTTGTTGAGGACGACGCCCGGCGCAACGAGACAGGCCCATGGTAGATAGTCGGCGAGAAGCGTTGGTGTGTCGGCATATTCACGCAAGTTCAGCATGTCAGATGCTCCTTGTGGCGCGTCGAACGGCTCGCAACGGCCATGAAATCCGGATCAGACCGCGCCATGAACACGGCCGCTGAATGCCCGACGGTCCAGAGCACGAGGCCCGGTATCCAGAGCTGGAGCCCAAGGCCGACCGCGGCAGCGAGCGTCCCGATGGCGATGGCGGCCGTGCGCGGTGCGCCCGCCATCAGGATCGGCTCGGTCAGCGAGCGATGGAGGGGGATTTCATAGCCTTCCGCCACTAGACCAGCGCTCCGCCGCCAAAGCTGAAGAAAGTCAGGAAGAAGCTGGTGGCGGCGAAGGCGATCGAAAGACCGAACACAATCTGGATCAGCTTTCGCATCCCGCCGCTGGTCTCTCCGAAAGCCAAGGTCAGACCGGTCAGCGTAATGATGATCACCGCGACGATCCGCGCGACGGGCCCTTCAATAGATTGCAGGATCTGATCGAGCGGACCTTCCCAGGGCATGCCGGAGCCTGCTGCATGGGCGGGACCGGCGATCATCAGGCCGAGGCCGATACAGGCCGCGACCTGAACCGTTCGGTTTACGGTCTGAAGGTGGGTGTAGAGGGTCATAGTGTTTCTCCATGTTGGACGAGGGACAAAGAGCGGGAGACGAGCGGCTGGGTCTGGTAGCCCTCGCCGTCAAAGCCGGTGACGCGGAGTGCCTCTTCAACGCGGCGCTGGCCGCCCGCGCGGCTCATGAACACGACGACGTCAATCGCCTCTGCGATGAGGTCGAAGGGCGCGCGCGGTGTGGCTTCCAGTGTCAGCTGTTCAAGCCGCGCTAGCGCGCCGTGGGCGGAGTTCGCATGCAGCGTGGTGATCCCGCCGGGATGGCCGGTGTTCCAGGCTTTGAGCAGGTCGAGCGCTTCAGCCCCGCGCACTTCGCCGATAATGATCCGGTCGGGGCGCAGGCGCAGGGTCGAGCGGACAAGGTCCTGCAGGCTGGTGCTGCCGCGATGGGTTCTGAGCTGGACGACATTGGGTGCGGCGCAGCGCAGCTCCCGCGTGTCTTCAAGGATGACGATGCGGTCGTCATGTAGTGAGGGCTCTGCCAGCAAGGCATTGGTAAATGTCGTCTTGCCAGAGGACGTGCCGCCGGCGATCAGAATGTTCGCATGCGTTGCAATCGCGTCCTTGAGCGCTTGGGCCAGCGCAGGCGCCAGCGCGCCCTGGGTGACATAGTCGCCGAGTTCAAACGGTGTGGTCGCAGGCTTGCGGATGGAGAAACATGGCGCGGTTGAGACGGGTGGGAGAAGCCCTTCAAACCGCTCGCCGCTGCCGGGGAGTTCAGCAGAGATAATCGGGGAGGTGCGGTTTGCGGCTACTCCCACCCCAGAGGCCACGAGCCGGATGACGCGCTCGCGGTCGGAAGACGGGAGAGTGTGTTCAGAGATGATGAGGCCGATGCCAGCCTTCTCGATCCAGACCGATCCATCAGGATTGGCCATGATTTCGATCGTATCTGGCGCTTCCAGCGCTTCGCGCACCACAGAACAGAACGCGGTGCGCAGCATTGCGCTGCGACGGTCTTCTGTTTCGCTTTGGTGCGCGGGCTTGTCCATTTCATAAGGCTCCTGTCACTCACGTTTCCGAGTGACCAAAGCCTGACAGCCCATGCGATTTTCGGGGAGTGGGACTGCGGGCCATATCCAGCAACGCCCCGCGACCTGCTGCAGATGAATGCAAACGCGAACCTGTAACTATTGCTACAGGTTGCGACTGTAAAAATCCCTCATGAGGAGAGTTTGAATAGTGATCAGATGCTCAAATTATTCCCGTAAGATGCTGTTCATGCATTAAGTAATCTGCGCGTATGAATTCAGTCTTCAATTTCAGGTTGGCACTCATCTTGCTGAATTCCCCTGTGAAGGGAGCTGATGATGAAGACTTTTACCTTGAGTTCGGAAGGCGTCCTGGCGCGCTACGATTACCTTTCGCGCCTGTCGCCTGATCGCTGGGCATGGGAATATGCAAGGCGCAATCCCGACCTCAGACGCGATGCAGAGGCGCGGTCGGACGACGATGTATCTGAAATGAAAGCGCCTTGCGCCGATATTCGTCTCTTGAAGCCCCGCAACCCGCAGCGCCTCGCTCACCGCTGGGGCCTTATGTTCATGCCCGATCCAGACCTTAATGGGTTTGAAGCCGATGCGGTCTGGAACAAGCATGTGTTTCCCGATCAGGTGGAAGTGAACTGCTCACCACGGGCGCCGGGCGAAAGCTGTGATATCTGGGACAGCACGGTTCCAATTTGCCAAATCACCCACATTACCGATTTGCAGGCCCGCGAATTTCTTCTGATCCGCGGCAAGGGCTGCGTCGTGCAGGTGCGCTGCACCGGCGTTTCGATTCTGGGGCTCGAACCTGTTCGGATGAAACTGACCATCTCTGATCTCAAAGCCTATGAGCGCAAACTGAAAGCGCAGAAAGCCGCACTTGCCCTGATCGAGGAAGGCAGCGTGCCCGAGGCGCCGCTCTGGACCAAAACCACGCAAATCCTGCGTGACGGTTTGGTCGCCCTCGATTGTCTTGAGCTTGGCATGTCACGGCGCGAAATCGCCATTGTTCTCAACGGCAAAGCGGCCGTCGATGCCGAGTGGAGCGATGAAACCGGCACCATGCGGGACGCCATCCGCTACATTATCAAAAAGGCGGAGGGGCTGCGGGATGGCGGCTATCTGGTTGAACTTCTCGGCGCACAGCTGGGGTTTAATCAGCGTGCCGCATGAGTGAAGTCTTCACTCATTGCGGGCAAGCTCTCTTAGAACGTCGCTCTTGCAGGTCTGATATGCCCGTCGCCTGAAGTCTCCGCCGCTCTTGAGTCTGGAAGCCGGTAGGATGAGTCCGCACTCGGCACGGACCGCTTCAGCTTCGATGACATCTAATGGTTGGAAAGCTTTTGGGGCCGACGCGCATCCCGCGAGCGAGGCGGCTAAGGTCCCCGTAATGAACAAGTTCCGCAAATTATTCATCGACATACGTAGACTACTTTTGTGAATGATTACTTTTCAGTTTTAGTCAGAAACACTGAGCCGCGCTGGCGGCACCAGGGCGTTTGATTGAATTCGGCACCAGATGACCTTCAGTTTCATCAATGCTCGCGATCCTGGAACGCAAGTAGTCGCAAAGCGTTGAACACGACGATCAAAGTTGAACCTTCGTGAATGAGGACAGCGGGCCCGATCCCGAGACCGAAAAGCGTCGCGGGAATAAGAAAGGCGACGATGCCGAGGCTCGCCCAAAGATTTTGCCGGATAATGCGACTGGTCGCCCGGCTCAATCCGACGGCAAATGGCAGCGTTTCAAGATCATCAGCCATGAGGGCAATGTCAGCGGTCTCAAGCGCAACGTCTGAGCCCGCCGCTCCCATGGCAATACCGACAGTCGCATTAGCCATGGCAGGCGCATCATTGACGCCGTCCCCAACCATAGCGACGCCGCGGCCTTGCTTGAGCGATTTGATCTTGGTGACTTTGTCATCGGGCATGAGATCGCCGAAGGCCTCGTCCAGCCCAACGTCTCGCGCGACAGCATCTGCCACATTCTGATTATCGCCCGAAATCATCATCATGCGGGTCACACCGATGTCGCGCAGCCGCGCTATGACGCTTTTCGCGGCCTCGCGCGGCGTGTCCATCAGACCGATTACGCCCAGATAGCGCTCACCATGGCGCACAATCATCGTTGTGCGGCCATCGGCCGACAGCGAATTGACGCGCTCTGCCAAGTCCTCGGGCACTGGCTTGCCGTCCACCTCATCAAACAAGGCCGATTTGCCGATATGCACAATCTGGCCATCATACATGGCGGAAACACCGCGACCGGTTATGCTTGTAAAATCGGTTGCGCTGTCGGGGATTGATCCGAGGCGCCTTTTCGCATCGCGCACCACGGCCTCGGCCAGCGGATGATCACTCAGCGTTTCAACAGCGGCGCTAACCCTGAGCAAAGTGTCTTCATCGACATCGCCGAAAGGCACAATATCCACTAGGCGCGGCTCGCCCTCCGTCAGTGTGCCTGTTTTGTCAAAGGCGATGGCGTCGAGCCGTCCGAGCGCCTCAAGCGGCGCGCCGCCCTTGATCAACACGCCGCCGCGCGCGGCGCGGGCCACGCCGGAGAGAATGGCGCTTGGGGTTGCAATGGCCAGCGCGCAGGGGCTTGCCGCCACCAATACAGCCATGGCTCGGTAGAAGCTTTCGGAAGCCGTCTCGTCCAAAACAAGGAAGGCCAGCGACGTAACAACCGCCAGAACAATGACGCACGGCACAAATATGCGCTCGAACTTTTTGGTAAAACTCTGGGTCGGTGACTGGCGTGTTTCAGCCTCGCTCACCATGGTGACAACGCGGGCCAGCGTCGTCTCGCCCGACAATTTGGTCACTTCTATATCAAGACTGCCGGACCCATTGATTGACCCCGCGAACACGCGGCTTTCGGCCTTCAGCGCGTCAGGATTAGCAGCTGCCTTTTCGCGGTCAGCCACGGGTCTTTTGTCTACGGGCGCGCTTTCGCCTGTAATGGGCGCCTGATTGACGGCGCTTTGTCCGCTGACCACAAATCCGTCGGCTGGCAAGCGCTCATTGGAACGCACCACAACGACATCGCCGACAACTAACTCGTCAATCGCAATGGTTTCTGTCGTCTCACCCCTACGGACAAGCGCCTCATCCGGAGTGAGATCCGACAAAGCCGAAATCGCATTGCGCGCCCGGGCCATGGCATAGTTTTCAAGGGCATGGCCAATGGCAAACAGGAAGAGAAGAAAAGCACCTTCCGCCCATTCGCCGAGAATGGCGGCGCCCGTAGCAGCCACCAGCATCAGAAAGTCGATCTGAAACTGGCCTTTGAGTATTTTACCCATGGCCTCACGCAGCGCGAAATAACCGCCGAAAAAGTAAGCCGCGAGCAGGAAGCCAAATCCGATGGGGTCCGGTAGAAACCCAAGTTTGGGTCCGAGCCAGCCTGCCAGCAGGCAAAGTCCAGCTAGCCCGGCAAAGATGATTTCCGCGCGCGGGCCCACTATACGGCTAATGACATCGCCATGGTCATGACCATGACTGTCAGTGTCATGATCATGATTTGAGTGTTTCGGGGGTGACATAAGCGTCTCCAAAAAAGTGACGCCTTGGCGGATTACACCGCCAAGGCGGAGTGATTTATTCCGCTGGCACAGTTTCGGGGTTGTGCCGTGTTTCCAGTAGCGAATGATGCGAGTCAGGTTTTGGCGAGAACCACCGATGCAATGCCGGCATCACGAGCAGCGTCAGCAGAGTTGAAGAGACAAGCCCGCCTGTGACGACAGTTGCCAGAGGCCGCTGTACTTCGGCGCCGACGCCAGTCGCAAACAGCAAGGGCGCAAGTCCCAAAGCGGTTGTCATCGCCGTCATCAGAACGGGTCTGGCGCGCATCCCAGCCGCATCGATTGCGAGCGCATCCCGGTCCCGCCCGGCGCGGGCGAAATCATCCATGAAGCTCACCAGGACCATCCCGTTGCCAAGTGCGATACCAAACAACGCGATGAAACCAACCGTCGCGGGAACCGAGACAGGCAGGCCTGTAATCCAGAGTGCGAGCGCGCCTCCGGTTAACGCCAGGGGGATGTTCAGCAGTATGAGAATTGCCGATTTAAGCCGTCCGAATGTCAGTAGCAGGATCAGCAATACAATGCCGAGCGTGATTGGTATCACAACTGCGAACCGAGCATTGGCCTGTTGCTGCAATTCAAACTGACCGCCCCAGACAACGCGGTAGCCTGCAGGCAGGTCAAGATTGGCGTCCGTCAGAGCTTGCGCCTCCGTTACAAAAGACCCGATGTCACGGCCCCGCACATTGGATTGGACAGTGATAAAGCGCTCGCCATCCTCTCGCGTGATCTGGCGCGGACCAATCACGGTCTCGATAGTGGCCACGCTTTCCAGCGTGACACGTGCGCCGGTCGGCGATTCCAGCACCAAACGGCGGATGGCTTCGGCTGTATCGCGGCTCTCTTCATGAAACCGCACGACGATCGGGAATTGCCGAACGCCTTCAAACAGAGCGCCGGCTTCTGCGCCGCCGACCGAGGTCCGCAAGGCGTCAAGCGCGTCCTCAACATCGAGACCATACCGCCCGAGGGCCGCGCGATCGACACGCACCACGAGTTGTGGCGCCCCTGTAATCTGGTCAGCCTGAACTTCAGCTGCCCCATCGACCTGTTGCAAGATGGCCTGTAGCTCTTGTGACTTTTTCAACAGGACATCACTGTCCGGCCCGAAAATTTTCACGGCAAGTTCTGCGCGCGTCCCGGTCAAAAGCTCATCAACAGACATCGCGATAGGTTGACCGATATTGACGACAATACCGGGCACACCTTCGAGATTTTCCGATATCGCTGTGCGCAAGTCCTCCGGCGACAAGCCTTTGCGCCACTCCGACCTCGGATTGAGTTCAACAAAAGCTTCCGCACTATTGGTCGGGTCGGCGTGGGCCCCGACCTCACCGCGACCGATTCGGGTCACGATAGACTTGATTTCCGGAAAGGCCGTCAGAAGCCTTTTCTCAACGCGGGTGGTCGTTTCCGCCGCTTCTGTCAAAGAGATAGATGGTGCCATGGTCACGCGGAGTAGAACATCACCTTCTTCAAGCGAAGGAGTAAATTCAGACCCGAGGCGCGATCCGGCCAGTCCGCCCGCTACGAGGAGGATGGCGGCCAGAGCAATCGCCGCCAAACGCTGGCGAACGAAGAATCCGGCGGCTTGGCTGACCGTGCGGGCAATCCATCCCGGACGGTCCTCACGCGGCTTTTTGCTCCGACGCATGACCCCATTTGCGAGCGATGGCGCAATCAGCGCGGCGTAGAACAATGACCCCGTCATGGCGAGCGCCGCGGAGGCTGCCAGAGGCCGGAAGGTTTTACCTTCCACGCCTTGCAGCGAGAAAAGCGGCAGAAAGACGACGATCACCACCGCAACGGCCGCAATTAGCGGCGCTATGACTTCCGCAGCCGAGCGCGCCACAACATCTCTCTGATCGACAGACGGATCGCTTTCCCGGAATCCCCGGTCGACATTTTCTGCGATGACGATAGCCCCATCCACCATCATGCCAATGGCAATGGCCACGCCGCCCAGCGACATGAGGTTGGCACTGATGCCGAGCCATTGCATCGCGATGAAGGCAAAGCCCACGGAAAATGGAATAGAAAGGACAACAACCAGGCTTGGACGCCAGCCGCCCAGAAAGACGAAAACGACCAGTGCGACGAGTAGCGCGCCCTGCCACAGCGCCGTTGTCACCGTGGCGGCAGCTTTGTTGACCAGTGTTCCCTGATCATAATAGGGCACGGCGTTGACGCCTTCCGGCAGGTTTTTGTTGATTTCCTCAAAGCGTGTCTGAACGCGCGCAATCACATCGGACGTATTGGCGCCATAGAGTTTGAGCACCAGTCCCGCGACCACTTCACCTTCGCCATTGGCGGTGGCCAGGCCCTGGCGTACCCCGCCGCCGACAATGATTTCACCGAGGTCGCGTACCCGCACGGGGCGGCCATCATCGACATTGACGACAATTTCCGCAAGATCTTCAACCGATCGCGCCAGTCCGACGCCGCGGACCGTATATTGCTCGGCCCCGATTTCGAGAAATTGTGCGCCTTCGGTCTTGTTGCCGCGCTCAAGGGCGGTCATCACATCACCAATCTGGATGTCGTAAGCCAATAGCGCGTCCGGATCGAGCCTGACCTGATACTGCTTTTCATAACCGCCAAGTGACAGCACTTCGGTGACGCCGGGCACAGTCTGAAGCTGGTATTTGATGATCCAGTCCTGGATTTCGCGCATTTCTACAAGATCGCGCGCGCCGGTCTCATCTTCGAGACGGAAATAGAGAATAATCCCTAGACCTGTTGAAATCGGCCCCATTTGCGGGTCACCAAAGCCATCGGGGATATTGCCGCGCGCTTCGGCGAGGCGTTCACCAACAACCTGGCGCGCAAAATAGACATCCGTGCCGTCTTCAAAATAGATGTTAACGACGGACAGTCCAAAGTTTGAGACCGAGCGCATATGGTCTAGCTTTGGCAAGCCGGACATGGCGGTCTCGATTGGATAGGTCACGTAGCGCTCCACCTCTTCTGGGGCGAGGCCTTCGGTTTCTGTGAAGACCTGAACGAGTGAGGGTGTCACATCGGGAAAGGCGTCAACGGGTAGCGCCTTGAACGCGAATAATCCGCCAAGGGTCATGGCGAGCGCCGCGATGGCGGCGAGCAGCCGCCCTCCGGCGATACGGTGCATTAAATTTATCATATCAAATGTCCTAGTGGCCGTGGCCATCGCCAAAGGCGTCTTTTTCGAGTTGAGCTTTGAGGGTGAAGGCACCGTCTGTCACGACTGCCTCACCCGCCATTAGGCCGGAGCGGATTTCCACAAACCCGCCGGATTTGGTGCCTGTCATCACTGCGCGCGGTGCATAGCCGCCCTCGACAGGGACGAACACGGAAGGTCTGTCTTCAACCAATTGAATGGCTGCTTCCGGTACGCGCAAAACCTGCTCAGATGTGCCAACACTGAGATCGGCCGTGACATACTGACCAGGTCGCAGTGTGCCATCCGGGTTGTCAACGATCACGCGGGCCGTCGCGGTGCGTGACGTTTCGCTGATGACCGGCAAGACAAAGGCAATTGTGGACTGCGCAAGGATTTCACCGCTGTCGGTTTTTAGCGCGACAGGAGCGCCGACGCGAATGCGGGCGATGTCCTGTTTGTAAACGGCAATATCCGCCCAGACGACACTATCGTCGACAAGGGTGAACAGCGGATCAGCGCCGGCATCCCCGGCTGAGACCGTTTCGCCCAGCATGACCGTGCGGCGCACCACCGTTCCGGCAATCGGCGCTGTCAGATAGGCATTGGCATTATCGCCGTCAGCCGCCGTGGAAATGCGCTCCAGTGCGGCATGACTGACACCTGCGGCATGGAGCTCATTTTCAGCCGCGTCACTATCGGCTTTCGCAGCTTCAAATTCCGCCCGCGCGGCTTGCAAATCGGCTTCCGAGGTGATCTTGTCCGCAAACAGTTTTTCCTCGCGGGCCAGCGCCTGACTGGCCAGAGCTTTGCGCGTTTCCGCCGTGAGCCAAGCGGCTTTCAGACCTGCGAGTTCACGGCTCTTGATCAGCGCCAGCGTATCGCCGCGTGCCACGTGATCCCCTTCGCTCGCATAGAGTTTGCCAATTACGCCGCTGACCTTGGGCGAGACATTGGCAACACGATCAGCGTCAAAGCGGATTTCGGCCGGAAGGCTGAGAGATTGCGCAATCGCCCCCTCTGCAACAATTGCTGTTTCAATACCGGCCTCAGTGGCCGCGTCCTGGGTTAGTTTTACAACGTCGCCTTCGGATTCACTATGATCATCATGGCCGTCAGGCTCGCCGTCACTTTCCGCATGATCGTCATGCTCATCATCTTGATCGGTCTCGCCATGGTCATCGTGATCCGCTTTTTCTTCGGCATGATCATCGTGATCATCGTGATCAGCGGTCGCGGCGGAGGTTTCGCTAGCGACCCGATTTGTATCCGGGGTTGCATTGCCGCATCCCGCCAAAATCACGGCCAGAACCATCATGGTCGTTGGCAAAATATGTGTCTGTTTCATTGGAAGTCTCCATTAAACGGGGCGGCACCGATCAGGCTTTTGAGACGCATGAGGTCCGCATTAAGGGTACGCCGCGCGTCAATTACGCTGACGCCTGCCTCGATCAGCCCTTTACGGGTATCGAGCGTTGATGTGAGGTCAAACCGGCCTGCCGCGTAGCCTTCAACAGATGCGTCGTAGGCGGAACGGGCCGCAGGTAGCGCCTCCTGTTCGAGTAGCGTCAGCCGGGCCTCGGCGGCGCGCACCCGCGCGGCGGCGGCCTGTTGCTGCGACCGCAATCTGGCCTCAACGGCGACGGCGCTGATACGTTCGGCATCGGCGCGATAACCCGCTGCGCGAGCGGCGTCGCGGTTACGGTCAAAAAGCGGAATCGGCACGGTGACCCCGACCAGGAGCGCATTGTCGCCGGTCTCTTCAAATTGGCGAACGCCCGCACTAACCGTGACATCAGGAATACCGGCCGCGCGGGCGGCGTCCTGCTCAGCGTCGCGGGCTGTTGCTCCAGCTTTAGCCGCGGCGAGCGCCGGGTGCTCGTCAAGCCCGCGCGTCTTTGAGAGTATTTCACTTTCATCAGACAATATGGCGCGCGGGGGCGCAAAAACCGGCGTTGAGCTTCCCCAAAGCGCGGCGAGTTCATAGCGGCGTTGATCAATTTCAGCGTCTGCGGCAAGTGCGGCGGCTTTGAGTGCAGCCGCATCTGCCTCGGCGCGCGAGCGCTCCGGCGGGGCGGCCGCGCCGGCCTCAACACGTT
Source organism: uncultured Parasphingopyxis sp. (assembly GCA_905479515.1). Next base: position 16,601 of record CAJQMX010000178.1, read on the forward strand.
TCGCAACGGTTTCAGCCAAAGACACGGCGAGATCCGCCGACTCCCGTGCCAGCGCTGCGAGTTCTGTCGCGGCGATCAGGTCATGATAGAGCAGCGCTGCTTCTAGCTCGGTCTCTCTTAATATGACGCGGCATTCAGCGTCGGCGAGCGCTGCCCGCGCCCGCGCGGCACGCTCGCGCTTGGCTCTTTTACCTCCAAGCTGGAATGTCTGCTCAATGGCGAGCGTGGTTTCGGTTTGGTCAAACCCGTTGAGCGGTCCGGTGCCTGAGAAGTTTTCAATTTCCAGTCCGATTGACGGATTAAGACGGCGCCCAGCCTGATCGGCTTCGGCTGCGCTGGCGCGCGTCTCCAGTGCGGCCCGGCGGACATCCGGGGACGCATGACGGATTTGCATGAGCGCCATAGTGAGGGTTAGCGGCGCATCGGGCACGATGGTCGGCGCGCTGCCTGTTGGCCCGTTGCACGGGGCCGCGACCGCTGTGCCTGCAAAGGCAGCCGCGATCAGGACGCAGAGTGCGCCCTGTTTGAATTTTGGCATGGGATATTCTTCCTTGTGATAACCTGAATCGACATCAAACCCACGCGCAAAAGGCGCGGATTCAGAGAGTCAGGTTAGGCACGCGGAGGACGATAAAGACCGTGAGGACCAGCGCGCGGAACGTGCTGGTCTGCGCCGGGGCGAAGCCCCGATGTAGCTGATAAAGCGTAAGAGAAGGTCAGGCTGTTCATACCCACCATATGCAAATGGCATGGCCCGCAGCTATGAGTATGATGTTTGTGGGCCGGACGCTGCTCACTATCATCATTTTCAGTGTCACCGATTTCGGCGGCATGATGCGCTTCAGCGTCTGCGGTCATACAGGCAATCTCTTCAGCGTCCACAGGATGAATATCGGCCGCCGTTGCACCCATACCAAGGGTCACGCTCAACATGAGCGCAAGCCAAAACCTGGCGGTGCATATGACGGTTACAATTTTCATTCGCTCAACGACTATCCAATTTCATTGTCAAAATCATTAAATCTATTCATTTATTTAGTGCGGCTCAGTGTCATGACCCGTCTTTATCGCAATCTCGCTGCATTTAATGCGTTCCCGAATATCGCCCTTGGCATTTCGGGTGACAAATCTATCAGCGTCCAATGTCATAATACTGAGTTCAACAGCGGGTTTTGATTGCCCGCTGGGATCGAGCGGAAAGTCATTATGCGTCATGGCCAGCACGTCGCCGTTGCGGTCCCAACTGCCAATCGCATGGACCGGCCCTTTGGCGCTGAGGAGGACAAGCACGACCCCATCCGATGAAAAATAAGTAATCGGAGCGGTTTCACAGGCGTCACCGTCGGTCCCGCTGGCCCAGGCCCCGAGCGGTTGTAGCGTCTCAGTGAGCGGATCGGCAAAGCTGGCGCAGCTTGCTACGAGCGCTGAGGCGGCCATTGCGAGGCCAACGCGAAGTGAATCGAATTTGATCATGTCGGTTTTATAGCCCCTACAGTGGCTGTAGGGGCAAGCGAATTCTTACATCGACAACTATTAAGCATGGGCCAGATTAATCAGCCGCTATTTTTGTTCAGCATTATCCGTCCGTCGTGGCTTCGTGAGTAACTCAGAGATCAACAGTAAGCCGACACCGCAGACAATCGCGCTATCGGCGAAGTTGAACGCGGGCCAGTGGTAGTTATTGATGTGAAAATCCAAAAAATCGGTCACCGCTCCATGTCGCACGCGATCGACTATGTTTCCGAGTGCTCCACCTGTAATCAGCCCGAGTGCGGTCGCGATCTGGCGATCAGCGGTGCACCATAACCAATACAATAAAACCGCGACGATCGATAGAGCGACCAGAATAAGGAGCCAGGGAGGCAGGCTGCCTAGAAGACCAAAGCTGATACCATTGTTCTTGAGCCGCACAATGTTGAAGAATGGAAGGACCGTCACACCGTTATCCAGGGCATCAATATTGAGGATAAGTGCTTTAGTGAGTTGATCTATCGCCAGAACGCCCAGACCAATGATGAATCCAATCTTCTGAATGGTCATATTGCGGCTCTGAGGTCGTTGCGTGCATCGCGAATTATTGCCCATGCAGAATGCAGGAATAGCCCGGCGATCCCGACTGCAACCACGAGATCGGGCCAACCGTGACCGAGCCAGGCGACCAAACCTGCTGCCACAATTACGGCCGCGTTCCCGATGGCGTCATTACGTGAAAACAACCAAACCGCGCGGACATTAGCGTCGCCTTTTCGGTGAGGGAGTAGCGGTAAGACGGCGATGACATTTATGACGAGCGCGATGAGCCCGAACATGCCCATCAGGGCAGCGTCAGGTATCGTTTGATTAAGAAGACGCCACACCGTATTCGCGAGTACGCCGAAGCCAAGCAAAGCTAGGAATACGCCTTGAATCATGGCTGAACGAGCGCGCCAGGCAAGACTCCAGCCGATTGCGAGCACGCCGAGGAATGTAATGAGACCATCACCGACAAAATCTAACGCATCAGCTTTTAACGCCTGTGAACCGGCGAAAAAACCCGCGATCATTTCCACAATTCCATAACCAACGTTCAGGAAAATTACGATCCAAAGGGCGCGTAAATACTCCGGATTCTTTTGGGTTTGTGAGGCGGCGGGGCCATCATCGCCTGGCGCAATTCTCTCGAAGCCGTAACCGGTTTTGGCGACGCCAAGTTCGATTTCTGGAAGTTGGGACTCTGAAACCCATAGCGTCATAATATGTGTCGCAGCCGAAACTTTGACGGCTTTTGGGGCGACACCAGCCGATTGAGCCGCCCGTTCGATTTCGGCAGCATCTCGCGCGCAATCCATTCCTGATACCCGGTAACGAAACGGGAGCGAAGTGTCGGAGCCTGCTGTTGGGGAGGTAGATGTTTTGCTCATGACAATGCTCTCAATTGAGAGACTACACGTATGCTTTGTCGTTGTTCCATTCAGTCTCGCCCATCCAAATTTATCGGGAGGTGCTTTCAATAATGGAAGAGAATTACCATCTACAGTCACTGTAGGGTCAAGCGGTTTGCTCAAAAGGTCGAAAGCCGCTCATGCGCATCTGCGATGCATTCGCTATGATCATTGAGCGTTGAAATGATCCGACACGTGTCAACCCGGCCGCCCTCGCAGCACGTAATCATCCGTTTGAGCTCCGCCTCAAGCGCTTCAAGCTGCGTCAGGCGTTTGCGCACATCTGCAAGCTGTTCACGGGCTATCGCGTCCACGGCCGTGCAATCCTGATCCGGCTGAGTTTGCAGATCAATCATTTCACGAACGGCCTCCATCGGAAAACCAAGATCACGGGCATGCCGTATGAACGACAAACGCTGCACGGCCTCATCGCCATATAGCCGTTGGCCGCTCGAACTTCGGTCCGGCTCGCCCATCAAATCAATCGATTCATAATAGCGTATGGTTGTCACTTTCACGCCCGCCGCTTTCGATAAACGACCAATGGTCATCTGCGTCATTCCGGGCTCCAAAGAAAAGTCTTGCCTCTATAGTCGCTGTAGACTGTAGGGTTTCTTCGAGAATCGTCAATGGGGAATAGGATTAGAAGATGTCGGGTTGCTGTGAGGACAAAACATTTGATGGGGTTTCGCCTGCTTATAAGCGGGCTCTGATGGCCGTCATCGCCATCAATGCGGTCATGTTCTTTGTTTGAAATGACGGCGGGGATAATGTCGGGCTCTCAGGCCCTCAAAGCCGACGCACTCGACTTCGCAGGCGATACGGCGACCTACGCGCTCAGCCTCTTCGTTATCGGGGCGAGCCTGAGGACGCGGGCGCTTGCATCGCTGATCAAAGGCGCCTCGCTCGCAGCGATCGCGATCGCCGTCCTCGGCATGACCGTGTTGAGGGTCATGAACGGCGCGCCGCCGGAAGCCGCAACCATGGGAGTGGTCGGCTTTCTGGCACTGTCCGCCAATGTCGCGAGCGTGCTGATACTGCTGCGCTGGCGCGACGGCGACAGCAATGTGCGTTCGGTCTGGCTCTGCTCGCGCAATGACGCCATCGGCAATGTCGGCGTGATCGTCGCTGGCGGGGTTGTCGCGCTGACCGGAACGGCCTGGCCGGACCTGCTTGTCGCCGCCCTTCTGGCGGGCCTGTTCCTGAAATCGGCGAGCGCCATCACGCTGCAGGCCCTGCGGGAACTGAACACAACCGGCGCGTCGCATGCGACTCCGGTCGAATCGTCCTCATGAGCCTGCGCATTCCACCTCTTGTTCAGGTCCTGATCTGCGGTGCGATCGGCTGGGGACTGTCCTCTGTCACGCCTTTTCTGGCGTTCGAAGGCGTGTGGCGTTCTGCGGCGGCGTTGCTTTTCATCGCTGCTGGCATGGCCATTCTGGCGCTCGCGCTCGGCGCATTCATCCGCGCCCGCACAACCGTCAATCCGCTCGCCCCTGAAGAGGCTGCCACGCTGGTCACCACAGGGCTTTACCGCATCAGCCGCAATCCGATGTATTTGGCCATGGCGGCCATTCTGACAGGCGGCGCGTTTCTGATGGGCAATTTGTCCGCTTTCGTAGCTCCAATTCTCTTTGTCTGGCTGATGACTGAGTTTCAGATCAAACCGGAAGAGCGCGCGCTGCAGGCGAGATTCGGTGAAGCGTTTGACGCCTACCGTATCCGCACGCGGCGCTGGATTTAGGAGGCGCGCCTGTGTTCAATACACCCCTATGGATGGAATGGCTGGCGTTCGGATTGTCAGTGTCCGGAGCGGCAGCGATCTTTTCGCTGTGTGCGGTATCGCTGTTCCGACGCGATTTTCAGTTTTTTCCGCCTCCGGAAAAACGGAGCTGGCAATACCGGACGTTCTGGGCCTTTTTTCGTTTGTTTCTATACCCGCTTGTTGCGCTCTCCATCCTCGTTTTTGAGCCGGCGGAGGATGCGGGGGCCATGGCCCGGCAAGGTGTCGGCGGCGTGCTGGCGGTCACGGGTATTGGCCTTGCCTTCTGGATCTCAATCCAGATGGGCTGGCGCAATGCCTTCGGCGAAGCGCGGGGGCTGGTGACAGATGGCTGGTTTCGTTTCAGCCGGAACCCGATCTATGTCGTGACCTGGCTTGGTCTGCTGGGCTGGGCGATCATCTTGAACGATTTGCGCGTAACGTTTCTGCTGTCTTTATGGGCAGCGATGTACTGGCTCGCTCCGAGGATAGAAGAGCCCTGGCTGGAACGCCAGTATGGGGATGAGTATTGCGCCTATAAGCAGCGAACGCGGCGTTTTTTCTAAGGGCGGTGTTCGGCTGTTCGACCAAGGAAAGGGCGCCCCGGCCTTCGCCGGCCGGGCTGGCGTGAACCAGGCCATCGCTGCGCGCCGTCCCGGCCCTTCGGGCTTTCATCCCTGGCGCAGTTTTTAAGCAGTGTTGTGAAGGATTCGGTCGGCGCTGGCGCGCCGGCATGTTTGCTTCTTTTTTCCCTCTCAGGCGGGGGCGGAGGCGCGCATGCCAGATGGCGGCGCTCCCGGAAGGGGGGCGGCGTCTTGAAGATCGTCTATGTGCCTGCGGCCTCCTACCTGACCCCTTCCGCTCACGCCTGACGCCATCTGGCCAGCGGCCTCTCACCGCCCCCGCCTTGCGGGAAAAAAGCGGGGGTCAGAGGAGGCAGAGATGGCGCAGCGCCGCAGACAACGAAACACGCGGAAAGACCTTTATTCAGAGGTCACGGATAACATCATCGCGGAACTGGAACAGGGGCGCGCGCCTTGGGTGCAGCCTTGGGGCGGGGTGGAGGGGGCTACTCCGCTTGGCTTGCCCGAGAATGGCGCGACGGGCAGGCGCTATTCCGGAATCAATATTCTGCTTTTATGGGGCGCGGCGATTGAGCAAAGCCGTTCCTGTCAGACATGGCTGACCTTCAAACAGGCGCTGTCACTTGGCGGGTGTGTTCGCAAAGGCGAGCGCGGCACGACGGTTGTTTATGCCGACCGCTTCACCCCGAAAGCCGAACGGGAACGTGTGCGCGAGACGGGCGAGTCGCCGGGCACGGTGCCGTTTCTCAAACGCTATACCGTGTTCAATGCAGACCAGTGCGACGGCCTGCCCGAAGACCTGACCGCCAACGCGCCCGACTTGCCGGAGCGCGAGATTATCCCCCGCGCCGAAGCGCTGATTACAGCGACGGGCGCGGATTTCAGGATTGGCGGCGACCGCGCCTATTATGTTCCGTCCAGGGATTTCATTCAGGTTCCGCCGCAGCCTGCTTTCTTTGACCAGATCAATTATTACCGCACCTGCTTTCATGAGCTTGGCCACTGGACCGGGCACCCGAAACGCCTCGCCCGCGACCTGAAAGGCGCATTCGGCACCAAAGATTACGCCCGCGAGGAACTGGTGGCGGAACTCGCCAGTGCGTTCATCTGCGCGGACCAGTCCATCGCCCCGACCGTGCGGCATACGGATTACATCGGTTCTTGGCTGGAAGTATTGCGCGAGGACAAGCGCGCCATTTTTCGCGCCGCGTCGCTCGCTTCCAAGGCGGCTGATTACATTCTCGCTTATGCCGCGCCGGACCCCTGCAGCGCTGCCGCAGCGATGGAAGCGGCGCCATGGTGAGGCAGATAAACAAAAGGTCCGGGGGACATTTTGTCTGCCGAACGAATCCGCCCTTTCGCATCAGCCGACTCGACGCGGCGCTTGCATCGCTTGACGCCGAAGACATTGGCGCATGGGCCGTGCTGGTCTGCGGCTGTTTCCACATTTTCGAGAGCGAGGGGGCGGCGCATCGCGCCTACCGCCTCTGGCTTGAAAACCGCCCTGTGCGCTGACGCACGGGGCATCCCACCAACTGCACATCATGAAGGAGGCAACGCCATGCAGTTAAAACATATCCCTATCACCGACATGAAAGTGTCCCGGCTCAATATGCGCCACGGGCGCAAAGCGCCCGACATTTCCGACATCTATCCGTCGATAAAGTCGCGCGGCGTCTTGCAGACCATGCTGGTCCGCAAGGAAGGTAGCAAGTATGGCGTTGTCGCCGGACGCCGCCGTTTCTTCGCCCTCAAACGCCTCGCCAAGGAGACAGGCAAGGCGCAGAAAGCGCCCTGTCTCGTTATGCAATCCGGCGATGACATTGCCGCGCTGGAAGCGACCCTTGTCGAGAACACCACCCACCTTCCAGCCGACGAGTTTCTGCAATATGACGTCTTCGCCCGGCTTGCTTCAAAAGGCGAGACCGTCACGGTGATTGCAGAGCGCTTCGGCGTCACCGAACTCATGGTGCGCCGGGTGCTGGCGCTGACGGCGCTCACCGATGATATCAAGGCGCTCTACAGGGCCGAAATCATCGACAAGCGGACGCTTTACGCCCTGACGCTCGCCACAAAAGAGCAGCAGGAAGACTGGCTGACCCTGTTGAACGCGGAAGACGAATACGCCCCGCGCGGCGAGCAGTTGAAAGACTGGCTCACAGGCGGCGGCCGCATCACCACCGACAAGGCGCTGTTCGATTTGGAAGCCTATGACGGGACCGTGCTGACCGACCTGTTCGGCGAGACTGCCATTTTCGGGGACGCTGACCTGTTCTGGACTTGCCAGAATGAGGCCATCGCCGACATGGCCGAACGCTACCGGAATGAGGGCTGGGCCGAAACCGTCGTGCTGGAACGGGGCGCGCACTTCCTGACATGGGAGCATGGCAAGCGCAGCCGGAAAGACGGCGGCAAGGTCTATATCGAGACCCGCCATGACGGCTCTGTCACGGCCCATGAAGGCTATCTGCCATCAAAGGACATCGAGAAAATCGAGCGTATCCTTGGCCGGGGCGGCGATGGCGAGAACGGCAAGCCCGCCCCAAAACCGGAAATGTCCGGTCCCTTGGCGGAATATGTCGCGCTGCACCGTCACGCCGCCGTCAGGGCGAGTCTGTGCGATGCGCCCGGCGTCGCGCTGCGCCTCGCCGTCGCCCATCTTGTCACCCGCTCGGATAACTGGCGGCTGGACGTTGAGCAGCAGCGCACACGGAAGGAAGCGACCGCGGAAAGCCTCGCGGCTTCGGCAGGGGAAGTGAAGTTCGCCGCGCACCGCGCCAAGGCCAAGGCGCTGATTGGGCAGGATGACCAAGACGGTTCGCTGGTGGCGGAGAATGCTTTTCCCGCCGACCCTTGCGAGACCTTCGCCCGGCTTCTGGCGCTCAGTGATGAAGAGGTGCTGCATGTTCTCGCCGTCGCAATGGGCGAAACCCTGCAGGCAGGTTCGCCCGCCGTCGAAGCCGCCGCACATGTGACGGACACGGATTTTGCCGCGCTGTGGTCGCCCGATGAGGCGTTCTTTTACTTGCTGCGCGACAAGCGCGTCATCAATGAAGTGGTCGCTGAAATCGCCTCGCCATCCACGGCCCGGTCTGTCCTGACCGATACCGGAAAGGCGCAGAAATCCGTCATCCGCAACCGCATCGCCGGGCATGGATGCGACCCCGACCCGGACTGGCGGCCCCGCTGGATGCGGCAGTCGCCATCCTCTTATCTTGACGGCGCGCCATGCCCGCCCGCCGAAGCGTGGGAGGCCGTCAGGGGTCTGTTCGAGGACAGCGAGGACAGGGCTTCGCTCGAAACCCCGGAAGCAAAGACAGCCATCGCCGCCTGACACGCCTCCCGTAAGCGGCATGGTTCGGGACCGTCCGGCAGTTTTGCCGGGCGGTCTTTTCCTGTTGGTGGCGCGGAAGCAAGCTCGCGAAACGACATGGGTGGTTTCCTTACCAACTGCCCTGTTTGTTCCTGACATATTGGCGTGCCTGCCAGTTGCAAACACCTCTGGCATTGCACGAAGGACGCCCCGAGCGGCCCCGTTTCCTTGCCTGACCTGGACGACCGCCTGCGGGCCATGAAACCGCCCATCGCCAGAAATTTCCTCTGCTGTTCGGTCTGAAGAAGACCGAACGCGCATTCACCGCGAATCAAATTTCCGCCACCGGGCGGTGCTCCGCTTTGCTGCGCCCGCTTCGCGGTTCAGACCTGCCGCCCGCCGTCCCTTTAGGTCAGCGTCAACGGAGCCATCGGGGCGCCCGCGACACGAAGCCAAAAGGAGATATGAAAATGGCTAACGCACTTGGATATGTCAGCGAAACAGACACAGGCTTTGAAGGCGCACTTGCCATGATGAGCCTCAACACGCCGATCCGCATCATCAAAAATGACGAAAAGACCGCCGACAAACAGCCCGATTTCAGGGTCTATGCCGGAGAGAAAGGCTCCGATATTGGCGGCGGCTGGGTCCGCACCGCGAAGTCTTCGGGCCGCGAATATGTCTCGCTCACCCTCGCAGACCCGATGATCGGCCCGCGCAAAATCTATGCGAACCTCGCCCCGGTCAAGGATAAGGATGGCCGCCACGTCATCCTCTGGAACCCGCAGGGCTAGACGCCGAAACACCAACCATAACGCCGCCCCGGAGGCTTTCTCCGGGGCGGTTTTTTTATGCTTTTTCCTTGGTTAAAACGTCGGGGGAAAATTCATGTGATCCATTTTCCCTCTGCAAAATCCCGCAATCTCCGCCAATCCTTTCGTCTCAAAAGTGATGAAAGGACACTGTGTACAATGACGAAAAACAGACGAAATGATCGCCGAAACGATGGCTGGCCGGAGCTTTTGAGTGTCGAGGAAGCGGCAGAATTTCTGAGGCTGAAACGCTCAACGCTTGACCATTATCGCTGCGAGGGACGCGGGCCGATTTACCGCAAACATGGCGCGCGGGTCTTCTATCCGAAACCCGATCTCATCCGCTGGTCAGAGCGCAATTCCTATGCGTCCACATCCGAACGCCTGCAGAAGCCGGAATGAAAAAGCGCACGCTTTGGATGACAGGATTTAGCGCCGGTCTTGTCTTTTTCGGTCTGGTTCTCGACCCCGCAGATCGCTTGATCTGGAACCGGACCGCGAGCGCACCGACAGGGCTTTACTGGCTGAGCGACGCGCCCTTCACCCCTGGCCGATGGGTCGTCGTCTCCAGCCAGAGCGTGCAAGCGAACTGGGCGCAGGAGCATGAATTTGTTGGCGAAGACTGGCCGTTATTGAAACAGATTGCCGGGGGTCCCGGCGATGAAATCTGCCGGACCGGACGCGACATTCTGATCAATGATGAAGTTGTGGCGGAAGCGCTGATTGTCGATTCCAGTGGCCGAAACCTGCCTGTGTGGGATGGCTGTGTCCGGCTTGAAAGCGATGAGCTTTTCCTGCTGACGCCGCATCCGGCGTCGCTTGATGGCCGGTATTTCGGTCCCGTAAAACAAACAGACCTGGATGGCGTCGCCATCCCCGTTTTCGTGGCCCGGGACAGACAGGGCGCAAGCGGATGCAAAGCGATACATGCGGATGCAAGGGAATCAGAAGCGAACCCGGTAGGGCAAGATTGAAGCTATGGCACCACATGGCGCCTAACCCCTTGTCTGCACATCTGTTTTTTGGCGCCCTTTGCACAGCATTGTGGTGCATGCGTTTCTCGAAACGCGTTGAAATTACTGAATATTC
>CAJQMX010000179.1 GCA_905479515.1 uncultured Parasphingopyxis sp.
CGGCCCGGCCCGATACCTGCATGATCTGCTGGAAGGTCCGTTCGGCAGCACGCAGGTCGCCGCCCTGCAGGCCGAGATCGGCATCGACCACGCCGACCAGAGTGAGGTTCGGGAAGTGATAGCCCTTGGTGACGAGCTGCGTACCGACGACGATATCGATATCGTTCGCCTCCATCCGGTGGACGAATTCGGCGGCCTTGGCGGTAGACCAGAGCGTGTCCGAAGTGATGATCGCGATGTTGGCGGTGGGGAACAGCGCCGTCACTTCGTCGGCAATCCGTTCGACACCGGGGCCACAGGCGACGAGGCTGTCTTCCGCGCCGCATTCCGGGCACTCGGCTGGCGGCGGCATGACATGGCCGCAATGGTGGCAGGCAAGCCGGGCAAGCAGCCGATGCTCAACCATCCAGGCTGTGCAGTTCGGGCACTGGAAGCGGTGGCCACAGGTTCGGCACAAGGTGAGGGGGGCATAGCCGCGGCGGTTCAGGAACAGCAGCGACTGTTCCTTGCGCTCCAGCGTTTCTTCAACGGCGCGGACCAGCGTAGGGGCAAGCCAGGAGCCGCGCGGGGGCGGATCCTGCAACAGATCGATGGCGGCGAGATCAGGCAGTTCGGCACCGCCGAAGCGGCGCGGCAGGGTGATTTCTTTATAGCGGCCGATCTCCACCATCTGACGTGTTTCGATGGCCGGGGTTGCGGAGGCGAGAATGATCGGGAAGCTTTCGACATTGCCGCGCATCACGGCGACGTCGCGCGCATGATATTTCACGCCTTCCTCCTGCTTGAAGGCGCTTTCATGGGCTTCGTCGACAATGATCAGGCCAAGCTTTGGATAGGGCAGGAAGAGCGATGAGCGCGCGCCCACTGTTACCATCGCTTCGCCCTTGGAAATCGCCCGCCATGCGCGGCGACGCTCGGACTGGCGCAGGCCCGAATGCCAAGCGACAGGTTCGCAGCCAAAGCGGGCGGTGAAGCGCGTCAGGAACGGCTCGGTGAGGGCAATTTCGGGCAGCAGGACAAGGGTTTGCCGGCCCATGCGCAGGGCCTCGGAAATGGCTTCGAAATAGACTTCGGTCTTGCCGGATCCGGTCACGCCATCGAGCATGATTGGTGCGAATTGCTGTGCCTTGACCGTTTCGACCAGCCGGGCGCTGGCCAGCCGCTGTCCCTCTTCGAGATCGGGTGGGCCGAAATCGGGGTCGGGCAGGGGAAACAGGGCGTCGAGCGAGACTTCGACCGGTTCCAGCGCACCGGCTTTTACCAGCCCCCGGATGACTGCGTCGGACACTTCACCGATTTCGGACAGTTCCCGGATCAGGCCCTGGCTGTCACCGATCAGGTCTAGCGCCTGTTCCCGCTTTGGCGTCATCCGCTCCGGCATTCCACCTGTGGCGCGATATTCGGTGATCGTCTTTTCGCCCGAATAGCCGCTGGTCGAGGCGAGACTCATACGCAAGACAGAGGCGAGAGACGCGAGATAATAATCGGCGGTCCACTCAATCAGCCGGCGCAGCGTTTCTGGAAGGGGCGGCGAATCATAAACGCCAAGGATCGGGCGTAGTTTGTGCGCGGCCACCGGTTCGCCCTCCAGCCGCCCTTCATCCCAGACCACACCCGTCACCTGACGCGGCCCCAGCGGCACGTTCACGATGCTGCCGGGCGGCGCGTCCATGCCATCGGGCACCCGGTAATCGAGCGGGCCGAGGGCGGCATTGAGAAGGAGGACGCGAACGCGGTTCATGGAATGCAACATAGGCGATGTGGGACGGGACGGAAGCCGGTGAAACTTCTCCTATCCACAATCGTCATTTTCGGTAAGGCTGTACAGGCAAAGGGAGAGTATCATGACATTTGGCGCATCGATGAACCGTAGATCGCTATTGCTCGGCAGTTTGGCGCTGCCTTTGCTGACATTGCCGGGCTGCACGGGCATGGGAGGGTTCGACCTTACCGAGGCGATCCGGCGGATGCTGACCCTGTCATCCCAGCGCGCCTTTGCCGGGCTGCTCGCCGAAGACGGTTTTTATGGGGATCAACTGGCTCGGATAACGCTTCCCGATCAGATTGGCGGCTCGCGGTCGAGCGCCATCGTCAGGGCGTTGCTTTCAACCTCTACGGTGCGCAACCAGCTATTATATGTCCTTAACGATGCCGCAGCCGAAGGCGCCGAGCGGGCTGCCCCTGTGGTAACTGATGCGATCCGATCCTTCTCCGTTGCCGATGCGTTGTCGATCATTCGGGCTACCAATGGCGATGCCGCGACACAGGCGCTGCGCGGGCAGATGGGTGATGCACTGGTAACCGCGATGGTGCCCGAAGTCGGCACCGCGCTCAGAGTCGCGAATGACCCGCTGGTCGGGCGGGTCCTGCAAGCGGCGACGGGCATCGATATGTCGGGGCTGAGCGCAGACATATCCCGCAAGGCCGCCGATGGCATTTACGCCGCGATGGGCCGAGAGGAAGCGGCGATCCGCGCTAACCCGCGCGCGACCGGCGATCCGATCATCATTGGCGCGTTCGGGCTGTTTTAGTCGTCAGGCTATCGTCATCCTGGACGTGATCCGCAATCCAGAGCCCAAAACGTTGTCGACTGGCTCCCCAGATCCCGGATCACGTCCGGGATGACAATTGGTTTTGTGGATAGGGGGATTAGCCGCTGATCTGAATCGGCTATAGCCTTGTGAACGACTCACCTTCGCACAGGACCGCTCTTATGAAATTCTTCGCTGACACAGCCGATACAGACGCTATCCGCGAACTTGCCGAAACCGGCCTTGTTGACGGGGTGACCACCAATCCGTCGCTAATCGCCAAATCAGGCCGCGACATCATGGAAGTCACCAAGGAAATTTGCGGGATTGTTGACGGGCCGGTGTCCGCCGAAGTCGTCGCCACCGATCATGAAACGATGATGAAAGAGGCCGAAGTCCTCCGCAAGATCGCCGACAATATCGCGATCAAGGTGCCGCTCACGGTTGATGGTCTCAAGACCTGCAAAAAACTGACCGATGACGGCACGATGGTGAATGTCACGCTCTGCTTCACCGCCAATCAGGCGCTGCTCGCGGGCAAGGCCGGCGCAAGCTTCATTTCGCCGTTCGTCGGGCGGCATGATGATATCGGTTACGACGGGATGAACCTGATATCCGATATCAGGTTGATCTACGACAATTATGATTTTCCAACGGAAATTCTCGTCGCTTCGGTTCGCCATCCAATCCACATTTTGGAAAGCGCGAAGATGGGTGCGGATGTCGCGACCATGCCGCCCAATGTGATCCTGCAGCTGTTCAAGCATCCGCTGACCGCCAGCGGTCTTGAAGCGTTTTTGGCCGATTGGGAAAAGACCGGTCAAACCATCGGATAGGGGTCGATCGGGTCGCGCATTTGTAGGGAGAGCAGACAATGCGCCTATCACTCGGACTGGCTATGTTGATGGCGGTGACGCCCGTTCCCGCGGAAGCACAGGAAATTTGCGCATCGCTGGAGCAGATTGTCCAGGCGTCTCGCGAGGAACCAGCCTTTGCTTCGGTGCAGACAGCTCTGGAGCGCGGTGAAGCGCCGATGCTTTGGCCCGATAGCGATCTCTGCACTGTAACGCCGGGAGAGGAAGTGACCTGCCGGATATCGATAGGGTCGGGAGGCGTCGCTGAATGGGAAGAAATCGGGGCGTGCCCCGGCGTGGTAGAGGTTGAACCGCGCGCTGTCCGCAACCGGAGGCCGTCTGCGGTTCGGATCAGAGCCTATCTCGTGGCGGGGCTGCATTTCGAATATGGTACTTATTGTGCGGCATGTGTGGTCGTCCCCTATGGGTTCTCGATCAGCTTTGCCGGACCGTGAGCCGGTAGCAGCGCAATCATTGGTTACCCCGGCAAGCCCTTCCGGCAGCAGCGCCACCTTGCTAAAGCAATATTCTAACAGGAGAGTATTGCCCTATGTCCGTCGCCCCCAATCTCGATTTCGGCCTTGGCGAAACCGCCGACATGATCCGCGAGACGACCGGCCGCTTTGCCGACGACCGGATCGCTCCGCATGCCGCCGAGATCGATGAAGAAAACAAGTTTCGCCGCGAGCTTTGGCCGGAAATG
>CAJQMX010000180.1 GCA_905479515.1 uncultured Parasphingopyxis sp.
CATCTTCCTGGTGTGCGATGGCTGCGGCGAAACAACCCATCTCGATGATGACAAGCTGGCAGACGGCGTGCGCGCTGCGGCCCGTCAGCAGGGGTTTAATCCCGAACGGCCAGTGATCGAAGTGCGGGGCCTGTGCTCCAAATGCGGCTAAGGCGCCGTTCCTAGCCGGTTCGACACCCGCTTGTTCCGCCTTTAAAAGGACGAATCGAGAAAGGTTGCGTTACTCATGTCCGATCGCCCCGTTACTCCGCTGCTCGACCAGGTCGACTATCCAGCGGATCTGAGAAAGCTAAAGCCCGATCAGTTGCGCCAGTTCGCTGATGAACTGCGTGAAGAGGTTATCTCCGCCGTTTCGGTAACGGGCGGACATCTCGGCGCGGGCCTTGGCGTGGTCGAACTGACCGCCGCCATCCATTATGTGTTCAATACGCCTGAAGATCGGCTGGTCTGGGATGTCGGCCATCAATGCTATCCGCACAAAATCGTAACAGGGAGGCGGGACCGCATCCGGACTTTGCGGCAGGGCGACGGACTGTCCGGCTTCACCAAGCGCTCCGAAAGCGAATATGATCCGTTCGGCGCGGCGCACAGCTCGACATCGATCTCCGCCGCGCTGGGGTTTGCCACCGCGAACATGCTGTCCGACAAACCCGGCAAGGCGATTGCGGTCATCGGTGATGGCGCAATGAGCGCGGGCATGGCCTATGAAGCGATGAACAATGCCGAGGCCGCCGGAAACCGGCTGGTGGTTATTCTCAATGATAATGACATGTCGATCGCGCCGCCGGTTGGCGGGCTGTCCGGCTATCTGGCGCGCCTGATTTCGTCTCGAGAATTTCTGGGGCTGCGCGATATCGCAAAGCGGGTGGCAAAGAAGCTCCCCAAGCGCTTGCAAACAACCGCTAAAAAGGCGGACGAATATACCCGCGGCATGGTGACCGGTGGGACGCTGTTTGAAGAACTCGGCTTTTATTATGTCGGCCCGATTGACGGTCATGACATGAACCAGCTCATTCCCGTGCTTGAAAATGTGCGCGATGCTGCCGAAGGGCCGTGCCTCATCCATGTCGTCACGCAAAAGGGCAAAGGCTATTCCCATGCCGAACAGTCCGAAGACAAATATCACGGCGTTGCAAAGTTCGACGTTGTCACCGGCAAGCAGGATAAAGGCCCGGGCGGCGGACCGCCCAGCTATACCGGCGTGTTCGCCAATGCGCTGATTGCCGAAGCTGGAAAAGATGACCGTGTCTGCGCGATCACGGCAGCGATGCCGGGCGGCACGGGCGTCGACAAATTCGGCGCGGCGTTTCCGGATCGCTCTTTCGATGTCGGCATTGCCGAGCAGCATGCGGTAACCTTCGGTGCCGGGCTTGCCGCGCAGGGCATGAAGCCGTTCGTGGTTATCTATTCCACCTTCCTGCAGCGCGCCTATGATCAGGTTGTTCATGATGTTGCGATCCAGAACCTGCCTGTCCGTTTCGCGATGGACCGGGCCGGATTTGTCGGCGCTGACGGCTCGACCCATGCCGGCAGCTTCGATCTCGCCTATCTCGCTACACTGCCCAATTTCGTCGTGATGGCCGCCGCTGATGAGGCGGAGCTCACGAACATGGTGCATACCATGGCGGAATATGACGATGGCCCAATTGCCGTCCGCTATCCGCGCGGCGCGGGCACGGGCGTGGCCATTCCCGATACGCCGGTAAAGCTGGAAATCGGCAAGGGCCGGATTGTGCGCCATGGCAGCAAGGTCGCGATCCTTTCGCTGGGCGCGCGGCTGGAAGAGGCCAAGAAGGCAGCAGATCGCCTCGATGCTATGGGGCTCAGCACCACCGTTGCCGATCTGCGCTTTGCCAAACCGCTCGACAATGATCTGATCCGCCAGTTGCTGACCAGCCATGAAGTCGCGATCACCATCGAAGAGGCCAGTATTGGCGGTTTTGGTGCACATGTGCTGACGATGGCCAGCGATGACGGGCTGACCGATGCCGGGCTGACGGTTCGCACCATGCGAATGCCCGATGCGTTTATCGATCAGGAAAAGCCCGAAAAACAATATGCGATGGCCGGGCTCGATGCTGATGGTATCGTCGCCACGACGCTCAAGGCGCTGCGGCACAATAGCGTGAATGTGGAGGAATTGGGCGAGCGGGCATGAACAATGCCAAAATGTTCGCGCAGAACCACAGCGAAGGCGCGCGATAAGGATATGCGGATGAAGGCGAAATAGCTCTGCCCATGGCAATTCGATCCATCCGCGCGGCCGTTTACTATCACCTTGAGCCAAGGGCGCGCGCGCGCGGCCTGTCGCTGGCCAATATCGTGATCGCGCTGATTATCTTGACGGCCGCGTTCCTTGCCATTCTCGAAACCGAAGATTCGCTGCGTGAGCCGCATGAAACGCTGTTCGTCTCGATCCAGCTCGCCTTTGGTGTCTTCTTCCTGATCGAATATTTGCTGCGGCTATGGGCTGCGGGGGAAGATCCGCGTTTTCAGGGCAAGCGCCTTGGCAGGCTGCACTGGATGCTCACGCCGTCGGCGATCATCGATTTTATCGCGCTGGCGCCGCTCTTCGTTACATTTGCCTCGACCGGGCTCTATTGGGTGCGGTTCGCACGCATATTGCGGATCTTGCGCATCGTGCGCCTTGGCAGGATGAGCCGCGCTTTCGACAGCATCGTCAGCGCGCTTTACGATCGCCGGTTCGAGCTTTTTGTCGCGTTCATCATCGCATTCCTGCTGATGCTGTTCAGCGCGACATTACTCTATTTCGCAGAGGGGCAGGCGCAGCCAGAGGCTTTCGGCTCAATCCCGCGGGCGATGTGGTGGGCAATCGTGACCCTGACGACCATCGGTTATGGGGACGTTTACCCGATCACCTTTCTCGGCAAGGCCTGCGCCGCGCTCATTGCGATCAGCGGGATTGGCGTAATCGCCATGCCGACCGGCATCCTCGCCGCTGCTTTCTCGGACGCGATGCAGAAAAAGGATGATGAGTAGGCGCGGGGTTCGCGGGTCTTAGAAGCCCAGCCGCTCCCAGAAACCTTTCGGTTTGCCCAGCATCCGCTCCACCTCTTCGCCGACGATCTGTTGCTGAATTTCCGATGGTGGCGGGATATGGCCCTTGCCCCAATCGCCCAGGATCAGCCTGAATTGCCCGTCATCGCCGGGCTCGGTCGAGACGCCGAGGGTTTCGGCAAGCGGCTTCAGTTGCAACTCGACATGATCATCATGCTCATTCTGGCAATAGACTATCCGGCCTTTGGGGGGCGTGGTGCGCAGATCGCCAATCTTCTCCGCAAAAAACCAGCTATTGTCATGATCGGGAATGCCCCAGCCATGTTCCGTCCAGGGGCGGACCCGGCCAAAGGTGAAATTGGTGAGGATGATCTGCGGGTTCATCACCACGCTGACATCCTGATCGCGGGCATAGCGCAGGGCCGCCGTGCCGCCTGCGCTATTGCCCCATAACAGCCGCCGTTGGGCGCCCATCAGCGCGTCGATCTTGTCCATTATGGGGGGCAGCTCTTCGATGAGTTTGCAATGGAGATTGCCCAGAAACCAGCCAACCCTGACATCATCATGCAGATAGAGCGAAGGATCGGAAAGGAGGATCTGGTTCAGCCTTTTCGGCGCAACCTTGCGGCCCTGAAAATAGGGAACCGGCTGGCGGGTAAGCGGGCTTTGCGCAGCGTGGAAGCCGTAAAAGCTCGCGCTCGCGCCGCGGTTTCTGATGAGCATAGCCAGTTCAACCGCGCCATAATCGATCATGAAAAGCCCCGATGGCAGCCGTTCAAGCGCCATGAATTCATCGGGCGTATAGCGATACTGTTTTTGCCGCCAACGGCGATAATCGGTTTCAACCGGAAAGCTCATGGCGATCCATTGCCCGGATTTGGGCTGCACAGGCAATGCTTTATGCTATGCGCCTGTGTATGGCCGCCAGCGAACAGGGACTCCGGATATGGCGATAAAGATGCGGGCGGATCAGGCGCTGGTTGCGCGCGGACTGGTTGAAACCCGCTCAAAAGCACAGGCGCTGATCCTCGCCGGCAAGGTTTTTTCCGGCGAATCCCGTGTGGAGAAAGCCGGGCATCCGGTGAAAGAGGATGCACCGCTGGAGGTGCGCGGCCGCGATCACCCCTGGGTTTCGCGCGGCGGTATCAAGCTTGCCCATGGCCTTGCCCATTTCGGCTGGGACGGGGAGGGCGTCACCGCGATTGATGTCGGATCGTCGACTGGCGGGTTTACCGATGTCCTGCTGAGCCAAGGCGCTGTCCGCGTCTATGCCGTCGATTCGGGGACCAACCAACTGGCGTGGAAGTTGCGCGATGATGATCGGGTGGTCGTGCTTGAACAGACCAATGCCCGGCATCTTACCGAAGACCAGATCCCCGAAGCCGCCGATATGATCGTCTGCGATGCCAGTTTCATCTCACTCGCCAAGGTTCTGGAGCGACCGTTGCAATTTACCCGGGCCGGAACGCGGCTGGTGGCGCTGATCAAGCCGCAGTTCGAGGCCGGGCGCGGTGAGGTTGGCAAGGGCGGAGTGGTCCGCGATCCGGCGATTCACGAGCGGGTATGCCGGGAGGTTCAGGGCTGGCTTGTCGAGAGCGGCTGGCACGTCATCGGCATCACACAAAGTCCCATTACGGGACCTCAAGGCAATGTAGAATTTCTCATCGGAGCAGAACGGTTGGAAAGCGCAGCCGGTTGACGCTATCGAGTAACTGAAAACCGTAAACGGGAGTCGCAATATGGTTGGTATCGCTACCAAAGGGCAACTGCGCATGTCATTTTTGCGCTGGGCGCTGGTGCTGGTACCGTTGATTGTATTGATCGGTTCCCTGGCCGGGGCATTGTCCGGTTCCGGCGAAACCGCCTGGTATGCGGCCCTCGAAAAACCATCCTTCCAACCGCCGGGATACCTTTTCGGCATTGTCTGGCCGATCCTCTACGCGCTTATGGCATTTGCGCTGGTTGGCGTGATTCAGGCGCGCGGATCGCGGTGGCGGGGATTGGCGATCGGGCTGTTCGTCGCGCAACTGATCGTGAATCTGCTCTGGTCGCCGATCTTTTTCGGCATGCACCAGGTGAGTTTTGCGCTGCTCTGGATTGTGCTGATGCTGGTTCTGGCAATCGCGACAACCCTTGTTTTCGGGCGGGTCCGGCGCCTGTCGGCCTGGCTCATGGTGCCCTATCTCGCCTGGATCTGCTTTGCGACGTTGCTCAATTTTGAAGTCGACCGGCTCAATCCTGATGCGGAAACCCTTGTCGTGGGCGCAATGAGTACCCAGATATAGCTGTGTTAGTTCATTAAAGCACTCGGGAGGGTGATATGCAGACTCAGAACAAGTTGATCGATGATTTCGTAAAGATGGTAAACAGCGCGGCGGGAACGCTCGCTGGTGTTGGCCGGGAAGCCGAGAGTTCCCTGCGGGACAAGGCCAAGGATTTCGTCGGCGGAATGGATTTCGTGAGCCGTGAGGAATTTGAGGCCGTCAAGGAAATGGCT
>CAJQMX010000181.1 GCA_905479515.1 uncultured Parasphingopyxis sp.
GCATTTCGTCCATCGAGAGCGTGCCATTTTGGGCGCGTTGGCCGAAGTCGGCGATCGTATTCTCGATCTCTGCAAAGGTCATGCTTTCGGCATTGCGGATCACGGGTACGACGAGGCCGTTCGGCGCAGACACGGCAACCGAGACATCGACATAATCATGATAGACGATTTCATCGCCTTCGATCTTGGCATTGACCGATGGAACATCGCGCAGCGCAAGACAGGCGGCCTTTACGAAAAAGCCCATGAATCCAAGGCGGATACCATGCTTCTTCTCGAACAGTTCCTTATACTGCTTCCGTGCATCCATCACCGCGGTCATGTCGACATCGTTGAAGGTTGTGAGCAGCGCAGCGGTATTCTGTGCTTCTTTCAGACGCTTGGCGATCGTCTGGCGCAGGCGCGTCATCCGCACGCGCTCTTCGCGGCGTTCGCCAGCTACGGCAGGCGCAGCGGCAGCCGCCTCGACCCGTTCCATGCTTGGCTCCCGCGCTTCTGCCTTGTCGGCTTTAGCGGCGGCGAGCACATCGTCCTTGGTCAGTCGGCCATCCTTGCCGGTGCCATGAATTTTCGAAGGGTCAACGCCATGTTCGAGAACCAGTCGGCGAACAGACGGTGACAGAGTCAGGGGCTGGCTGTCGGAATCGCTGGTATCCGCCTTCGCCTCGACCGGTGCCGGCGCAGATTTGGCTGGCGCTTCCTTGGCGGCTCCCGCCTTGGCTGGCGCAGCGCCCTTGCTGTCACCAATTCGAGCAATAACCGCGCCGACTTCGATCGTATCACCGACCGCAACCACATGCTCTTCAAGAACCCCGGCGACGGGCGACGGCACTTCTATGGCCACCTTGTCGGTTTCCAGGCTGGCGATAGGCTCGTCACGACCGACGGCATCACCGGGCTGTTTCAGCCATTCCCCAAGCGTTGCCTCGGTAATAGATTCTCCCAGTGTCGGGACCTGAACATCGGTTGCCATCTTATTTCTTTCCCTGACTGTGGCCCAAGGCAGCGGCGACGAGCGCCTCCTGCTGCTCCTTGTGGCGTTTTGCGAGGCCGGTTGCCGGTGAAGCACTCGGCTCACGCCCCGCATATTCGGCTCGCTCCGTGCCGACACCGGCTTCTTCGAGACATTCTTCAATATAGTGACGGGCGAACATCCATGCACCCTGGTTTTTCGGTTCTTCCTGAGCCCAGACGACCGTTTCAAGATTGGCCATCCGTTTCAGGCGAACGACGAGCGGCTCACCCGGGAAGGGATACAGCTGTTCGAGCCGAACAATCATCGTGTGCTTGTCTTTCGCAGCATCGCGCGCCTCAAAAAGATCATAGGCCACTTTCCCGGAACACAGAACCAGGCGTTTGATATCCTCATCCTGAGGCGCGCTCGGATCAGACAGAATCCGCATGAAGTGGCTATCGCCCAGAAATTCTTCAACATTGGAGACTGCAGCTTTGTGCCGGAGCAGCAATTTGGGCGTCATGATGATAAGTGGCTTGCGGAATGGCCGCAGCATCTGCCGACGAAGGGCATGGAAATAATTGGCCGGTGTCGTGATATTGGCAACCTGCATATTATCACCAGCGCACAACTGCAGAAAGCGTTCCAGTCTGGCCGAGCTATGTTCGGGGCCCTGGCCCTCATAACCATGCGGCAACAGCATCACGAGACCATTGGCGCGCAGCCATTTTGCTTCGCCGCTGGCGATGAACTGGTCGATCATGATCTGAGCGCCGTTCGCGAAATCGCCAAACTGCGCTTCCCAGAGCACAAGCGCTTTCGGATCGGCCAGCGCATAGCCATATTCAAAACCCAGCACGCCATATTCGGAAAGCGGGCTGTTCAGCACCTCAAACTGGCCGCCAGGCACATGCTCTAGCGGCGTATAGCGTTCGCCCGTATTCTGATCGATCCATTCGGCATGGCGCTGGCTAAACGTGCCGCGCCCTGAATCCTGACCCGAAAGACGAACGCTGTAATCTTCGTTTACCAGCGAACCAAAGGCCAGCGCTTCCGCTGTCGCCCAGTCAAAACCATCGCCCGTTTCAAACATTGCGCGCTTGGCCTCGAGTATCCGGCCAAGCGTCTTGTGGATTTGCACATCGTCAGGAACCGTTGTCAGGATATCGCCTATCGATTGCAGAGTCTTTTCCTCAATCCCGGATATGACGCCGCGCCGCGCGGTTTCCGGATCCGCCGGTGCGCCAAGACCGCCCCAGCGCCCGCCAAACCAGTCCGCCTTGTTCGGCAGATAATTGGCACCGGCCTCAAACTCGTCCTCAAGCAGCGCATTGAACTCATCAACCGCGCCATCGACCCATTCTTCATCAATCACGCCTTCGGTGATCAACCGCTCGCCATAGATTTTCGAAACCTTGGGATGCGAACGAATGGCCTTGTACATGACCGGCTGGGTGAAACTCGGTTCATCGCCTTCATTGTGGCCGAAGCGGCGATAGCACCACATATCGATCACCACATCGCGGCCAAATGCCTGGCGAAACTCAATCGCCAGCTTGCAGGCAAAGGTCACCGCTTCAGGATCGTCGCCATTCACATGGAGAATCGGCGCCTGGACCATCTTTGCGATGTCCGACGGATAGGGTGAAGAACGCGCGAATTGCGGGCTCGTCGTGAAACCGATCTGGTTGTTGATGACGAAATGAATGCAGCCGCCGGTATTATACCCGCGAATGCCCGAGAAACCGAAGCATTCGGCGACAATACCCTGGCCAGCAAAGGCCGCATCGCCATGAAGCAGGATCGGGAGAACCTCCTTATGCTGTTCCAGGTCGTCCCGTATCACCTGCGTCGCGCGGACCTTGCCCAGTACCACCGGATCAACCGCTTCGAGATGTGAGGGATTAGGGACAAGCGACATATGGACGGAAATCCCGTCAAACTCGCGGTCCGTAGACGTGCCCAGATGATATTTCACATCGCCTGACCCGCCGACATCTTCGGGATTGGCCGCGCCGCCGGCGAATTCGTGGAATATCACGCGATACGGTTTGGCCATCACATTGGCGAGGACGTTCAAACGCCCACGATGCGACATGCCGAAGACCATCTCTTCAACGCCATCCGCGCCGCCATATTTGATGATCGCCTCTAGCGCCGGAATCATCGATTCCCCGCCATCGAGCCCGAACCGCTTTGTGCCGACATATTTCTTGCCGAGAAATGTTTCCCACTGCTCGGCTTCGATTACCTTGCGCAGAATTGCCTGCTTCCCCTCAGGGGTGAACTGGATGGAGTTTTCTTCCCCCTCCATCCGCTCCTGAAGGAAGCGGCGCTCCTCCAGATCGTTGATATGCATATATTCGAGGCCAACCGGGCCGCAATAATTGTCACGCAGGATCGCCACGATCTCTTTGACCGTTGCGCTTTCCAGCCCGAGCGCGCCGCCGAGATAAACGGGCTTGTCGAGATCTTTTTCCACAAACCCGTGAAATTCTGGTGTGAGATCAGCCGGTTGAATACGTTCGTGCAATTTCAACGGATCGAGATTGGCCGCCAGATGACCGCGCACGCGATACGTACGGATCAGCATCATCGCCCGGATCGAATTGCCCGCCGCCCGTTCAATCTCGTCGGACGACAAGGTCGCGCGCGAATATGAGGGCGCGGAAGAAGCGCCTGCCGTGGCAGTGATCGTCATCTGGGTCGGATCAAGCCCTGCGGTCAGGGAATCCGTCTCCGATACCGGCCAATTGGCGCGCTGCCAGCTCGGCCCGCTCGCGGTCTCTTCCAGCCCTTCGAAAAAGCTCTGCCAACTCTGGTCGACAGAAGCCGGATCGTCGCGATAGCGGCGATACAGGGCTTCAACAAAAGAAGGGCTAACGCCTTCCAGCTCTGAGAAGTCGAGGCCCTCATAGCCCATGAAATGTGATCCTTAGCTGTCCCACACCGCAAAACTGGCGTTGGGGGCCTTCCTTATCAACCTTTGAGCAATGCGGCGAGTGTCGTGCCGAGCTCCGACGGGCTTGGAGAAACCGAAATACCCGCAGCCTCCATCGCAGCAATTTTGTCGTCAGCACCGCCCTGCCCGCCGGACACAATCGCGCCGGCATGGCCCATACGGCGGCCCGGAGGCGCCGTGCGGCCTGCAATAAAGCCCACGGTTGGCTTGGAACGGCCCGCCTTGGCTTCGTCGGCGAGGAACTGCGCGGCTTCTTCTTCTGCGCTGCCGCCAATTTCGCCGATCATCACGATCGACTGTGTTTCATCGTCAGCAAGGAACAGTTCCAGCACGTCGATAAAGTTTGTGCCGTTGACCGGATCGCCGCCGATGCCAACAGCCGTCGACTGGCCAAGGCCAACCGCCGTGGTCTGATGGACGGCTTCATAGGTCAGCGTGCCGGACCGGCTGACAACGCCAACCGAGCCTTTGGAGAAAATGCTGCCGGGCATGATACCGATCTTGCACTCATTTGGCGTGAGAACGCCCGGGCAGTTTGGCCCAATCAGGCGCGATTTGGAGCCTTCCAGCTTCGCCTTCACGGTCACCATATCAAGCACCGGAATGCCCTCGGTAATCGCAACAATCAGCGGAATTTCCGCTTCAATAGCTTCGATGATGGAGGCTGCCGCAAATTTGGGCGGCACATAAACCACGCTGGCATCTGCGCCCGTGGCATCGCGGGCCTCGGCAACGGTGTTATACACCGGCAGGCCGATATGGGTCGTTCCGCCTTTGCCCGGCGTAACGCCGGCAACCATCTTGGTGCCATAATCCAGACCCTGCTGGGTATGGAAGGTTCCGGTGTCACCGGTCATCCCCTGCGTGATGACCTTGGTGTTTTTATCGACGAGAATGCTCATCCTGTTGGCTGTCCTGTTGTTCTGGAAGAGTTTAGGCGAGAGAACCGTCAAGGCCTTTACAGACCTCAAGCAATTCCTTCACCGCGTCGACCGATACGTTGAAATTCGAGCGCGCTTCATCGCCCAGCTCAATCTCGATGACCCGCTCGATACCGCCCGCGCCGAGAACTACCGGCACGCCGACATAGAGGTCATCAACACCATATTGGCCGGTGAGATGCGCCGCAGCAGGAAGCACGCGCTTCTTATCTTTCAAATAGCTTTCGGCCATCATGATGGCGCTGGTGGCTGGCGCATAATAGGCGCTGCCATTGCCGAGCAGGCCGACAATCTCGCCGCCGCCCTTGCGCGTGCGATCGACGATCGCGTCGATCTTCTCCTGGGTCGACCAACCCATCTTGATGAGATCGGGGATCGGAATGCCGCCAACCGTTGAATAGGCCGGAACCGGAACCATTGTGTCGCCATGGCCGCCAAGGACGAAGGCGGTGACGTCTTCGACCGAAACACCGAATTCATCGGCAAGGAAATGGCGGAAACGTGCGCTGTCGAGCACACCTGCCATGCCGCAAACTTTATTGTGCGGAAGGCCGGAAAATTCGCGCAGTGCCCAAACCATCGCATCGAGCGGGTTGGTGATGCAGATGACAAAAGCGTCGGGGGCATGCGCCTTGATGCCCTCGCCAACCGATTTCATCACGCTGAGATTGATTCCGATGAGATCATCGCGGCTCATGCCAGGCTTGCGCGCAATACCAGCGGTCACGATGCAGACATCCGCACCTGCGATATCGGCATAATCCTGCGTGCCTTTCAGCGTGCTATCATAGCCTTCAACCGGGCCAGCCTGCGACAGATCGAGCGCTTTGCCCTGCGGCATGCCCTCGGCAATATCGAACAGGACGACATCGCCCATTTCCTTCATTGCGGCGAGATGGGCGAGCGTGCCGCCAATCATTCCTGCACCAATAAGCGCGATCTTTTTGCGGGCCATGATTATCCTCTTTTCTGCGGGCTAACATCCCTGAAACGCGCCGGGCTTAGACGGTGAGACATGAGTCGGCAACCGTTCGCAAGTGCAAAAATGCGATCATTCTGATCGAAGCGCGAAACCTAGTCGGCAAGGGTCCGAATAAGGTCCGTCCAATGGTCGATATTGTCGTACAGACTCTGCACGGGCAACCGCTCATCCCGGCCATGGGCGCGCTCGTCTTCCGGGCTGACGATCCATGCGCCATTCACGCCATATGTCGGGATTCCGGCAGCGCGAAAAAACAGGCCATCGGTCGCTCCCGTGCTCATGTTGGGCACGATAGCGGCTCCGGGATGCCGCGCATGGACGGCTTCGGTGAAGGCAGTGATGATATCGTCACGCAGCGGCGACGCATCCGTCGGCCGCGCTTCCTCAATCGGTTCCACGGTGATGTTGCTCGGTGCGGCGATCTCTCGCAGCGTTGTCAGGACACTGGCCGGGTCAACGCCGGGAAATATGCGGCAATTGACTGTTGCCTGTGCCATTTGGGGAAGCGCGTTATCAGCATGCCCGCCCTGCAGCCGCGTTGCGACACAGCGGGTCCGCGTCGTGCCGACCAACGTTGGCGATGCTTCCACAATGTCTGAGGCCTCACCATCAGCGGGATCGGCAAGCCAGCGCGCGATCGCGTCCCTCACTTCCGGTTCCGCCGTTGTCGCGCGCGCCGTGAAATAGGCCCGTGTTGTATCATTCAGCATTGGCTCGAACC
>CAJQMX010000182.1 GCA_905479515.1 uncultured Parasphingopyxis sp.
CGGTATTGGCTCTACCCCTGCCGCCCTGTGGCGCGCGCTTTGCTCGCACCGCAATCTAAAACTACGCTCCGGTTTGGCGAGTGAGGAACTGCTACTGTTGGCCGACAAGGGTGCGCTGGCCGGGGATGGGCATGTCGCTGGCATTCTTGCGGGGACGAGTGAATTTTACCGTCTTATGGCTGAGCGCGATCTGGTGCGGCTTTCTGATACACTGGAAACGCACGATCCACGGGCGATAGGACGGGAGCCAAACTTCATCGCTGCCAATTCTGCGCTGGCGGTGGACCTGCTTGGCCAGATCAATCTCGAATGGCAGGGTAATCGCATGGTGAGCGGGGTTGGCGGTGCGCCCGATTTCGCCAGCGCTGCGCTGACCTCTCCCGGCGGACGATCGATCACTGTG
This sequence comes from uncultured Parasphingopyxis sp., assembly GCA_905479515.1. The sequence goes on from CAJQMX010000182.1 coordinate 404, forward strand.
CTGCCGGCGACTGCGCGGAAAGGCACCATCAGCCGGATTGTCGCAAAGCTCGATATGCCCTCGATTTCACTGTCGCGAAATTTTGCTGATATCGTCATAAGTGAATACGGCGTGGCCAAGCTGCGCGATGCATCTCTGGATGAGCGCGCGGGGGCGTTGATCGCCATTGCTGACCCCGCATTCCGCGATCAATTGAGCATTGAGTGGCGAGCGTTGCGGACCACAATGGGTACCTAGTTGCCCGATCCGTTTGAGTTCAGAAACTCTTGGGAAGGTCGAGTGTGTGCGTGGCCACATGGCTAAGAATCAGGTTCGTGCTAATCGGTGCCACCTGATAGAGCCGCGTCTCGCGGAACTTGCGCTCGATATCATATTCCTCGGCAAAACCGAACCCGCCATGCGTCTGGATGCACATATCGGCTGCATACCAGCTGGCCTCCGAAGCGAGCATTTTCGACATGTTCGCCTCTGTGCCGCCAGGATGCCCTTCGTCAAACATCCGCGCGGCCTTGTCGACCATCTCGGCTGCGGCAGACAGCTGAACATAGGCGCGGGCGATCGGAAACTGGACGCCCTGGTTTTCGCCAATAGGTTTGCCGAACACGCTACGCTCACGTGCATAGGCGGATGCTCTGTCGATGAAAAAGCGTCCGTCACCGATGCATTCGGCGGCGATCAATATGCGCTCGGCATTCATGCCGGAGAGGATATATTTGAAACCCTGGCCTTCCTCGCCGATCAGATTCTCGGCCGGGACACGTAAATCGTCGAAAAACAACTCAGTGGTTGCGTGATTGAGCATCGTCCGAATGGGCCGGATAGTAAGTCCGTTGCCCAACGCTTCGGGCATATCGACCAGCAAAACGCTCATGCCTTGTGACGGTTTGGCGCTCTCGTCTCGCGGAGTCGTTCGGCAAAGCAGCACCATAAGATCGGAATGTTCCGCGCGGCTGATCCATATTTTCTGCCCATTGACGACATAATCGTCGCCATCGCGCTTTGCGAATGTGCTGATACGTGTCGTATCGGTTCCCGCAGTCGGTTCCGTGACGCCGAAGGCCTGCAGCCTTAATTCACCCGTTGCGATCTTGGGTAGATATTTCTGCTTCTGTTCTTCCGATCCATGCTTGAGAACCGTGCCCATCGTGTACATTTGCGCATGACACGCCCCGCCATTGCAGCCAGAACGATGGACTTCTTCAAGCACCGCTGTTGCCGCCTGCAGGCCGAGGCCCGATCCACCATATTCTTCCGGGATCAGAACCGAAAGGAAACCCGCTTCGGTCAGGGCCTCGACAAAAAGCGTGGGGTAAGCACGTTCGCGATCCAGTTTCTGCCAATATTCTCCGGGAAAGCCAGCGCAGAGCCGGCGCACGGATTCACGGATTTCGGAGAAAGACTGTTCGAGCGGTTCGGGCATATAGGAATCCTGCGTTGGAGTTGGCGCGTCAGACCGGGTCCCAGGCGAAAATATCAGCTGATACTTGCAACGGATGAAGATCGGGCCGGATCGCCGCTAGGAATTCCGCAGCAATGGTTTCGCCTGTCCAGCCTTCGGACCGGTGTAGCGACCGGATTGGACGCGTTTGATTGAATAGGAAAATTTCGTTTTTGCGCACACAGAAGATTTCACCGCTAATTTCTGCGGCAGCGTCTGAGCATAGGAATCCGACCATCGGTGCAACTTTGTCGGCCGTCATCGTCTTGAGGCGTTCAACGCGCTCTTTGGCTTCCGGGGTTGTCGCGGGGATGCTCTCGGTCATGCGGCTCCATGCGAAAGGCGCTACGCAGTTTGATCTTACGCCATACCGGCGCATATCAAGCGCGATTGAATTGGATAACCCCACGAGCGCCATTTTCGCTGCGGAGTAATTTGATTGCCCGACATTCCCGATGAGCCCGGAAGTCGAAGTCATGAAGACAAAAGCGCCACTTTCCTGTTCGCGAAAATGCGTCGCGGCAGCGCGGGAGAGATAAAATGATCCATTCAGATGGACGTCAACCACGGCACGCCAGTTTTCGAGGCTCATCTTGTGGAACATACCATCGCGCGAAACGCCCGCATTGTTCACGACCGCGTCGATCTGCCCAAAGGCGGCGATAGCGTCTTCGATGACGCTGTTTGCACCTTGCGGGTCGGCGATATTGGCGAGGTTGGGTACGGCCTTGCCGCCGGCTGCCTGTATTTCGGAAACCACCGCATGCGCGGGTCCTTCGTCATTGCCTTCACCGGCAAGTGAGCC
>CAJQMX010000183.1 GCA_905479515.1 uncultured Parasphingopyxis sp.
TGCGCGCGAGACTTTGTGCCGTTCAGCGAGCCGTAGCAGTTTACCTTCGAGGCTCATGAGGCGGCGATTGATACCGTATAGCTGGTCAACCAATGCCTCGATCCGGTTGTTTGTCAAATGCACATCATCCATCAGCTTGACCAGTTCAAGCTTCAGCTTTTCGTACTTCTTCTCCTGCGCATTCGAGACAGCCTCATTTTCCAGCGCGGCCGTCAGCCGCAGTTCCTGCATTTTATGAAGTTTCTTATATGTCTTTGCAATTTCGTCGAAACGTTCGAACACTTCCGGTTTCAGTGTCTCTTCCAGCGCGGCGAGGGACATTGTGTTGTCTTCCGCGTCGTCGTCATCGTCATCATCTTCTTTACGACTACGGCCTTCTTCACCCTCTTCGTCGTCGGAATCCTCATCTTTATCTTCCTCGGAATCCGAGTCTGAATCGTCGTCATCGTCATCGCTAAGGCCAGCAGCGGGAAGTTCGTCATCCTCGCTGTCTTCACTAAAGCCTTCCTGAAGCGCCTTTTCCGCTGCCGCGCCCGCGCCATAGGTGGCATCAAGATCGATAACATCCCGCAGCAGCAGCTTTTCCTGAAGCATCAGTTCACGCCAGTTCAGAATGGCGCGGATCGTCAACGGACTTTCGCATATAGCCCCGATCAGCTTGCCACGACCGGCCTCAATCCGTTTCGCAATGGCAATCTCACCCTCGCGCGACAAAAGCTCAACCGTGCCCATCTCGCGCAGATACATCCGGACAGGATCATCCGTCCGGTCACCCGCGGTCGACGCTGGTTTTTCCGGTGTTTCCTTTACCTTCTTTTCTTCAACTTCGTCGTCACCATCTTCATCATTGTCATCTGATTGATCGACGGGGGCATCGTCATTGCCTTCTTCGTCATTTTCGACAACATTAATCCCCATTTCCGACAACAGAGACATCGTGTCCTCAATCTGTTCGGACGACATCTGATCTTGCGGAAGGACGGCGTTCAGCTCATCAAAGGTCACATAACCCTTGTCCTTCGCCTTCGCGAGCATCTTCTTGACGGCTGCCTGGGAGGCATCAATTAGCGGGCTATCGGGGCTTTCATCGCTCTGATCCGACGTATCGACGGCTTCCGCACTTTTTGTCGCCATAAATTTTAACTCCTGAAGGTTTCCATCGTTACGACCCGCGTCGCGGGAAATATTGGATTAAGTCTGTTTAAACGCTCTTGTTTCGCCCGGACGCCAGCCCGAAGCCTTCAATATCGGCTTCGTTCCCGGCCGCCGCATCCAGTGCTTGCTTTGCCATTTTAAGTCGGTCGAGATTTTCTTTGGTCGCATTTTCACCGAGTTGACGCTCCGCTGCTTCCAGATCCTTTTGCAATGCCTCCACCTTATGGCGAGCCACAATATGCAGCCACGCGTTCAATGCATCTTCATACGCCGCGGCGGGATCAACGAACCAGTCCAATGACTTGGTTGTCGGCCCTTGCAACCCCTTTACTTGCTCAGACAATTTACGTTTAGCTAGATGGTGCGCCATGTCCGTATAGTCAAGGGATGATTCGACTGTCGCAATATCTATTATCGCACGCCGTAATCTGTCAAGTTGAGGACTAGAGAGATGGAGTGACGCCAGCGTGTCATAGTGATTTTCCATTATCTCCGGGTGGTTTACCACGGTTAGAAGGATCAATTCCTCTCGCCGGCCAACGGCGGGTGCGACAGCGGTGCGATGGGAAGAATTGCGTAAAAATCGCGAATCACTTCCTTGATTCGCGAATCGTACGAATCGATTTCGTTCGCCAGCGCCGCGTGACCCCTGCCGGGGCGTTTGCCCTTTTGACCGAAACGCCTGCCAAAGGCGTTCCTTGAAAAAAGCACGATAGTGGGTCTGCACAGCCGGATCGCGCATCTCATCACACAGGCTATAAAGCGCCTTTTCAAGTGCCGCTTTTCGTTCTGGTGTATCTACCGGACGGTCCGCCACTTCCTTACGCCAGAGTATTTCGGAAAGCGGTTGGGCATTGTCAAGAATCTGGGACATGGCCCCGGCCCCTTCCTTCCGGATCAGATCATCAGGGTCCACGCCCTCCGGCAACAGAGCAAATCGCAAAGAATAGCCTGGTCTAAGCAACGGCAATGCCCGCTCCGAAGTCCGAAGCGCGGCGCGCCAGCCTGCCGTATCCCCATCTAGACAAAGGATCGGTTCAGGGGCCATCTGCCATAAAACCTGCAACTGGTCTTCCGTAATAGCCGTGCCGAGCGGCGCAACAGATTGCGAGAAACCCGCATCGCTGAGCGCAATAACATCCATATATCCTTCGGCCACGATAACCGTGCCGGTATCAAACGCCTTTTGGCGCGCAGTGGCCATATTGTAAAGCACATGCCCCTTATGAAACAGGGGTGTCTCAGGCGAGTTAAGATATTTTGCCGGCGCTTCACCCAGCGCCCGGCCGCCAAACGCAATAATCCGACCCCGGCGATCCGTGATCGGAAACATCAAGCGATCGCGGAAGCGGTCATAGCTCTCCCGGCCCTCATCCGGCTTGATGATCAACCCACCTTCGATGAGTGTCCCTTCGCTTACCCCGCGTGCAATCAACGCTTCTTTCAAAGCTGTCCGACTGTTTGGCGCGAAGCCCAGACGAAAGGAAGAAACCGCTTCTTCGGAGACCTGCCGGCGACCGAGATATTGCCGTGCCACGGCTCCGGCCTGGCTGGCAAGTTGCGCCGTAAACCATTTACCGGCGAGCTCCATGGCCTCATGCAAGGTCGCAGCGCGCTGTTGTCGCGCCTTCTCTTCAGGCCGTTCGACCGGCATCGGCAGCCCGGCAACTGCGGCCAAGCGTTCAACTGCTTCGGGAAAGGAAACACCCTCGGTCTGTTTGACAAACTCAATAAGGTCACCGTTGGCGCCGCAGCCAAAACAATGGTAGAAACCCTTCTCCTCATTTACGGTGAAGGACGGTGTCTTCTCATTGTGGAAGGGACAGAGACCGGAATATTCACGGCCCTTTTTTGTAAGCTTGGTTCGTCGCCCAACCACTTCCGCAAGGCCGACGCGACTTTTAAGCTCTTCCATGAATTGCGGCGGAAAGGCCATTCCTGCGTCCAACCTTATAATTTTTTTAACCGGTTAATATGAAAACCGGCAATTCCTACAAATTTATGCCCCGAGCGTTTCCTTAACGATAGCGCTCGCTTTAGAAAAGTCCATCTGCCCGGCATGACGATTTTTAAGCTCAGCCATCGTCCTTCCCATATCTTTCAGGCCTTTCGCCTCG
>CAJQMX010000184.1 GCA_905479515.1 uncultured Parasphingopyxis sp.
GAAAGATCGTAAGCCATTGGCAACGGCCCTCAAGGCCATTTATCGCGCCGTCGATGCAAAGGCTGCCGAAGACGCGCTGATTGCCTTCGAAGCCAGCGAATGGGGCCTGCGCTATGTCGCCATTGCCCAGAGCTGGCGGCGAGCATGGAATGAGGTGGTTCCATTTTTCGCCTTTCCCGAGGCGGTGCGCAAAATTATTTATACCACGAATGCTATCGAGGCCCTGAACTCAAAGCTCAGGCGAGCGATCAGAGCCAGAGGTCATTTTCCCAATGACGAGGCGGCAACAAAATTGCTCTATCTGGTCTTGAACAGACCAGAAAAAGAGTGGAAGATGCCACTTCGTGAGTGGACCATGGCAAAAGCACAGTTCGCAGTTATCTTCGGCGAACGCTTCATCAAAGCCAAGACGGCATAATGTTCAACCGCCCCACCACACACGAAATTACTGACACTCCCGCGAGCGGCGGCCGTTCATAGGGAATCACGTCCGCACAATATCGAGCGCCTCCTTGCCGCTCACTGCCGATCGCTGGCCATGACACATGATCGTGACGGGTTGTAGTTTCCGTTAGAGAATCGACTTTCTGCCAAACAGCGCCACAATGTTCGGCCACATATCAGGACACCGACCCTCTCGTGATGTCGGCGCTATCCGATAATTTCTTCACGCCGGGCGACGGACCGATCACTGGCCTCTTTGACGATCATTGGCAGACGATGTACCGCAAGGAGTTTGACCTTCTTACGCTTCCTAATGTCGAAGGTATCGCCATTGGTTCGAACTTTCGCGCGGTCTCGATCATAGTGGACATGTTGAATCGGCTATCCGCCGGACTTCAAAGCAATTCCTTAAGCTGGCGCGAAGTATCGGCAAGGTCTTCACGTGCCGCTACCAATCCCGTCTCGACAAGCCTTCTACCCTGCACATAGTCCTTCATGGAATTAACGCAATCGAGCGCCACGACTTTTCCATTCTTCAGATATACAATGGAAAAGGACCGATTGGATGGATCACCACGTGTCACGGAGTCATCGTATCCCGCACTCAGTCCTACCGTCTGAATTTTCAAGTCATACTGATCGGACCAGAACCAAGGTGTTGCGTGATATGGTTCAAAGTTGCCGCAAATCACACTCGCGACGACGCTCGCCATGTCGTTGGCATTCTGGACACTTTCGAGCCGAATGCGCTGGCCGTCCGCAAACGGATTTATGTGTGCAGCACAATCCCCGATTGCATACACACCGGGTAGTGTAGTTTGGCAGTATTCGTCGACTACGACACCGTTCGCGGTTTCCGCGCCTGCCTTGGCCAATGCATCAATGCATGGTTCGATCCCGATGCCGACGAGAACGATATCGGTCTGAATCACCTCGCCTGTTTCGAGCACAACGCCAGTCAGAAGTCCCCCGTCTCCCTCGATGCAGCGGACGCCCGATTCGAGGTGTATTTTTACTTCTCTGCTCACGTGCTCATTTTGAATAAAGCGGGAAACTTCGGGACCAGTGACTCTGGAAAGCACACGATTGAAAGCTTCTACTAAGACGACTTCATGGCCAAGTTTTCGAAATACTGCTGCCGCTTCCAGGCCAATGTAGCCACCTCCTATTATCGTACACCGCTCTGTTCCTGCTTTCATGTCATCGATCAAAGCATCCACATCCTCCTTGGAGCGCACCGTGTGTACGCCCCGTAGGTCCGATCCATCGCAGATAAGGCGCTTGGCATCTCCACCCGCTGACCAAACAAGCTGCTCGTATGCGTATTCCTGACCGTTGCCACAGGAAATTGTTTTCACCAGAGGATCGAGTGAAGAAACATTGCTCCCGCCTAGCAGATGTATTTCCTTATCCTGCCAGAATTTCTCGGGTCGAATGAGTATCCTTTCGAAGGTTTTCTCTCCGGAGAGATACTCCTTCGAAAGTGGCGGTCTTTCATAGGGGAGGGCACGACTGCGGTCGAGCAATCCGATGCTTCCGTGGAAACCCTGCTTACGCAGCCCAATGGCAGTCTGAGCACCGCCATGTCCGCTGCCGACGATCAGAACATCGTATTTCTCCATCTGTTAACCCTCCTCCTACAGAATAATCATGACCCCACAGCGGCAAGCATGCATTGAGTGTTCAGTCGGTTCGCGAAAGTCGTCGGCCCATGCCATACAAGAGCCGTGTCTGAAGAAGCTACCCCGATCCTTAATAACGCTCTTCAGGATCGGTACCCAAAGGCAACGATACAGCATGCGAATTGCGAGCTATCCAAATCAAAGGAATGTGTTGATATTCTTTGCTTGCAAAACGGTCTGCTGCAGGATCACTTTACGACGGGCCAGTTTCAGCGAGCCGTCCGTATCCCGCCTGATCAGATCGACGCGTCTGGCCTTCAGCTCCATCTCGTCATCCTCCGCGTGGTGGCGATTGTTGATGACTAGTGAATGAACGGTCCATTCGGTGGGGGTATCGGTCAGTTCGACCTCGATATTGCTCACAAGATGAAAGTGCCGGGTCGGCGGGTCTTCAGCCCATGCGGAGGGCTGCTTGGCGCGGGCTACGCGAATCTTGAGATATTCGAGATCGTCGTCGAAAAAGGCCATCCTTGTGGGACTGAACTTGGCGTCGTCATTCCGGTAGCGTGTTTGCACCCCTGGAATCCAATAGTGGATGTCGTCTGCCAGCAATTCCAGCCATTCATGCAAATGCTCGCCGTCGAGTAGGCGGGCTTCGCGATAGAGAAATTGCTGAATTTCGATAATTAGATCGACGGAAACTGCACGATGTTCGCGGGTTTCGATTTTTTCGGCTTGGTTCACGGTCACCTCAAACTGGTATTTAGCGGACTGGTACGTCGGCCCAGGTTTCTGCATTCATTAGATCGGCCCAGCGTTGGTAGAACGCCCGCTGGTTCGCTTCGTTGATCTGGCTCTGATGGACATTGCCCTTCAGTTCCTCGTGTTCGATACGCGAATCGAGGCCCATTCCAGCATGGAGTTTCTGTCGCCGCGTGACGACACCTGCATTGACAGCGGTGCAATTTTCGAAATTCTCACCGTCGTCCATCTCGAAGACCCCTGCTGGAGAGAAAGTCAGCATCACGCCGCGGCGATATTCTTTCTTTAGTTCCTCCGGGGCATTGGCGTTCAGAAATACCCAGGTATGAAGCTCCGTTTCTCTCGGACCTTTTGGGTTCCACGTGCGGAAGGTGTTGTGCCCGGCCAGGAAGGACAGGTTCGGAAAAACATTGGCCGAACTGAGCGAGGCGACCATCCTGCTGCGGACCTTCCCCAGCCGTTCGGCAAACTTCGCCTCGTGTTCACGCAGATATTCGAGGATTTGCGGCGAATTGAGCGTGGCCGCGTTGCCGATGAAATCCAGGCCGAACTCCCACCCGTGGCCATTGGCGTTGGCGTGATAGGAACGATCGGGCCGCATCGTCGGCTGTTTGCCGAACATGGCGATGAGAGCCGAACTGTGCGTCCATGGAGCGTGGTAGGAATCGCCTACGAAGTTTTCTGCTGGGAACTTCCAGTTGCACTTGAGGCGGGACTTGATGTTGCCGTCGATAAATTCGATGCCGCCTTCGTCATTGTCGAGAATGACGTCGAGATACCAGCGAAAGTCGCCCAGATATTCCTCTAGCGAGGGTGCGTCCGGATCGAAGCAGGCAAAATGCATGCCCTTGTAGCTCTCCACCCGCGCCTGGTGGAGGCCGAGCCGAGACTTATCGAAATTGGACTTACCATCGTAGGACTTTGGTCGGCTGACGCTCTTCAGACTGCCGTCGAGGCCGTATGACCAGCCGTGGAAATTACATGTGAAACGGCGGGCCTTGCCAACTTCGGCAAAACACACGCGGTTGCCGCGGTGGGAACAGGAATTGAGGAAAGTGTGAATCTTGCCGTCTTCGCCGCGCGAAACGATGACCGCATCCTCCCCTATTGTAGTAGTTAGGAAGTCCCCGACCTCTGGCAGTTGCGAATCGTGCGCAACGAAAATCCAGCAGCGTGCAAAAACTCGCTCGAGCTCGAGCGAGTAGATCGCATCGTCCCAGAATATCCGGCGATCAATGTAACCTTCTTCCGCATCAACCCAGTCGTTGACCTTGGAGGCGAGTTCCGCTTTATCGTCCGTTTTTGTGGATAGGTTTGTCACCCCATTCTCCTATTGAAATTGGTTTTCCTGCCGCCATCAGGCCGGTAGGATTTCGGCAAAGCCTAGGCCAGTGACACCGCCCGACCAGGCTTCGTAAATAAACACTTCCCCCCGGCCAGCCGGAAGGGCTCCCATCACCGCTAGATAATGGCGGATTTCCATGCCCCCATTGCCCCCGTCGCGCATGATCTCTTCGTCGGTCATCGAAAGCAGCGTGGACGGGTCGCCGGACACGATGGCATCGAGGACCTTCTTGTCGAACTCGGGGTTGATTCGGCCCATTTCTCCTGTGCCGACCCAGTGGCTGATCCCACCGCTACCGATCAGCACAACGCGTTCGTCACCCGGCATGCCTCCAACCGCATCGCGCACCATCTGCCCGAACTCATACGCCCGCTGAAGGCGAACATATGGCTCGACGCCGCTGGCCATGTAAACGGGAACGGTCTGAACCGATCCGTCGGTCGGAAGGGCAAGTTGGGCCGGAACGCCGATTGCATGATCCACGCCCAGATCGCGCGCGACGGATACGTCGAACCCATTGTTATGGGCGTGATTGACAAGGTAGTTGGCGAAGTCCGGATCGCTCGCAATCGGTGCATTAGCTACGCCTGGCAGCCGATCAATCGGACCATGCAGCTCGCCGGTAGCAATGAGGAATTGCGGCAGGCAACGCGGGCCGAACAGAATGTAATGGTCGGCGCCGAAAATTATCGCCTTGGTCGCGCCCGATGCGCGAACCTTATCGCATATCCGGGAATAGGCCGCGAGAAGGTGATCGCGCTCCTTCTTCTGCGGATTTACGAACAGCAAGGGGTCATGCGGCATTATATAGCCGCCAACGATATTCGCCATTTAACAACTCTCTCCTGTGTGTCGAAAACTCGGCGACGTGATGTCGCGCAAACTACAAACTATCCTTACCGCCGCTCGACGCTTCCAACCGTGATGCAAGCTTGGGAACCCGGGCAAGATATTCGGGCATTGATTGCGGCCCGCGGACGCTGGTCCAAAAGCCCATCAAGAGCATCGGATTGATTCCGTATTCGAACAGGTTTTCTACCTGCATAGAAATAACCATCTCGCGTTCGGTCTCGCTGAGTGCATATTTGCCCGCGACTTCTCCGGCATCTTCGCGAAATGCTTCCTTCCGGTTACGTGAAGTACTCACGTCATAAAACAATTGCTCGACAGCCCCGTAGCTCATCCCATTCGCTTTCTTTTTGCATTGCGACGACGGGGATAATCCCCAGTGTCTTTTTAGGCATTGGCAGGAATGAGTCAATACCCTTGCGTATGGTTTGGCAATTTAGGGCCGCCGACTTACCTATTTTTTTGCGCTTTCCTGCGGCTATGGCGCTACCAGGACAGCACAACTTTGCCGACTGTCTCTCGCGACCGTAGCGCCTTCATCGCCGCGACCACTTCACCCATTGGATAGACATCTCGAATCAGCGGGCGAATCCCACCTGCGGCACAAAGCTCGACCAGTTCTTGCTGGATCGCGCGGATTTCGTCGGGATCGCGGTCAAAGCTCCAGTAGACGCCGTGCACGCTGGCTGATTTTACCAGCATGTAATTCGCCTTCAGCGCTGGTATCTCGCCGCTCGCGAAGCCGCATATGAGCAGTTTTCCCTGCCAGGCGAGCAGCCGCAAACTCTGTTCCGAAGTTGCGCCGCCGACCGGATCAACCACGATGTCGACGCCATTTGGAGACAATGATTTGACCTCTTTGTACCAATCCGGCTTGCGATAATCGATAACATGGTCCGCGCCATTTTCGATTGCGAAACGGCGCTTTTCCTCCGACCCAGCCGTGGCAATGATGCGGGCTCCGGCGGACCGGGCAAGCTGGGTCGCTGCGACCCCGAGACCGCCACTCGCAGCGTGGATCAGGACCGTCTGGCCCGCAGTCAGATTGCCTTTCTGAAACAAGGCGACATGCGCCGTGGTGTAAGAAACCGGAAGCGCAGCGGCGGCACGAGCATCGATGTCTCCGATCGCCATCAATCGGTCTGATGCAACCGCGCAATATTCCGCGAAGGCACCGCTGCGAACCTGACAAGCAACCCTGTCTCCAGGCTGAAACCGCGAGCCTGCGCTGGTCTCCACGACTGTTCCAGCAAGCTCGTTACCGGGGACAAACGGCGGCTCGATACGGTCCTGATAGCGGCCCGCGATAGCAATTTCGTCAGCAAAATTGAGCGCTGCGGCCTCCACCTTCACCAGGGTATCAACCGGATTCGGACCGCCTTGTTCCAACGAGGGAACGGGAATCCGATCGAACACCAAATCCTCCGGCTTGCCATATTCCTTCACGACCCAAGCCAGCATCTTCTTCAAATCAATTACCCCTTACAAAATATCCATTCGCATAAGTATGGAAATGACTGTTATCTGACAAGCCCAATCGGCAAAAGGTGGAATTTAATCATGTCAGCCAGCAATGCCGCATCGGCCATGTCTCGCGCTGGCGGTGTAGTCGCTTTCTTACGGCGAGGTCGTCGAACTTGCGTCAAGCATCGAGGCCGTACTCGCTCGAATGGGTATCGAGCCGGGGGAACGCAAAGATTATATGGGTCTGCCCCATACCGTGTTCACGCTCAGCTGTTTCGCGATATGCCATATCGGCGCGGTCTATGTCGGGCGCAATCCGTTATACAGTGCCGATCGGCTAGCCAGGCAATGTGTCGATAGGGGCCTGAAAGCCATCGTGACCTTCGATGAGCCCGGGCCGCTCGCCAAGTCTCTCCAGATACGCGAACGCATCAGCCGTCCCGTGCCCCTGCTGGTCGGTTCCTTCACACAGGGTCCGCGCGAGGCAATCGCGCTGCAAGAATCTGAGATGGCATCGTTCCTGCAGACCATAGCCGACCTACTGACGGCCGGTGGATCAGTGAATCGGATCACGTTCGACCCCGTCGCACAGCCCGCCCTGCTCCAATTCACGGGCGGTACCACCGGCACGCCCAAGGCCGCAGTCCTCACCCCTTACAATCTGCAGTACAATTCGGCCTAAATGGTCAGCTGGTATCCTTAGCTCAAACACGGCAGGGAAGTTATGCTTTCGGCAGCCCCGGCGACCCACGCGGGCGGGATCGAGCCGGTCCAGAATTTCACAATGCAACCGGCCGAAGAACTGGTCTCTCTACCGCACTTCGATCCAATGAATGCCCTGGAACTGGTCGAAGAACGACAGATCACCATCCTTCTGCTGGCCCCTACCATGGCCATCGCCCTGCTGAAGGTGCCCCGTGAGCGGCCGATCGACTGGTCGGGCATGAAATGCGTCCAGTGCGGCGCGCGACCGGTACCAGGAGAACTGAAGGAGAGGTTCCTGGAGGCGACCGACCACTGGATCACGACCCTATACGGCATGAGCGAAACCGCTCGGGCGGTCGACTATTCGCCGCCCGAACGCACGCATGCGCAATGCACCGATGTTCGCCTGCCCTTCACCGAATTGGAAACCCGCAAGACAGACGATCCCCGTCAGCGGGCGGCGGTTAGCGAAATCTGTCTGCGCGGCCCGCTGGTGATGAAGGAATACTCGCGTAATCCGGAAGCGAGCGAGTAGGAATTCGTCGACGGTTTCTTCCGCAGCGGCGTTTTCGGTTCGATGAGCGAAGACGGGCCTGCCGCCGTTAACGGCAGGCTGAAGGACATGATCATCGCTGGCGGCTTCAATATCTACCCTGCCGACGTGGAGCGCGCGATGCTGGGCCATCCCGCCGTTCGGGAGGCGGCGGTCATCGGCGTGCCCGAGGATTACCGAGATGAGACTGCAAGGATGATCGTTAGTCTGCGACGAGGCGAGCAGCTTGATCTCAAGCATCTCAAGGAGTTTCTCTCCGGGCGGCTTTCCCCGATGGAAATTCCCACGATCCTGTCGATCGCAACCGAAATTCCGCGCAATGAGAAAATGAAGATTTCGCGGCAGGGCCTGCGCAAGCGCGAAGGCCTCGCCCCGAGCGGAACGGGGCGAAGTGACCGGGCGGCGGAATTGCGCCGCCACCCGGCCCCTTTCATCACCGAACCAAGGCTAGACCAAGTCGCGTTCCTTGGCCATCGACAGCGCCGTGTCCTCGATCATGTCTTCCTGTCCGCCGATCATCTTCTTGCGAGCCAATTCAATTAGGATGTCGCGCGCGGACAGGCCGTATTTCCGCTCTGCTTCCTTGGCCTGATACAAGAAGGTCGAATAGACTCCCGCAAAGCCGAGGGTGATAGAATCCCGGTCTGCACGGGGCGGCTGCGGCATAATCGGCAGCACCCGGTCTTCGGCTACGTCCATGAGTTTGAACAGGTCGACGCCAGTCTTGATACCCATCCGTTCGCTGACTGCGGCCATTAGTTCCAGCGGCGTATTGCCCGCCCCGGCACCCAGCCCGGCCGCCGAACCGTCGATACGATCCGCGCCCGCCGCCACGGCCGCCAGCGAATTTGCCACACCCATGCCGAGATTGTGATGGGCATGAAAACCGATCTCTGTCGCATCCTTCAAGGCTGTGCGCAGCCCGCCTATGCGAGCCGTCACGTCATCGGGCAGCATGTAGCCGGCCGAATCCACGCAATAGATCGTCGTCGCCCCGTATCCTTCCATCAACAATGCCTGTTCGAACAGATGATCTATCGAGGTCATATGGGCCATCATCAGGAAGCCGACCGTATCAAGACCGAGTTCGCGCCCCAGGCCGATATGTTGTTCGGTGACGTTGGCCTCGGTGCAATGCGAGGCCACATGGACGCACCCTGCCCCGCAATCGGCGGCCATCCGCAATTCATCCAGTGTGCCGATGCCCGGGACGTGAAGGACCGAAATTGTCGCATTCTTCACGACCTTGGCCACTGCCGAAATATACTCGCGATCCGTATGCAGGCCGCGCCCGTAGTTGAGAGACGATCCCCCCAGCCCGTCACCATGAGTGACCTGGATCAGGGGCACTCCGGCATCGTCGAGTCCCGAAGCGATGTCGACCATCTGGTCCAGGGTGATTTGATGGCGCATCGAATGCATGCCATCGCGCAGGCACATGTCATGCAGCTTCAGTTTGCGGCCTCTGACCTGATCATCCAGCGTCATTATGCGTTCTCCATCACGGGTTCTAGTTCAAGCTGGCCATCCAGAATGTCCTGAGCGAACATTTCGGCGGTGCGGACAGAGGCCGCTGTCATGATGTCGAGATTTCCGGCATATTTGGGAAGGAAATCGCCAAGTCCCTCCACCTTGAGGAAGATCGACACCTTGCGACCTTCGAAAGTCGGCCCGTTTTTCAACTGGTAGCCGGGCACGTATTGCTGTACCGCCGCGATCATCTCGTGGACGGAGGCGGTGATAGCTTCCTGGTCGGGTTCGTCGACGGTTTCGCAATAGACGGTATCGCGCATCATAAGCGGTGGTTCCGCCGGGTTCACGATCACGATCGCCTTGCCTTTCGCCGCCCCTCCAACCTCTGCTACCGCAGCCGAGGTCGTGCGGGTGAACTCGTCGATATTCTTGCGCGTGCCCATGCCAATCGACTTCGAAGCGACGGTGGCGATGATTTCGGCATACTCCACCTCCTGCACACCGCTGACCGCGGCGACCATCGGGATCGTGGCTTGCCCGGCGCAGGTGACCATGTTGACGTTCATGGTCTTGCGCCCCGCAAGGTCTTTCAGATTAATCGGCGGGACGCACAGCGGGCCGATGGCAGCGGGCGTCAGATCGATCATCAGGACACCAAGTTCATTGAGCTTGCGACTGTTGTCCGCATGAACATAGGCCGAGGTCGCATCGAACGCGATCTGAACCCCATCCTCAATCACATGGGAAACCAACCCGTCGACCCCTTCTGCGGTGGTCTTGAGCCCCAGTTCTTTCGCGCGGGCCAGACCTTCGGACCCGGGTTCGATGCCCACCATCCAGACCGGTTCGAGAACCTCGGAACGCAGCAGTTTGTATAGAAGATCGGTGCCGATATTTCCCGGCCCGATTATTGCACATTTGATTTTATCCATCTCTTCCTCTTTCAGTTGAATTGAGCTTGTTCGCGAGTACTTGAACGCTTGCGGTCGGCCTCTACCCCCGCCAGGGGCGGCCTAGGTGAAGGTCAGGCGGCAGGTTCCGAGACCATCGCTAAGGCTGAGCAGCAGCGTGTCGCCGGCGGAGATTTCGACCATCGGGCCAAGCGCCCCGGAAAGGATAATTTCGCCTGCCCTGAACGGCATGCCGAGACGACCCAGCGTATTGGCGAGCCACGCGACCGAGTTGAGCGGCGAACCCTGGACCGCGGCCCCGACGCCGCTCGCAACCTCGGTTCCATTGCAGTCGATTTTCATGCTCACGCTGGCAAGATCAATGTCGCGCGGATCGACCTGCTGCGTGCCGATTGCGAAAATCCCGCATGAAGCATTGTCGGCGACAGTATCCTGAATCCGGATGTCCCAGTCGCAAATGCGGCTGTCGACGATCTCGAAACAGGCGGTGACATATTCGGTCGCCTCAAGAACATCTGCCGCCGTCACGCCGGGCCCTGTCAGGTCATGCTTCAGGATAAAGGCGATCTCTCCCTCGGCCTTTGGCTGGATGAGAGACTTGCGCTCTACTGTGGCATCATCGGCAACCAACATGGCATCGGTCAACTGGCCGAAATCAGGTTCAAATACCCCGATCATCTCCTGGACCACCTTGGACGTAACCCCGATCTTCTTGCCGATGATTTCCTCACCGGTCTCCAGCCGCCGCGCAATCAAGCGTTCCTGAACGCGGTAAGCATCGACGATATCTATATCCGGATTCCGGTCCCGAAGATTGGGGATCGTCTCACCGGCGATCAGGGCATCGTAAAGCTCATCGCCCAGTGAAGTGATGATCGAAGGTTCAATTGTCATTGCCTAAAACTCTCCCAAATGAACGCAAAATTGCGCAGCTGTTACTTATCGGCTCACCCCTTCCAGCCACGATCTATTGCATCATCAGCCACAAATTGGATGAGTTCGCAAATCTACCGTTTACTGAAAGCTTTCGGATTGATCATTCATCAGAACATTGGGCCAACTTTCCCCATTCTACCAGCCTTGACAACCGTGCCTTTTGGTCTAGAGCCTCACCCTGTGAGAGGAAG
Source organism: uncultured Parasphingopyxis sp. (assembly GCA_905479515.1). The sequence goes on from CAJQMX010000184.1 coordinate 11,256, forward strand.
AGCCGAGATGAATGAAGAGGCGGGTACATCGGTTGCCGAGCGATTGCTCGACTTGCTTGAGTGCCTTTCATCGTCACCTTTGACGGTGAGGGAAATATCCGAAACTTCCGGAATACCTCTTTCGACCGCTCATCGGTTGCTGCGGCCACTGGTGGCGCGCAAATACGTGCTGCGGCACGGGCGGGGGCGCTACCTGCTCGGCATCGCCAGCTTGGAACTTGGAGCGCGCGTGGATCTCGATTCCATCATCACCAGCGCTACCCGTCCGATCATCGCGGATCTTGCCAAGACCTGCAAGCACACGGTGCATCTGGGTGTTTTCCGGAACAATCTGGTCCGTTACCTGGTCAAGGCCGATGCTGGATATTCGCGTACCCCCTCGCAGGAGATGACCGAACTCGAGGCCTATTGCACCGGGGTCGGCAAGATGCTGCTTGCCCAGCTCGCTCACGATCAGCTGGAGGAGTATCTGGCTCCAGACGATTTCGTCCCTCTGACGCAGAACACCATTTCGCAGGCCGATGCCTTGCGGAAGGAGATCGGCGACGTGCGCAGGCAAGGCTGGGCGATGGACCGGGGTGAGATATATTCCGAATTGCGCTGTCTTGCGGTGCCGATAGAGGATCGGACCGGGCGGCTGATGGCGGCAGTTTCGGTCACCGAGGTGTGCACCGACGAAAATTTCGAAGAGGCGGAGGAGAGGCTGCTCACGCTCCTGCCGAGCATCGTCGAGGCGGCGGAGGCAATCTCCGTCATGCTGCGGGCTTCGTAGGGTCGCTGCGCTGGAAAACGGGCTCTGAACTTGGCCAATGCACCTATCCCATTCTCGAACTGAGCCCGCCGTCGCTGACTAGGATCGTTCCGTTGAGGTTCTTGCCGTCGCGTCGGGACGCAAGCAGCACGTAACACCCTGCATGATCATCTGCCGCGGCGGCTCTTCCTAGCGGCGATGCCTTCGCTACCATTTCAACGGTCCGTTCTTCAGAATCGAGCCGACGCGAAGAACTCTCCAGCGCTGCGAGACCCGACAGGCCGGTCACCGTCCCGCCCGGAGCGACTCCATTGACGCGCACATGCGGCGCCCATTCATAGGCCAGCTGATAGACCACGCCGCGCAGCGCAAACTTACTTGCGGTATAGAGCGTCCCGCCGCCGCCAGCCCTGAAACTGGCGTTCGAACAGGTCACTATCAGGGAGCCACCCGATTCCCGCAGCGCCTCGACGGAGGATCGTGCGATCAATAAGGTCGAAAGTACATTGATGCGGAACAGTTCCTCGAACGCGGTCTCCACATCGGCCGTGCCCATCCGATCTATTCGCTTGTACCAATCGTACACGCCTGCATTCGCGACCACGCAGTCCAGCTTGCCGAATTTTTGCAGCGCGAGCGCGACCCCGCGTCTGCAGATCTCGGCCTCAGTGCAATCGCCTGCCACGACCGCACACCGATCGCCTAAACGATCCGCCAGGTCGGCAAGCGCATCCGCATTGCGATCCAAGGCTACCACATTCGCCCCCTCTTCTACGAAGCGCAGGGCCACCGCTTCTCCGATGCCCGAAGCAGCCCCTGTGATCACCGCAGTCTGTCCCGATAGAATCTCCACCATTTCTCACCCTCTGATTTTTGGCTCATGCCCATTTTGGCAAACCATACTCTTACGTATTGACATTTCTGCGAAGGTCTCGCAACAGATATTTCACAAGAATTTGACAAATTGCGTGGTGTGGAGAGAGATATGTCCAGTAATCTGAGGCTCCCCGATATCGGGGCTTCGATAGACGTCGACGGTATCCAGACGAATTATCATGAACACGGTGAAGGCGATCCAGTGATCCTCCTTCACGGTTCGGGTCCGGGCGTCACGGCATGGCAGAATTGGCAAGGAATCCTGCCTCGCCTTGGCGAAACGCACAGGGTTCTGGCCCCTGATATCGTGGGATTTGGCTTCAGCCCTTTGCCCGAAGGCGAAAAACCGGGGATCAAGCTGTGGACCCGGCATCTGGCGGGCTTCATCGACGCCATGGGCCTCAATCGAGTGATACTAGTTGGCAACAGTTTCGGCGGCGCGCTGGCGCTTGGGATGATGGCTAATCACTCCGACAAGGTGCGCTCGCTCGTTCTCATGGGGACCCCAGCGGGCGAGTTCGAGCAGACCCAAGGTCTGGCGAACAGCCGGACCTTCGAACCCAGCATGGATGCCATGCGCGCAATGATGCAGGCCTTTCCCTACGATCCGTCGATCGTCACCGACGAGGCCGTCGCCGCGCGGTTGCGCGTCGCCGAGATCGCCAGCGGTAAAGAAACCATCCGCAAACTGCAGCCCGGCGAGGAACAGAATGCCAAGGGGTCGCGCATCGTGAAAGGCATCCCGCTGCAGCAGCTTGATGCGATCACCGTGCCGGTGCTGATCCTTCACGGGCGGGAAGACAAGATGATCCCGCTGCAGGTGGCGGTACGTATGCACGAGCACCTCAAGCGTTCGGAAATGCACGTATTTGGTCAGTGCGGCCATTGGGTGCAACTGGAACGCGAGGAACAGTTCCTTGAACAGGTCCGGGGTTTTTTCCGCAACAACTGAACGCCTAGCAAACTCGCAAGCGCGTTTCAATCCGCCCTCAACTCAGCTTCCTCCTAAGATGGTACTTTATGCAGAAATCGAAAACCAGATCCGAGATACTTCGTCGCCTCAGTGAAGGCGATCCTGTTTTTACGCGGAAAGAATATTCCGATGTCGTAACCATGTTCTGGGACACCGTAGAGGCGTGCCCGGACCAGCTTGCCTTGGTCGAAGGCGGCAGAAGCCTTTCTTACGCGCAGTTTGGCGCCGCGGTGGCTGGTCTCGCGGCGCGGATCAGTCAGATTGTCCCGCCTTCAGGGCGCGTCGCGATCTGCATTCCGAATTCGATCGAGGCCAATGTCGCCATCTACGCCGCGCTAAGCGCCGGCGCGGAAATTTCGACGGTCAACGCCGACTATACCCCGCGCGAACTGGGTGCACTGTTCGAGATAGCGCCGCCCGGTCTGGTCCTAGCTGGTGAGCGTAACTCCAACGTTGCCGGGGAAGCCGCCGACAATGCCCATGCGCAGCTGATTACCGTGGGCGAAGGTGGCATTGCAATCGAGCAATTGCTCGACACCCAGCCCACTCGGCCTGAGGTGAAAATCACGGGCGACAGTCCCTGCATCATCATGTTCACCGGCGGATCGACTGGCACGCCGAAGGGCGTGCAGCGCAGCCACCGATCGGAAATGAGCATCATCAAGGCGATGCATACGGCATGGCCGACGCGCGATCAGGAAGAGGTGTGGCTCAATGTCGCCCCGATCAGCCATGTGTGGGGGACACACATGGGCTGCTTCAACCCGGTCTATGGCCGCTCGCCCCTCATCATCGTACCCCGCTTTCAGCCGGATCTGGTCGCGCGTTTGATGGAGGAACATCGGGTCAGCGTGTTCAGCGGCGGTCCGGCAGCGATCTATCAGGGCCTGCTTGCGGCCCCGGAAGCTGATCTTTCCGCCCTGTGGCTGTGCCCGGGAGGCGGTTCGGTCTTTTCCCGGCAAACCCTGTCGCGGTGGGAGGCCAAGACCGGCCTACCGATCCTTGAGGCGTTCGGCATGACCGAAGGCGGCCCACTCACCGCGCAGCCACTCGACGGCACGCATCAATACGGCACCACCGGGCTTCCCCTGCCAGGCATAGAAGTAGCCATCGCCGCGCTCGACGGCAGCGGCAAGCGGCTGCCCGCAAACGAGAATGGCGAGATACTGATCCGGGGCGAACGGGTGATCGACCGCTACATGGGGCTACCTCCCGTGGCTGAAGACGGCTGGCTCCCCACCGGTGATATCGGTTTCACGACACCGGACGGCTTTCTGGCGGTCGTTGATCGCAAAAAAGACATGCTGATCGTCGCCGGGTTCAATGTCTATCCGAGCGAAATCGAGGAAGTGCTTTCGCTGCTTCCCGAGGTTTCGGACGCTGCGGTGGTTTCCGTGGCGGACGATCGCAAGGGCGAGGTGCCTATCGCCTTCGTGGCCACCGGGCCGGACTCCGGCATGACGGAAGAAGTCTTGCTGAGCCACTGCGCCGAACGTCTCACCAGTTACAAGATTCCTCAAGCCGTCGTCGTGCTTGACGAACTTCCGAAAACTCCTGCCCGCAAGCCGGACAAGAGACGACTGGGAGAGATGGCCAAGCAGTTCATGCAGAAACGAAATGCTTCGAAATAAGTTAGTTCCAAATAAAATAACGTAGAAACAGACAGTCGAAATATTATTATACCTGGGAGATAAAAATGAAGAAATCATTGTTAACAACGGCAGCCATACTGCCTTTCCTGCTCTGTCCGGCTGCGGCCAATGCCCAGAGTGCCACCTCGGATGAGGCCGACCAGGCGGGCGAGGCCCAGCTAAAGGCGGATGCGCAAGCTGACGGCGCGGGCGGCATGATCATCGTCACCGCCACGCGCCGGGAAGAAAGCCTGCAGAAAGTCCCCGTGGCAGTAACCGCCCTGTCGACTGAGGTGCTGACGACCTCGGGCGTTGAACAGGTCCGGTCTCTCAACCAGGTCGTGCCAGGGTTCAACGGCGGCCGCAACCAGAACGTAATGCAGCCCAGCATTCGCGGTGTCGGTTCGAGCGGTACTTCGGTCGGCGATGAATCAAACGTCGCGGTCTATGTGGACGGCGTTTACCAGGGCGATCCCTATTCGACACAGATCGACCTTGTCGAAATCTCCCGCGTCGAGGTTCTTCGTGGGCCGCAGGGCACGGTGTTCGGCCGCAACGCCACTGGTGGTCTGGTCAACGTCGTGACCCCGGATCCTCAGTTCACACCGCGCGCCCGTATCAAGGGAAGCTGGGGTCGCCTGCGCGAGGATGCAAACAATTTCGACATTCGTGCCTACGTTACCGGCGGCTTGACCGACACAATCGCTGCCGATCTCGCCGTTCTCTATCGCAATCAGGATGGATACGCGACGAACCTGCTCAATGGCGGCGCTGTCGGCGATACCGAAATTGCGTCGATCCGGTCCAAGCTGCTGTTCCAGCCGAGCGACCAGGCCGAGTTCATTCTGACGGTCGCATATGTCGATACGCACGAAGAAATTGCGGCCACTGCCCAGCCGTTCGAGGGGAACTCGCTGGGCGCGCAGTTCGCCGGCGCGATCATTCCCGACGAACCCTGGGAAATCTCCAATTTCGCCTTCGGAACGGCTGGCCTGTCTGACTTCACCCGACTGGACATCGCGCTGAAGGGACAGCTCGATCTGGGCGGGGTCATTCTGGAATCGACCAGCTCTTACATGCGTACGCGCGTGCACCAGATCGCCGATTCCGATGGCACCAATATTCTTCTCGGCGAAACGAACATGCGGGTCAAACCCGATACGTTCACACAGGAACTGCGGCTTATTTCGGACAATGGTAGTCCCCTCAGCTGGACTGCTGGCGCCTATTATTACCAGCTGGAGGGTGAGCAGCCGCTTATCCTGATCAATCGCCGGGACGTCGCTACCCCGGTCACGCCGATCACGATCGAGCCGGAAGTGGAGAATTCGTCAATCGCGGCCTTTGTCGAAGGCACCTATGATCTGACGCCGAGCCTCTCGGTAACGCTGGGCGGACGTTACACCACGGAGACGCGAAAGTTCTCGCAGCGTATCAACGGCAACCAGCTGTTCACGGATGCGGAGGAGGATTTCGACAAATTCACTTACCGCGTGGCCGTCCAGTACGAAGCTTCGCCTGATCTGAACATCTACGCCACCTATGGCACCGGGTTCAAAAGCGGCACCTTCAACACTTTCGGCACTTCGAACGTGGCGGTCGAGCCGGAAACGATCGAGGCGATCGAGTTTGGCATAAAATCCGATCCACTGCCGTGGCTGCGGGCGAACCTTGCGACCTTCTATTACACCTATGACAACTTGCAAGTGACCGCGCGGGCGGCCAATAATTCGTTCGTTCTGCAGAACGCGGCCAGCGCAGAGATCTATGGTGGAGAGCTCGAGCTTACGGCAGAACCTATTGACGGCTTGGATCTGCGTGCGGCCATCGCCTACACTCATGCCAAATATGATGAATTTTCCAACGCGCAGGTATTCATTCCCCAGGCGGGCGGCGGAAACATGGTTTCATCCACCGATGTCTCTGGTAATCAGCTAGTCCGCACCCCGGAGTTCACTCTGACGCTGGGCGGACGCTACACATTCGATGCGTTCGATGGAGAAGCCTTCATCGGTGGCAACCTCTTCCATTCGAGTGCGGTATATTACGATTACCTCAACATCTTCAGCCAGGATTCTTATGAACTTCTGTCGGCAGAGATCGGTTGGACTAGCCCGGATGACGATCTTACTTTCCGCATCTTCTCGAAGAATCTCACCAACGCAGCGGTGGCCCAGCAAATCTCGCCTGGACCGCTCGCCGCCTACATCATCTACGAACGCCCGCGTGAAGTAGGTGCAAGCGTAGAACTCAGGTTCTGATCTAACGGTCGACGCAGGGCACGAGCATGAACATGCCCTGCGTCGCCATGCCTTTGGGGCCTCGTACTCTTGCGGGTAGCGAGGCCCCTAGATTTTTGGAGCTTCCACATCGCAGCAACAGACACGCGGTGCCCCCGAATAAGGCTCCGGCCGGGCTCGGCGAAGGTTCAACCCGCAGTCGAAGCAGTCGCTCCGGTGGTGCTGGTGGAATCCGTTTTGGGCGGTTCCCGCCCTACTGTTACCGGAAGGAATACTGCGAGGAATGCCTTGGTATCTTCGGCATGGCACCGCTTCGTCTGGGAGCGTGACAGGATGTTCAGTCCGATGATTTGAGCCAGCGCCATTGTCGCCGTCTGGCGCGCCTGATGCTCGCGCTTGCCCAGTTCGATATAGGCATCGGAAATTAAGCTGATCCGGTCCTGATTGACGCGCCGGGTGGTTTCGGCAGCAATCTCGGAAACCCGCGCCCATTCTTGCAGCGCCCGTTCGACGGAGCCGCCCGGAACATCGTGCCGTCGGTTCAGGGCAAGGGTGTAAAAATATCGCAGCCGATCCAATGGATCGTCGAAGTCGCGTTTGCCCGCAAGTCCAATGGCCTTGGTCGCCGAGTTATACCAATATGACAGCGTCTCGCAGAGAAGCGTCTCTCTGTCCTGGAAATGCCAATAAAAGCTTCCTTTAGTTACATTCAGCTCCTTGGCTAATGATTCTATCTGAATACCGGCGACACCAACTTCACCTATTTTACTGAGCGTGTGCTTTAACCAGATGTCCTTTGACAGCCTGACCCGTTTTTTCGATCCGTTATTAGCTTCGGACATGGAATTCCCTAATTTTACGATCCAGTTCGAAAGTTTCGTTCTTCGGACCGCTTATCGCTTTAGTGGCGAAACGCGTTGACATTACATGTGCTGATAGCCGTATCTGCAGCATCAAGGCTGCTTTGACAATCCACCTAAGTATACGACGGCGGCGAGGATTGGGTCAAGGAACCTTCTATTAATCCGTCATTGATTATGCTGGCCGAACTTGCGGAACTCAGACTTCAAACGGATACGCGCATCGTGTCGCAGGAAATCAGCGAACTTCGACATATCGCGGTTACAGCCACGACGCAGGTGAAGATCAGCCGGGCTCTCAAGGGAACGTCGAGCCCCGGGTGAAATGGATATTCCATTCCCTTTCTGAATCTGCGCCGTTCATTAGCTGCCAGATGCTGAAACCGGTTAATCGACGCACCAATATCGGTACGCTCTGGTTCAAGCTCTCTCGTAAATTGGGACTGGGAATTCCTGCGACTCCCGAGACGGTAAACGGATTGCCACCAGCGGGTTTAGAGCCCGATCCGAAAGTAGTTGAGCAATACCAGGATGTTGTGATTCAGTCCGTCTTTACGAAGAGATGGAGTGAACGATGACATGGACTGGTATTGCCCGGCGTGAGCATAGCCGGG